>CANQZK010000064.1 GCA_947628285.1 uncultured Muribaculaceae bacterium
GCCCGCACCGCCCCCATCTCCAACCTGATGAAGGACACCTACCTGTTCGAGTCAACCCGCTCGACAGAACTCCAGATGTCCAGCTACTGGGTACAGAACGCTTCCTTTGTCCGCTGCGACAACATCACCCTGGGCTATACCTGGGACTCGCTCTTCAAGGATAAACTCCGCCTGCGCGTATTCGGCGCCGTACAGAACCCCTTCGTAATCACCAAGTACAAGGGCCTCGACCCCGAAGTCACCTACCAGCGCGGTATCGACAACTCGGTTTATCCCCGTCCTATCACCGTCACATTCGGTCTCGTAGCCAATTTCTAATTCTTAACCGAAAAAGAACATTAATATGAAATTCTTCAAATATATAGCAATCGGTGCCATGGCTCTGACCGGTCTGACCGCCTGCACGGGCGACCTTGACCTGGAGCCCATCGATCCCAGCCAGAAGCTGACCCTGACCACTCAGGAAGAATGGGACGGCTACTTCGCCCGCATATACACCACCCTCTTTGCCGGTGACGTCCTGTCGGGCTTCGACGGCGGCGCAGGCTCGTTCACCCGAGTGCACTTCAACCTGCAGGAAATCGTCGCCGACGAATGTTTCATCTCCGAGAAGTGGGGCGACCCCGGTTACCAGCCCCTCAACATGTGCCAGTGGGGCGCCGACAACCAGTGGCTCTACGCAGCTTACTCTCGCGAGAGCTTCAACGTCAAAGTCTGCGCCGAATTCATCAAGGCTATGGAGGAACAGCGTCCCCAGTTCTATGACGACGCCGAAATCAACTCCCGTATAGCCGAGGCCAAAGCCCTGCGCGCACTGTCGTACTACTACATGATTGACCTCTTCGGCAAAGGCCCCTGGGTTGAACCCGCATCAGTGACCGGCGCCACCCCCGAGACCTGCGAGCGCGCCGACCTGTTCAACCGCGTCGTGACCGAACTCAGCCAGGCCATCACCGACATCAAACCCGCCGCACAGCAGGAATTCGGCCGCGTAAGCCGCGAAGGCGCACGCGCCCTGCTGGCCAAACTCTACCTCAACGCCGAAGTCTACACCGGCAAGGGCATGTGGGCCGAATGCGCTCAGCAGTGCCAGGAAATCGTCAAGACCATCAACCAGCTGGCTCCCGAATACAAATACCTGTTCTGCGCCACCAACGACAAGTACAACCGCGGCGGCGGCGAGCTGCTGTGGATCGTACCCTCGCGCAACGGCGCCATGGACTCATGGGGCGGTGCAACCTACCTGACCGCCGGCTGCTACATCGAGACCGTGCCCAAGGAAATCCTCACCCAGCTCAACGCCCCCGACGCATGGTCGGGCCTGCGTCTGCGTCCCGAACTGTCCAAGGCCCTTGAAGGCGACAACCGCCGCCTCATCTACGAAGGCAAATTCAAGGAAGAAATCCCCGACCTGGGCGCTTACGACGAAGAATCCTGCGGCTACATGTGCATCAAGTACACCAACACCACCGAGGACGATTACCTCAACGAGAAGCACGTAGGCACATCGCTCAACAATGGTACCGCAATGTCGCCCACCGCTTATCCCATCTTCCGTCTGTCCGACGTCTTCCTGATGCTCACCGAGTGTCAGCTCCACGGCGTAAGCTGCGACGGTCTGGCCTACTTCAACAAGGTGCGCGCCCGCGCCGGCATGCCCGAGGCCCTGGTAATGCCTACCGCCGACCAGCTGCTGCACGAACGCCAGGTGGAACTCTACATGGAAGGCCACCGTCGTTCCGACCTTATCCGCTTTGGCAAGTACACCGGCGGCGCCTACAACTGGTCGTGGAAGAACGGCGTGCTTGAGGGCGGCGCCATCGCCGACACCCGCGCACTGTTCCCCATCCCCGTACAGTACACCGGCACCATCGGTCAGAACCCCGGATATTGATTTAGATGTCAAACAGTAAACACAGAATCCAAATGAAAAAATCATTGATATTCTCGGGCCTGATCGCGCTTGCCGTAGCCGTTTCGTCGTGCGGCAACGAACGCGACACCATCATACAGAAGCCCGCCGATGGTTCGTTCAAACTCAACGACTATCCCTTCCAGTCCGAATACATCGACCTGGAAACCGCCAAGGACATCGAGCTGACATGCTCGCAGCCCGACTACGGTTTCGCCGCCATAGCCAACTACAGCCTGGACGTGGCCCTGACCGACGACTTCTCGGACGAGAAGAAAGTATACAACATCAAGCCCCAGGGCTCAGGCACACTGGCCAAGATGGTATACTCAGCCAACGACCTGGCCACCGCCATCACCACCCTGCACGGCTACACCAGCTCAGAGGAGAAAACCGACATCCCCGCCTGCCCCGTATACTGCCGCGCCGTATGCGAGATTGCCGGCGCACCTGACAGCCGCGTGGTATCAAACGTTATCAAGCTGGACAAGGTGAAGACATTCTTCGCCGTGCGCGAACCCGCCTTCATCTACTGCATCGGCAACTACGCCGGCGACTGGATCGGCCCTGAAGAAGGCAACTACCAGGCCCTCAAGCCCTACCGCCTCACCGAACAAATCATAGACTCGAAGATTTTCTACGGCGAAATCCAGTTCACCGCCGATGAGAACCCCACATTCCGCTTCTACACCGCCCTGACCGGCTGGGACGACGACTCATGGGGCTCCGATGGCGGCAAAGACGACGACAACCCCGTCGAGAACACCTGGAACGGCGCCGAACCCATCGCCCTGAAAGTCATCAAGACAAAGGACTCCTTCAAGTTCACATCCTTCAAGACCTGTACCCTGGCCATGACAGTCAACATGACCGTCGAAGATGACTATAACGTAATTTTCTCGAAAGTCAACTGATTTTAACCGACTACAGCCAATAGAATTATGAAAAAAATCGCAATAATTTCCGCTATGGCTCTGGCCGGTCTGGGATTCACGGCGTGCAACGACTGCTACGACCTGCCCAATCCCGAACCGCAGAAAAATCCACAGCTCGAAATCTTCAAAAGCACCGATATAGCCATCGCGCAGGGCGATTACCAGACGCTTGACCTGCAGAAAGCGCTCGACGCCGACCGCCTCGTCACCGTGGCCAATATCACCGAATACCAGTACATGCCCCAGGGCTACGACCTGGCCTTCGAGATGCAGGCTTCCCGTACCGAGGACTTTGCCCAGTACATCCGCATCGAGACAGTAACCGACACAGCCACAATGACCGTATCAGTCGCCCCTGAAGCACTTGAACAGGCACTGGCCGACAACTGGACCCACAATCCCGCCGACATGACCATCTACACACGCTTCGTAGGCTATGCCGTACAGGGCCAGACACTGCAGCGCCTCGGTGCCGACGCCGACTCGTACTACCACGGCACCACACCGTGGAAGTACACCGTCGACCGTCTCCCTGCCAAGCGCGTCATCGCCGACCAGTACCTCATGCTGGGCAACTTCAACAACTGGGACATCGCCTCGGCACTCAAGGTTGACCACGTCAACCCCGACGCCGACCCCTATGACGACGCCCGCTTCGCCGTAGTATTCACCGTCAGCGAGGAACAGGCCGCAGCCGGCTACGAATGGAAGTTGGTAGCCGCCGGCGCCACCGGCCTTGAAAACGCCATGGGCGTTGAAGACGCCACAGCCGCATCAGGCACCCTGGTCGACGCCGCAGGCCACGAAGCCGCAGGCGTTTGGAACAAGAGCGGCGTATACATACTCAGCATCGACCTCAACAAGATGACATATGAAATCAAACTGGCTGCCGAATACCTCTACGTTCCCGGCCAGGGCTCGTCGACAACCAACTACAAGCGCGTAATGCGCCTGGCAACCGGCGACTATGTCAACTACGGCGGCGTAGCACTGCTCAACAACACCTGGTTCCTCACCGCACAGCCCGCAAGCAACGGCGTGATATTCCTGGCCGACGGCGACACCACTGAAAAAGACGGTGTCATCTCCGGCAAGATGAAACAAGCTGCCAAGGACAACGGCGACGGCCGCATGAAAGCTCCCTCGCTGGGTCTGTACTACATCAAGGCCAACGTAAACCGTTTGGAGTACTCTATCTACAAGATCGAGACCATCAGCCTCATCGGCGCATACAACGAATGGGATTTGAAGAACGCCCGTGACCTCACCCGCTCAGGCAACTACCAGAAGTGGGAACTCAAGGGCGTCCAGCTCCCCGTAGGCGAGTGCAAGTTCTGCTGCAACCACGCATGGACCTACTCCTTCGGCGGCGCCATGGACAACGTAGTTGAGAACGGCAGCAACTTCAAGATCACCGAAGCCGGCACCTACGACGTTCTGCTCGATTTCAGCACCATCCCCTACACCGCCACCTTCACCAAGAAGTAACCCCCACATCCCTCATACCCGACGGGCGCCCTCCGGCGCCCGTCTTTCGTTAATTCCCGCCCCTGAGCCCGGCGTCCCCGTCTCTTTCATTTACAACTTCGAGATAAATAGTAGACAGAAAGACATAAAGACATAAAGACATAAAAACAAAAACCCGTATTTTTATGTCTTTCTGTCTTTCTGTCAAAATATTAAATTTGGCAATGCTTACCCCTGCGTCCGGCGACCCTTTCCACATACTTTTTATTTGTCTGAGTGCGGCGAATTTTGTACCTTTGCCCCATTAATTTTGCTGACAAGTGGAAACCAAGTATATTTTTGTCACCGGTGGCGTTGTGTCTTCGCTCGGCAAAGGCATTATTTCATCATCGCTCGCATGCCTGCTCAAGGCGCGCGGATTTCGCGTCACCATCCAGAAGTTCGACCCCTACATCAACATCGACCCCGGCACCCTCAACCCTTATGAACACGGCGAGTGCTATGTGACCGTGGACGGTCACGAGGCCGACCTTGACCTGGGTCACTACGAACGTTTCACCGACATCCACACCACTCGGGCAAACAACATCACAACGGGCCGCATCTACCAGTCGGTCATCAACAAGGAGCGCCGTGGCGACTACCTGGGCAAGACGGTGCAGATTGTCCCCCACATCACCGACGAAATCAAACGGGCCGTCAAGGCGCTGGGCAATACCGGCAACTTTGACTTCATCATCACCGAGATAGGAGGCGTGGTGGGCGACATCGAGTCGCTGCCCTTCCTGGAGGCCGTGCGCCAGTTGCAGTGGGAGCTGGGCAATTCCAGCCTGTGCGTGCATCTGACCTACGTGCCCTTCATAGCCGCCGCCAAGGAGCTCAAGACCAAGCCCACGCAGCACTCCGTCAAGAAGCTGCAGGAGCTGGGTATACGTCCGGACATCCTGGTGCTGCGCACCGAGCATGATATCAACGCCGAGATGCGCCGTAAGATAGCACTGTTCTGCAACGTCGCGCCTGATGCCGTGGTACAGTCGCCGGACGCCGATACCATCTACCGTGTGCCTCTGGTGATGCACAGCCAGCACCTTGACGACATAGTGCTGCAGAAGACCGGCACCCCCGCCGAGGGCCGCGAGCTGCACATGGACGCCTGGTGCGACTTCCTGCACCGCATGGACACCGCCACGGGCCGCGTCACCATCGGCCTGGTGGGCAAGTACGTGGAGCTGCAGGACGCCTACAAGTCGATTGACGAATCGCTGTTCCACGCGGCCACCTATGCCGGCTGCAAGCTGGACCTGCGCATGATTCATTCCGAGAAAGTCACCGACGAGAACGTGGCCTCGCTGCTTGACGGCCTGGACGGTGTCATCATAGCCCCGGGCTTCGGTCGCCGAGGCATCGAGGGCAAGTTCATAGCCCTCCGCTACTGCCGCGAGCATGACCTGCCCACCTTCGGCATCTGTCTGGGCATGCAGTGCATGGTCATAGAGTTTGCGCGCAACGTGTTAGGTATGGCCGACGCCAACTCGACGGAGATGGACACGACCACCACGCACAACGTCATCGACCTGATGGACGAGCAGAAGACTATCTCGAACATGGGCGGCACCATGCGTCTGGGCGCCTATGACTGCCGCCTGCGTCCCGGCTCACGTGTGGCCGCCGCTTACGGCTGCGAGCAGGTGAGCGAGCGTCACCGCCACCGTTTCGAGTTCAACAACGAATACCGCGAGGCCTTTGAGCAGGCCGGCATGCACTGCGTGGGCGAGAACCCCGCCGCACGGCTTGTCGAGGTTGTCGAGATGCCGTCGAAACGCTGGTTTGTTGGCACGCAGTATCACCCCGAATACTCGTCGACGGTGCTGCGGCCCCATCCGCTGTTCGCCGATTTCATCAAGGCCGCAATCGCTTATCGCGACGATAAACAAAAGGAATAAAAACCAAAACAAGATATGGATAAAAACACCCTCTACGGCGTTCTGTGCATGGCAGCCATCTTCTTCGGCTTCATGTACTGCAACAAGCCCACTCAGGACACGGCCGTGCAGCAGGACAACCGGACTACGGCCGCCGCTGCCACCGACACCGTCGCCGGTGCACTCGCCGACTCGATCACATCCCGTCAGGCAGCCGATCTGGCTCAGGCCGTGCGCACTATCGGCGCAGCCGGCCCCGACGGCTCATACACTCTCACCGATGCCGCCATGGACTTGCGCCTGGACTCGACCGGCGTAACCGGCAACATCCGCACCGCCGACAAGACCATCGCCCTGGCCGACCTTATGACGGCCAAATCAGCCATCGCGCCCGACCTGCGCCGGGCAGCCATCGCCGAGGTCGACAAATTCGTGGCCAAAACGCGCAAATACCGCCAGTTTGCCAAGCACCTCTCCGGCGAGAATACGCCCACCGTGCTTGAGAACGAAAAAATCAAGGTGACAATCAACTCGCGCGGCGGCATGATTGCCGATGTCGTGCTCAAGGACTACAACACCGAAGTGGGCGAGAATCCCGGCCCCATCCACCTGTTCCAGGGCAAGAACGACGGCTACAGCTTCATCTTCACCACGGCCGACCAGCGTCTGGACAGCCGCGAATTCAACTTCGCGCCCGTAGTGGAGAGCGACACCACCGTGCTGATGACGCTGCCCCTGGCCGAGAACTCCACCTGGGGCATCCGCTACACACTGGCGCCCGACAGCTATGTAGTGAAGATGCAGATAGTGCAGAACGGCATGGACGCCGTGCTGCCGCAATCCACCGCACACATCGACCTGGATTGGCACCAGACCATGGCCCGCAACGAGAAGGGCCGCACCTTTGAGGAACGCAACTCGGCCATCTACTACAAGTACGTAGGCGAGTCGCCCGACGACCTCAACTCCGCCAAGGACGTGAGCAAGGAGCTTGAAGGCCGCGTCAAGTGGGTAGCCTTCAAGAACCAGTTCTTCTCATCGGTGCTCATCCCGCGCGAATCCTTCTCCACCGCATCGGTCAAGAGCGAGGTGCTCAAGTCCGAGCGCTTCCTCAAGGACATGACTCTGCACGCCACCGTGCCCTACACCGTGGCCGACGGCAACGGTCCGGCCTTCGACTTCTACTTCGGCCCCAACGACTATCCCCTGCTGTCGAGCCTCGACGATAAACTGGATACAGAGGAGGACCTGGAACTGACACGCCTCATACCGCTGGGCTGGGGCCTGTTCCGCTACATCAACACATGGATTGTCATCCCCGTGTTCACCTTCCTGAGCTCGTTCATGTCGTCCTACGGCCTGATAATCCTGCTGCTGACCATATTCATCAAGCTGATTATCTTCCCCTTCACCTACAAGAGCTACAAATCGCAGGCCAAGATGCGCGTGCTGCAGCCCGAAATCAAGGAAATCAACGACAAGTATCCCGGCCAGGAGAACGCCATGAAGCGCCAGCAGGAGACTATGGCTCTGTACTCGCGTTGCGGCGCCAGTCCCTTCTCGGGCTGTCTGCCCATGCTGTTCCAGATGCCCGTGCTCATAGCCATGTTCTCCTTCTTCCCCTCGGCCATCGAGCTGCGCGGCCAGTCGTTCCTGTGGGCACATGACCTCTCGGCGCCCGACTTTATCGTCACCCTGCCCTTCTCCATACCCTTCTACGGCAATGGTGTCAGCCTGTTCTGTCTGCTGATGACCATCGTCAACATTGTATACATGCGCATCAACATGCAGAATCAGCCAGGCGGCAACTCCATGCCCGGCATGAAGCTGATGATGTATTTCATGCCTGTGATGTTCCTGTTCATCTTCAACGACTACGCATCCGGCCTCAGCTACTACTACTTCCTGTCGCTGCTCATCACCATCGTCCAGACCTGGGCATTCCGCCACTTCATGGACGAAGGCAAGGTGCGCGAACAGCTTCTGGCCAACGCCCGCAATCCCAAGAAAAAAGGCGGATTCATGGCCCGTCTGCAGGAGGCACAGCGCCGTCAGGAAGCCATGATGCGTCAGCAGCAGGCCGCCCAGCGCGGTGGCGGCAAACGCCGTCGCTGATAACCATCGCATCAGACATGAGTTATAAAGACCTCAAAACGGGCAAAGTGCCCGGAATGAAACAGAGCGGACTTGCCACAGGCGGGTCCGCTCCCATTGCATCAACACCCTCAGGCAACTCAGGGACCTCGGGAACCACGAGAATCTCGGGAACCTCGGGCGCTTCGTCAACCCCCAAACGCTCCCGCAAAAAGCTCTGGTGGCTTGTGGCCGCTGCCTGTGTGGCCGTTCCGGGTGTCATCATGGCCGTTACAAATGGCGGCGGCTCTGCCGACAAGGCCTCGGAGGCTGCTGATATCGTTGCTGCCGAGGTGGAGCGCGTTCCCATCACTCTTGAGGCCGAGCTGCCCTCCAAAACCGCCCTGGCCGACGCCGTGAGCAGCTATCCCGACCGTATCGACGAAACCCGCCAGGGCCGCGACTGGACATCGGCCGGCGCTCAGGGCCAGCCCCTGCGTATCACAGGCACCTTAGGTGTGGCGTCGGTCAAAATCGATGCCGTTCTGACCAATGACGGTCGTCTCAAAGGCCGGTTCTACAACGACAACGGCATAATGCTGGACCTCAACGGTATAGTGGCCGCCGACGCAGGCATCAAACTCATGTTGGGACACGGCAAGGAGCAGTCCGAAGCCTCGCTCAGCCCCGTCACCCTCCTGGCCGACAGGACAGCAGTGGAATATTCAGGCACATGGGGCCGACAGTCCAAGCCCATGCGTCTGTTCATATCGTCGGCTTCGGCGCCTGACCCCATAGGCTTCACCAACGACCGCCGGCGCGCCTATGTCAAGGCCATCGGGAATGTACAAGAAGGCGATTACAGCCACTCAATCCGCACCGTGGATCTGCGTCTGCCCGTCTATCCCACCGGCAACCTTGTGGGCGAGACATCCGTGGCCGAAATCATGGGTCGCAAAAACAGCTCGCTCGACGATGCCATCGAAGCCTTCATCATGTCTCCGCTGGACAACGAGAAAGTCATGAAGTTAGGGGTGTCATCGTCTGACATCCCCGAATATGCCGATGCCGCGCAGGGCCGTAACGCCGAGACAATCGCCGCACTACCTGCTTATATAAACAATAAGTTCATTGTTATGCGCTTCACCGGCATACTTGACACGGGCAGCGGCACCGGCGCGGGCGTATCGTACGTGACCAAGAGCTATCCCCTGCTCATCGGCCCCGACCCGAACTTTCCCAAGGGCTACATAGCCCCTGAGGACATAGTAATGAAGAGCAACAACAGCCGCATACTGCCGCTGATAAACAAGCAGTTGCAGCCCCGCCTGGGCGATGACGTGACCTCGCCTGCCGAGCGCGTGCCGGACAACGTTGAACTCTGCCCCACGGGCGTGCTGTTCCGTTTTGAAAAGTACGAAATCAGCTACGGCGCAGCCGGCGAAGTCGAGGCCATAGTCCCCTACTACGAAATCCGCAACTACCTGCGTCCGGCGGTCCGTGAGCTGCTTGAACAGACCCACGGCTGGACCGAGTGCGGCCGCGACGACTGAATCACTCCCTGAAATAAATGCGTTTGACGCGCGGCGAGACGGCTGTCAGCAGTTCATAGGGTATGGTGTCGAGAATCTCGGCCAGTCCCGTGACGGGATTCTGCGGGCCGAACACCTCCACCGAATCGCCTATCTGCGCATCGGGTATATCAGTGATGTCAATCATGCACTGGTCCATGCAGATATTGCCCACCGTGGGCGCCTTGCGGCCGCGGACAATGAACGATGCGGCGCCGCGGCCCATATGGCGGTTGACACCGTCGGCATATCCCACAGGCACTGTGGCGATGACCGACGGGCGCGTCAGCACGCCGCGGCGGCCATAACCGATGGTGGTGCCGGCCGTCCAGTGACGTATGGACACGATGGAAGTGCGCAGCGCTGCCACCGTGTGCAGGTGCGGCACATCCTCAGGCACGGGCGATATGCCGTACAGACCTATGCCCGGGCGCACCATGTCATAATGATGACGAGGGAAGCGCATTATGCCGGCCGTGTTGAGTATGTGGCGCTTGACCTTATAGGGCAGAGCCGACACGATCCGGCCCGAGGCACGCTCGAACACCTCGAGCTGCATCTCCGTATAGTCGTCCATATCCAGGCAGTCGGCCGTGGCCAGGTGGCTGAACACCGATGCGGCGCGCAGACGGTCGGTGGCGGCCATGGCACGGAGCAGGTCGGGCAGTTCTTCCTCCACAAAGCCCACACGGTGCATGCCCGTATCCAACTTGATGTGCACCGGGAAATCCTTCACGCCGTAGCGCCGGGCCTGACGGTCAAGCGTCTCGAACTCACGCAGCGAGAACACCGACGGCTCCAGACGGTAATCGAACAGAGCCTTGAAATTGGTGGTCATGGGGTTGAGCACCATGATGGGCATGGTTATGCCGTTGCGGCGCAGCTCCACGCCCTCGCCCACCACAGCCACGGCCAGATAGGCCGCGCCCTGTGCCTGCAGCGTGCGCGCTATGCCCACTGCGCCGGTTCCGTAGGCCGAGGCCTTCACCATGGCCACAAGGCCCGTATCGCGCCCTACCAGACTGCGGTAATAGTTGAAATTGTGCACCACCGCGTCCAGATTGATTTCAAACACGGTGTCGTGGCGCGGATTCTCCAGCATAGCCTTGATGTCGGCGAATCCGGCGGCTGCATCGCCCGATATGAGTATGGTTTCGGAGCTGAAACTGTTGATATCGAATTGTGCCAGGAAATCGGCTACCGAGGCGGCGGTCTCAATCTTGCCCACGGCCTCGAACATATGCCGCAGAGCCGCCATGCGCGGGCCCACGCCTATTACGCGGCGGATGCCCATGGCTCCGGCCAGGGCGGCGGCGCGGGCATAGGCGCTGTCGTCATTCTCCAAGCTGAAGTCGCCCAAAATAAGCGTGGACGAGCGTCCCGCCACGGCGCGGCGGCGCTGGAAGTCCAGGGCCGAGCGCAGCGAACGCACATCGTGCGTGAAATTGTCGTACACCATCAGGCAGTCGTTGACGCCCTCATGCACGTCCAGGCGGCTCGATACGGCCTGCAGCGGGGTATCGTCAGCCGCAGGGGCGTCCGGACACAGCAGCCCGGCCACGGCGCGGGCCACGGCGGCATCAGTCTGCAGCGGGTCGGCGCACTCGGGCACGGCTATGAGTTGCGCATCGGGGCAGGTGCGACGCAGTACCGGCTCGACATCGGCATCCGTAGCATCGAACACAATGGTCCGGCAGCCCGCAAACAGGCGAGCCTTCTCCTCAATCTTCTCAAGGCGCGACGCAAACCCCTCGTCATGCTGATCGGTGATGGCCGTCATGACCCCGATGTGGGGGCGCAACAGGCGTGCATGGCTGTCCATCACCCCGGCGCGGTCAATGCCCACCTCGACCACCTCGACCTGCGTGTCGGCAGGCATCTCGGTCAGCGTCAGCGGCACACCGATGAGCGAGTTCCAGCTGCGCGGGCTGCGGTGCAATTTCAGCTTGCCCGCCGTCAGGGCATAAAGCATTTCCTTGACCACCGTCTTGCCGGTCGACCCGGTTATGGCCACCACCGTGCCCTTGAAATCGGCGCGAATACCGGCGGCAAGGTCCGTCAGAGCCTGCCGCACGGACGGCACGCGGATGAATGCCCCCGGTACGCCCTCGGGCACACGCTCCACAATAAAAGCATTGACGCCGCGGGCGGCCATCTCGGCAATGTAGCGGTGGCCGTCGGCCGCATCCGTGCGCAGAGCGCAGAACAAAGTGCCCCGGGCCTCGCACAGCGAGCGGCTGTCAGTCAGCAGACTTGTATATTCCTCCGTGCCGGCCGCACCGGTCAGCGTACCGCCGGTCAGCTCGGCTATATGTTGTAAAGATTCATTCATAAACACGAAAATTATGCTGCAAAGTTACGCTTTTTTACCAAACCATAGCCAATCCGCGCGCGTTATATTCATAAACAAAAGTATATTATACGTGAGTTCGGGATAATAAAAACCCTAAAAAAGTTGAATCGGCAGCTTGAAAAAGTTGCCGATTCTTTTGGTA
>CANQZK010000065.1 GCA_947628285.1 uncultured Muribaculaceae bacterium
CTCCTTCCTCACAAAACAAAAATCGACTCAAGATATGCGACCCTGCCGTCAACATTTATTATTAAACAAGCTCTTAACTTACACCATTGACTAACAACGACGAGGCTGCGCCGGTGGGGCGCAGCCTCGTGGTGTTGTATGCGGGGAGCGGATTTACTTGGCGGGGGTTTCTTCGACGCCGGCCAGGGCGGGGTCGATCATGATGCGACCGCAGTATTCGCAGACTATCACCTTTTTGTGCAGGCGGATTTCCATCTGTTTCTGGGGCGGGATGCGGTTGAAGCAGCCGCCGCAGGCGTTGCGCTGCACGTAGACTATGCCCAAACCGTTGTGAGCGTTCTTGCGGATGCGTTTGAAGGCCTGCAGGAGGCGTTCGTCGTCGATGTGCGATTCGATTTCCTTGGCTTTCAGGCGCAGGTTTTCTTCTTCCTGACGGGTCTCGCTGATGATTTCCTCCAGCTCGGCCTGTTTTTCGGCCAGGATGTGTTTGAGGTCTTCGATGCGCTCGGTGGTGGCGGCAACATCGGCTTTGCGGTTCTCAATGGCGCGTGCGTGCTCGTTGATGTGCTTCTCGGCCAGCTCGATTTCAAGCGACTGGTATTCGACTTCCTTGTGCAGCAGGTCGTACTCGCGGTTGTTGCGTACGTTGTCGATCTGCTCGTTGTATTTGGCGATTTTGGCCCGGCTGTCGGCGATTTTGTTTTTCTCCTCGGCCATGGCGTGTGAGAGCTCGTCGATTTCACGGGCATAGTTCTCGAGGCGCGTCTGTAGGCCGGCTATCTGGTCTTCGAGGTCTTTGACTTCGAGGGGGAGCTCGCCGCGGATGGTTTTGATGCGGTCGATTTCAGAGAGGATGGTCTGCAGTTCGTAGAGCGATTTCAGACGTTTTTCTACGCTCAGCACTTGGTCTGTTTTCTTGTCAGTTGCCATTGCGTTTATAAGTAGTTTATTGGATTTTGTTCTGTTTGAGAGTAGTAGACTGCAAAGTTAGGAAATTTTTCGGAGATTATCCGATAAAAAATCTGTTTTGCGCATGATTCGCTTTCGTAGTGGCCTATGTCGACGATGAATATGTCGCCGCCGTGGTCCACAAAGTCGTGGTAGCGGACGTCGCTGGTCAGATAGGCCTGAGCTCCCGAGGCCACGGCGCGGGGTATGAATTCGCCGCCGGAGCCGCCGCACAGGGCCAGGCGTTCTATGTTGCGGCCCGCGGGGCGCGAGCAGCGGCATACGCTTGAGCCGAAAGTGTCCTTGACCAGCCGGACAAAGGCGTCCTCGTTCAGGGGCGTCTCGAAGACGGCCACGGCTCCGAGGCCTGTTTCGGCACCGGGGGCGGAGGGCTCGAGAACGCTCTCGAAGCGGGCGCCGAGCATGCGCACCATGCAGTGGGATATGCCGCCGGGGGCGCTGTCAAGCGACGTGTGGCCCGAGTAGACTGTGATGCCGCCGCGGATGGCGGCGATGACGGCGCGTTCCACCGGGGTGCTTCCGGTGATGTTGCGCAGGCCCTTGAACAGCAGGGGATGGTGCGATACTATCAGGTTGCAGCCGCGGCGGGCGGCCTCGGCCACGACCTGTTCGGTGACGTCGACGCACAGCAGCACGCCCCGGCAGGGGGCGGTGACATCGCCCAACTGCACCCCTGAGTTGTCCCATTTTTCCTGGAGGCTCAGGGGCGCGTAGTTGTTGATGGCGCTGATTATGTCGGCGTTGAGAATCATTTGCGGGGTCATTCTTCGGGGAGTTCGACGGCCAGTTTGAGCTCGTCGAGCTGCTTGGGGTCAAGCGGCGCGGGGGCGTCCAGCATGACGTCGCGGCCCGAATTGTTCTTGGGGAAGGCGATGCAGTCGCGGATGGAGTCCAGACCGGCGAAGAGCGATACCCAGCGGTCCAGACCGTAGGCCAGACCTCCGTGCGGGGGTGCGCCGTACTTGAAGGCGTTCATCAGGAAGCCGAACTGCTCCTGAGCCTTCTCCGGGGTGAAGCCGAGAATCTCGAACATCTTGGCCTGCAGCTTGCTGTCGTGGATACGGATTGAGCCGCCGCCTACCTCGACGCCGTTGATGACCATATCATAGGCATCGGCGCGGACCTCGGCGGGGTTGGTGTCCAGCATGGGGATGTCCTCGTCCTTGGGGTGGGTGAAGGGGTGGTGCATGGCCATCAGACGGCCTTCCTCCTCGCTCCACTCAAACATGGGGAAGTCAACCACCCACAGGCATGAGAATTTGTTCTTGTCGCGCAGACCCAACTGGCGACCCATCTCCAGACGGAGCTCGCACAGTTGCTTGCGGGTGCGCATGGCGTCGTCGCCGCTCAGAATCAGAATGAGGTCGCCGGGGCGTGCCTGCATCTTGTCGGCCATGGCGCGCAGGGTGTCCTGATCGTAGAATTTGTCGACTGACGACTTGACGGTGCCGTCCTCGTTGACGCGGGCGTAGACCATGCCCTTGGCGCCGATCTGGGGACGCTTGACAAAGTCGGTCAGGGCGTCGAGCTGCTTGCGGGTGTATGAAGCGGCGCCTTCGGCCACGATGCCGCCGATGTATGCTGCGTTGTCGAATACGCTGAAGCCGTGGCCCTTGAGGGGCTCCATCAGCTCGACGAAACGCATGCCGAAGCGGGTGTCGGGCTTGTCCGAGCCGTAGTACTTCATGGCGTCGGCCCATGTCATGCGGGGGAAGGGTTCGGTGAGTTCCACGCCGCGGATTTCCTTGAACAGGTGTTTGGCCATGCCCTCGAACAGGTTGATTACGTCGTCCTGCTCGACGAAGCTCATCTCGCAGTCAATCTGGGTGAACTCGGGCTGGCGGTCGGCGCGGAGGTCTTCGTCGCGGAAGCACTTCACAATCTGGAAGTAGCGGTCCATGCCCGATACCATCAGAAGCTGCTTGAGTGTCTGGGGCGACTGGGGCAGGGCGTAGAACTGGCCGGGGTTCATGCGCGAGGGCACGACGAAGTCGCGTGCGCCCTCGGGGGTCGAGCCTACCAGCATGGGGGTCTCGATTTCCAGGAAGCCCTTGGAGTCAAGATAGCGGCGCACTTCCATGGTCATGCGGTGGCGCAGCTCCAGGTTGCGGCGCACGGCGTTGCGGCGCAGGTCCAGGTAGCGGAAGCGCATGCGCAGGTCGTCGCCGCCGTCGGTGTCGTCCTCAATGGTGAAGGGGGGCACCAGGCTGGGGTTGAGCACGGTGAGCTTGTCGGCGATGATTTCGATGTCGCCGGTGGGCATGTTGGGGTTCTTGGCGGTGCGTTCGGTGACGGTGCCGCTGATCTGAACCACGAATTCGCGGCCCATGTGGTTGGCCGCTTCAGTGAGGTCGCTGTTGTTGTCGTTCTCAAAGACGACCTGGGTGATGCCGTAGCGGTCGCGCAGGTCCAGGAAGGTCATGCCGCCCATTTTGCGGATGCGCTGCACCCAGCCGGCCAGCGTGACGCGGCGTCCGGCGTCGGAGAGGCGCAACTCGCCGCAAGTATTAGTTCTGTACATATCTGTATATGAATGTGTTGTCTAAGGTTGCTTATGTCAGAGGCCACGGCCGTGGCAGTTCTTGTACTTCTTGCCTGAGCCGCAGGGGCAGGGGTCGTTGCGGCCCACCTTGGGCTGGGCGCGCATGGGCATGGGTTTGGGCGCAGGGCCCTGGGGAGCGGAGGCGGCGCGGCGCTGGGCTTCCTCGCCGGGCAGAGTGGCCTTGGAGGTCTTGTACTCGTAGCGGCGGGGCATCTCGGGCGATGCCTGTTTCATTTCGGGGGCCTCGCGTTTGGGCTTGGGACGTGCCTCGCCGGTCTGTTCGGGGATTTCGCCGCCCCCGGCGGGTGCGGATGCAGGCTGCTCGGCGGGAGCCTCGCGCATGGGGATGTGTCCGCGCATCAGGGTGGCGGCCATCTTGTTGTTGAGGCGGCTGAGCATGTCCTGGAACAGGTGGAAGGCTTCTACCTTGTAGATTACCAGCGGGTCCTTCTGCTCATATGATGCGTTCTGTACCGACTGGCGCAGCTGGTCCAGCTCACGCAGGTGCATCATCCACAGTTCGTCGATGGTCACCAGCGAGAGGGCTTTCTGCCATTCCTTGATGATGTTGCGGCCTTCGGTGGCGGCGGCTTCGTCCAGGTCGATGCGCAGGTTGAAGATGCGCTTGCCGTCCGATACGGGCACGATTATCTTGCCGCGGTAGTCGTTGTTCTGCATCAGGTTGGTGATGACGGGCATGGCCACCTCGCGGATGCGGTCGTTCTTGCGCTGGAGGGCTTCAAGGGCGGCGGCGTGGAGGGCGTCGATGCGTTCCTGGGGCGAGAGACGGTCGTATTCCTTCTCGTCGAAGGGAGGCTCGATGGTGAAGATGCGGTAGAGGTCAAGCGACAGGGCGGGGAAGTCGGCGGCGGAGTCGTACTGGTTCACCAGGTTCTCGATGGTGTCGTAGATCATGTTGGCGATGTCGATGCCTATGCGTTCGCCTTTGAGTGCGTGCTGGCGGCGCGTGTAGATGTAGTTGCGCTGCTTGTTCATCACGTCGTCATACTCGACCAGGCGCTTACGGATGCCGAAGTTGTTCTCCTCGACGCGCTTCTGGGCTTTCTCGATGGCGTTGTTGACCATCTTGTGCTCAATCATCTCGTCCTCCTTCAGGCCGAAGGTGTCAAGCATCTTCATGACGCGGTCGGTGGCGAACAGACGCATCAGCTGGTCCTCAAAGGATACGAAGAAGACGGACGAACCCGGGTCGCCCTGACGGCCTGCACGGCCGCGCAGCTGGCGGTCGACGCGGCGGGATTCGTGGCGCTCGGTGCCGATGATGGCCAGACCGCCGATGCCCTTGCCCTTTACAATCTCGGTGTCCTGCATGTACTTGACTTCCCGGGGCAGCTTGATGTCGGTACCGCGGCCGGCCATGTTGGTGGCGATGGTCACGGCGCCGGGCAGACCGGCCAGGGCCACAATTTCGGCCTCGCGCTGGTGCAGCTTGGCGTTGAGCACGTTGTGGGGTATGTGGCGCATCTGCAGCATCTTGGACAGCAGCTCGGATATTTCAACTGAGGTGGTGCCCACCAGCACGGGACGGCCTATGGCGTGCAGGCGCTCAATCTCGGCTATGACGGCCTTGTATTTCTCTTTCTTGGTCTTGTAGACGCGGTCGTTCATGTCGATTCGCGCCACGGGTTTGTTGGTGGGGATGGTGACGATTTCCAACTTGTACACGTCCCAGAACTCGCCGGCTTCGGTGATGGCCGTACCGGTCATACCGGCCAGCTTGTGGTACATGCGGAAGTAGTTCTGCAGGGTGATGGTGGCGAATGTCTGTGTGGCGGCCTCGACCTTGACGCCTTCCTTGGCCTCGATGGCCTGGTGCAGGCCGTCGCTGTAGCGGCGACCTTCCATTATACGACCGGTCTGCTCGTCAACGATCTTGATTTTGTTGTCGTCAACGACGTATTCCACGTCCTTCTCGAACAGCGTATATGCCTTGAGGAGCTGGCTGACGGTGTGGACGCGTTCGGCCTTGACGGCGTAGTCCTGCATCAGCTCGTCCTTGCGGGTCTGGCGCTCGTCGGCGTCGGGCACGTGTTCCAGCTCGCTGAGTTGCGAGGCGATGTCGGGCAGCACGAAGAACTGCGGGTCCTCGATTTTGCCGGTAAGCTCGTCCAGACCCTTGTCGGTGAGCTCGACGGAGCGGTTTTTCTCGTCGATGACAAAGTAGAGCGGGTCGGTGACCACTGGCATCTCGCGGGCGTTGTCCTGCAGGTAGTGGGCCTCGGTCTCTAGAAGCAGGGTCTTCATGCTTTCCTGGCTCAGGAACTTGATCAGGGGGCCGTACTTGGGCAGGCCCTTGTAGGCGCGGAACAGCAGCAGGGCGCCTTCCTTGCGCACTTCCTTATCGTCCGATGCTATCTTGTTCTTGGCGTCGATGAGCAGCTGGCTGACCAGACGGCGCTGGGCCTGGACAACCTTCTCGACGTTCATCTTGTATTCGTTGAAGTACTGCTCGTCGCCCTTGGGCACGGGGCCGGATATGATCAGAGGCGTACGGGCGTCGTCGATGAGTACGGAGTCGACCTCGTCGACAATGGCGTAGTAGTGGCCGCGCTGCACCATGTCCTCAGGCGACATGGCCATGTTGTCGCGCAGGTAGTCGAAGCCGAATTCGTTGTTGGTGCCGTATGTGATGTCGCAGGCATAGGCGGCGCGGCGGGCCGGGGTATTGGGCTGGTGCTTGTCTATGCAGTCGATGGTCGAGCCCAGGAAGTTGTACAGCGGGCCCATCCACTCGGAGTCACGCTTGGCCAGGTAGTCGTTGACGGTCACCACGTGCACGCTGCGGCCGGTGAGCGAGCGCAGGAACACGGGCAGGGTGGCCACCAGGGTCTTGCCCTCGCCGGTGGCCATCTCGGCTATCTTGCCTTCGTTGAGCACCTTGCCGCCGATCATCTGCACGTCGTAGTGCACCATGTCCCAGACGGTCTCGTTGCCGCCGGCCATCCAGCGGTTGCGGTAGATGGCTTTGTCGCCCTCGATGGTGAGGAAGTCCTTGCCCTGGCCGGCAAAGTCGCGGTCAAGGTCGGTGGCGGTGACCTCGACGGTCTCGTTCTGAGCGAAACGGCGTGCGGCCTCGCGCAGGGCGGCGAACACCATGGGCAGGTGCTCGGTCAGTTTTTCCTCGAGTGTCTCGTTTATGTTTTTCTCGGCCTTGTCAATTTCGTCCCACAGGGGCTGGCGCTTGTCCAGGGGCAGGGTTTCGATTTCGGCCTTGAGCTGTTCTATTTTGGTCTCGTCGGGATTGATTGCGGCGTGGATGTCGGCGCGGATGTCGGCCACTTTGGCACGCAGCTCGTCGTTGCTTAACGCCTGGAGGTCAGGCCCGAGGGGGTTGATTTTGTCTTCGACAAAGCTGCGGTAGCGCTTCTCGTCGCGCTGCGCTTTGGAGCCGAAGATGGAGGTGAAAAATGATTCGAGTGACATTTATGTAGTTGGTCGGTTATCGATGAGTGTGATTAATTGCGCAAAGTTAGTGAAAATTTATTAAAAATTCTCACAAAAGCGCTTGTAAATTAGCGATGAAGGGGGTGGGGCGGCCCTGATGAGGCGTCAGAGCACCAGTCCGGGCATGGCTGCGGCGTTGGGCGAGCGTATGCGCAGGCGGCGCGTCACCGTGGGGGCCAGCATGCGGGCGTCCACGGGCGTCTCGATGACGCGGGGAGCCACGCCGGGGGCCATGATGATGAATGGCGCCACGGGTGCGGCGTAGCGCTGCACGTACTTGACGCGGTCAGGCGCGGCCGTGCTGATGGCGTCGTCCAGGACTTCCCAGCCCGGGTCGACTTCTATGAGCAGGTCGCCCATCGATTCGGGGTGCATGTTGCGGCGCAGGGCACGTATGCGTTCGTCGCCGCGGCCGGCCAGAATCTCGTCAACGGTGTAGACGCGGTCTACACCGCTCATGCGCGCCAGGAATGTGGCGGCGTCCAGACGCACCTTCTCGGGGTCCAGGCTCTTGTCGCTGATGAGCTGGTGGTTGAGATAGAACTGGTTGGCATAGAAGGTCTTGATCCACTCGCCGTTGCCGTACTTGGCTATGAGGTACATGTTGAGCAGCGAGCGTGCCTTCTTGGTGGAGAACTCGCCGTAGGGTATGGCCCAGCGCTCGTCGTCGCGGCGCACGCGGCCGGTGGGCGGCGTGGCGGCAAGGAAGAACACGGCGCGGTCCGGCTCGACACGGCCTTCGACGGTCTTGATTATGCGGGCTATGTCGCGGTCCAGCCGCAGATAGGCGTCGATGAGTTCGTAGCGGTTGTCGTCGTTCTTGGTGTAGTCGTAGGGCCGCAGCGAGTAGGCTATGTTCACCATGTCCACGCCGTCGGAGCTGCCCAGCTTCATGTCGTTGATTATGTCGCCGGCTATGTCGGTGACCTCGCGGTTGACCAGGGGCGATGATGCGAACATGGCGTAGCGGCCGTCGTTGCCGCGGCCGAAGGTGTACCGGAACGGGTAGTGCGTAAGGTGTTCGGGCAGACCGGGATAGCACTCGGCTCCGCGCAGGGGTGTCCACTGCATGGTGTCCAGCCGCGCCGACAGGGGCATGGTGCGGTTGCGGCGCGTCAGGGTGGTGGGGGCGTCCTTGTAGAAGGTGGATGTGGCCCAGTTGCCGGTGCGGTCGTTGAGCCAGATGGCGCAGTTGGCGCTGTGCCCGGCCAGGATGACGGCCTGAGCGGCGTCGGGGGCCACGGAGTACACGTGTGTCACGCCTCCGCCGGCTATGCGCGCCTCGTCGGCTATGGTGCTGGCCAACAGACGCCGGGGCGAGTAGCCTTGGGTGGTGAAGTTGCCCATCTCGTCGCCGTCCTTCATGACCTCGACCGGGCGCAGGGCGTCGCGGTCGAATACCATGGCCGCGGGCACGCCGTTGGTGGCGGGTGCGGCGCCGGTCATGAGCATGGCGGTGGCAGCGGTGGCGTCAAGTGCGGTGCCGTAGTCGGCGTTGGGCACGAAGACGCCGTCGCGCAGCAGACGGTTGAAGCCGTCGTCGCCGAAGTGGCTGCGCAGCAGGTCGATATATTGCTGGTCCAGCCCGTCGATGACTATGCCGACAACCAATTGCGGGCGTCGGGCCTCGTCATGAGCCACCGCCACCATGCTCACCATCGAGGCAAGCATGGCAATCACTATGCGGGGCAACCGGAGGCTGCCCGGACGGCTATCGGGACTTCTGCGTGACATAAATATATATGTAGCTGAGCGAGCGCAGGGCGTCGGCGGCTATCAGCGGCCAGAAAGCCGCGTTGGCTGACTGGCCCGCGAAGGGCCACACCGCGCACATGGCGAACAGCAGCGCAAAGTTAATAATTTGATACGAAAATACAGCGACTTTGCATTTTTTTAACCAAATCAGCACGGGCACGACAAGCGCCAGGGGGTTGAGCCACATCAGCAGCAGGTTGGGCGACGTGGCTTCATGCACGGATACGAATATCAGGAATGTCAGCAGGCAGCCGGCCAGGCCCTGAAGGCCGTACAGGACGGCGTCGAACCAGCGGGTGACGCGCCGGCGCCTCACATCGCGCACGGTCAGCACCGCGGCCAGGACAAGTACCGCAAGAGCTGCGGCCATGGGCGTCAGATACCACGGGGTGGGGGCGGCCACGGCGGCTGCGGGGGCGAAGTCGGCCACGGGCACGGGTGCTCCGGCGGTGAGCCGTCGGCCCGAGCCGCGCAGGGTGATGCGGCCGGCTGCGGCGTCGAGCAGCACGGGTGCAAAGGTCAGCTCGCGGCTGTCCACGGGGCGGTCGATACCGCTGCCCAGGGCCAGGTCGATGCCGAACTGATACCACGGATAGTTGCGGTGATAGCGGCGCATGACGTTGCGGAACGTCAGCGGGCGGGCTATGCTGTCGGTTGCGGTGCCGTAGTCTACGACCACAAGGCTGTCGCCCGCGGCCAGCTCAAGCATGCGCAGAGGGCGGGTGGCGCAGTTGTCCAGCACGTAGTTGTAGCGGTACACGCGGTTCTGCGGCAGCAGGTTGTCGGCTATGAGGTCCAGCAGGCGTCGGGTCTGCTCGGGGGTGAAGTCGATGCGGTGCGACACTATGCGGCGGCCGCAGCCGGCGTAGTAGCGCTCAAAGGGCTGCCAGGGGATGATGTCCACGCGGTAGTCGGTCTCGCCCTTGACAAAACGGTAGACAAAGTTGGGCGAGTCGAAATCGAACGTGCCCCAGCTCACGGCATAATCGCCTCCCGGCATGGTCAGGCGCAGTGCCGTGTGGCCCTCCAGCTCGTAGATGTCGTGGCCGGGATAGACGTTGACCAGCGATACCACGGTGTCCGTCGGGACGGCGGCGCGCATCATGGCGCAACTCGTCAGCAGGGCGATTATCAGCAGCAGCCGGCGCATCATTTTATGTCGATGAGTTTGTGGGTCTGCAGCGACAGACGCCAGCGCGGATGCTCCATGCAGTAAGCTATGACATCGGCGGTGTTCAACCCCGAGCACGGCTGCAGGAAGTGGTGCGTGGCCGGCAGCAGGTCGACCAAAGTTTCAACATCCTCGCTCTGGAATACGATTTTCAGCTCGTCGATGCGGTCAACGCGCCACGGGCCCTCCTTGGGCGAGCAGGTCACCCAGTCCACCTCGGGCGGGACCTTGCCCGTGCCGTTGGTCTCAATTTGCACATAGAACCGCCGGGCCTTCAGGGCGCGCAGCAGGTCGCTGTCCAGCTGAAGGGTGGGCTCGCCGCCGGTGATGACCAGATGGCGCGCCGGGTAGGCGGCCACCGCGTCGGCAATCTCCTCGGCCGTCATGGGCGTGGCGGCGGCGTGGTCGGTGTCGCAGAAAGGGCAATGCAGATTGCAGCCGCTCAGCCGCAGAAACACGGCCGGAGTGCCCGTATAGTAACCCTCGCCCTGCAGCGAGTAGAAAATTTCGTTGACCTTATACGTCTTTTTCATAAGCGGCTGTATTACCTTCACTCTCCTGCACCTCCACACGATAACAGTTGGGTACCGTCTCGCATATCCAGCGGGCTATGTTCTCGGCCGTAGGATTGAACGGCAGGACATCGTTGAGGCAAGCGTGGTCCAGACGGTCGTGCATCAGACGCTTGATATCAGTAAAATCAGTGACCATCCCGTTGCTGTTGAGCTCGGCGGCGCGACAGTGAACAGTGATGACCCAGTTGTGGCCGTGCAGCGCCGAACACTTGCTGGGGTAGTCCAGCTCAAGACGGTGTGCGGCTGATATTTCAATTCGTTTGCTGACGTAATACATTGTGAGAGAAAGAGGTTCTTGAAACGTTTAATAAAGTAGGGATGCACCCCCGGTGCATCCGGTTATGGTCAGAATGCCGGTCCTGGCATCCGGTTAAAGTAGGGATGCACCCCCGGTGCATCCGCTCGGCGGAATGAACGCGGGGAGCATCCGGTTGTCTTTATGGACGTCCCGGTGCATCCGCTCGGCGGAATGGACGCGGGGAGCATCCGGTTTAGCGGATGCATATCCGTGACTTAAAAACAAAAGCCCGCTGAAGTAGCGGGCTTGTTGAGGTACCAAGCAGAATCGAACTGCTGTACACGGTTTTGCAGACCGTTGCCTCACCACTCGGCCATGGTACCGTATTGCGCCTGCAAAGGTACGTCTAATTTTTTAACTACGCAAATTTTCCGCAAAGTTTTTTGTTGATGAAGATGTGATTTATGTTTCTTATGTTATTTATGTGGCGTATGTAGCTTATGTGGCGTATGTGGCTGATGTGATTTATGTAGCTTATGTAGCTCGGTCTACATCAGAAACATACGCCACATAAGTCACATAAGCAACATACGCCACATAAGCAACATAAATCACATCTTTGCGCGTCAGCGCATCAGCAACATCGGCTGCGCAGGCGGATTTGCGGTAATGGCGGAAATTTCGTAACTTTGCGTCTTGATTATTGTTAATACGTTATGTTCAATATATTTTCACGCAAACGCGAGCGGCAACCGCTTTTCTATAAAACCGACATCCACTGTCATATCCTCCCCGGTATCGACGACGGCTCGCCCGACGTGGATACTTCCGTGCGTCTGGTCAACCGTATGGCCCAATGGGGCCTGGAGCGTATCATCGCTTCGCCTCACGTTACTTACGGCACTTTCCCCAACACGAAGGAGACTGTCACACCGGCCCTGACCTCTCTGACTGACCGTCTGACTGCCGAGGGTGTCACCACACCGGCCATCTCACATTCGGCCGAGTACCGCATCGACGACCTTTTCCTGGACCATCTGGCCAAGAACGAACTGATGATGCTGCCCATGCAGTATCTGCTCATCGAGAATTCGTTCATGCAGGAGCCCTGGAACCTTGATCGCCTGGTATTCGACCTCCAGGTCAAGGGCTACCGTCCCATCCTGGCCCACCCCGAACGCTATTCATATTATTACAAGCGCCAGGACCGCTACCGCACTCTGCATGATGCCGGACTGCTGTTCCAGTGCAACGTGCTAAGCCTGGCCGGCGCATACGGCCCCGCGGAGAAGCGCATGGCCGAGCAGCTGATAAAGGACGGCATGGTGGACTTCCTGGGCACCGACCTCCACCGCGAGAGTCACGCCGACGCCATCGACGCCTATTTGGCTTCAAAGGACTACCTCAAGCATCGCGACGCCCTGCAGGGCCGCCTGCTCAACGACACTCTCTGATTCCGCGACGAATCATGATATAAGAGAGGCTTTGCCACCGAAGTGACAAAGCCTCTCTCGATTTATCGACGGATGAACTTTACCAATACTTCGGTTATTTTTTAACGGCTCCTGGGAGCCAAGTGTTTAATTCATTAAAAATCTGACGTTTAGCATGA
>CANQZK010000066.1 GCA_947628285.1 uncultured Muribaculaceae bacterium
GTGATGAAGAAAGACCGACAGCTCGTCGAAGCCGCCGGCCTGGATATTACGCCCAATTCTGGGATTTTATAGATTAAGTTTCATCGTTGTGATTCAGTTGATTAGTAAGGATTCTGGGTAAGAGTGCCGAGCGACTTGTCGATTTCGCTCTGCGGGATGGGCAGGTGCTTCTTGTTCTCGGTCCATGCCTTGGTGCGGCCCCAGCCCTGGGGATGGTTGTCGGGGGTGAGCACTGAGGCGGCGCGGCCGGTGCGGATCAGGTCCCAGTAGCGTTTGCCCTCGCCTACGAATTCCAGGCGGCGTTCCTGCAGGATGTTGTCCAGGGTGGCGGGCAGTTCCACAGTCAGTCCGGCGCGGTGACGCACGTCGTTGAGATACTGCTTGGCGTCGCCGGCATTGCCGCCGGTGGCCAGGATGAGCTCGGCTGCGTTGAGCAGGGCCTCGGAGTAGCGGTAGATGCGCCAGTTGTTGTTGTAGTTGAGCTCGCCTGAAGCCTTCTGACCGGCGTTGCCGTCGGCCTGGGCGACGTATTTCTCCAGGAAGAAACCTTCGTCCTGATAGCGCTTGTTGTATTCCACGCCGGTGGCGGCTACGTTCCAGCAGGTGGCGTCGCGGCGGGCGTCGTCGGGCGAGAACATCTCGTACGTAGTGGCACGTACCGGGCAGAAGCCCCAGCCGCCGTTGTGGCCGGCTTCGCCGCTGGGCCAGTTGTTGGGCGATATGAGCGTGGGCAGGACTGTGCCGCCGGCTGCCAGGGGTGCGCCCCAGTCGCGCACGGCGTTCTCGGAGATGTAGTTGATTTCAAAGATTGACTCGCTGCTCCACTCGCCCTCTTCCTTGAAGATGGTGGTGTAGTCCGGTGCCAGGGAGTACAGGGGCGAGTCGATGATGGCCTTCATGTACTTCAGGGCGGTGGGATAGCGCTCGGTGTCGTTCTGGTACATGACCACCTCGGCATAGAGCATGTAGGCCATGGCCAGTGATACGCGACCCTCGTTGCCCACGGGGCGCATGGGCAGGATGTTGAGGCTGATGGCCTTCTCGATGTCGGCCACCATGGCTTCATACACCTTGTCGGCGGGCATCTGCTCGGCTAAGTAGGGCGATGTGAGGTTGCGGTCAAAGTAGGGGATGTTGCCGTAGAATTTCCACAGCCAGTTGGTGTAGAAAGCGCGGAGCACGCGGGCCTGCGCCTCCCAACTCTTGAGGTCGTCGGCAGTGGCGCCTTCAATCTCTTTCTCCATGTTCTCCAGCACGTCGTTGCAGCGCTTGATGCCGCTGAAGCCGTCGGTCCACAGGCCGGCGATTACCTGGGTGGGAGTGGCCGAGTAGTCGGCCATCAGGTGCCAGTTCTGGTTGTCATTCTTGTCGGAGCCGCCAACCCAGAGGTCGTCGGCCATGATGTCGGACATCAGGATGTAGGGGTTGTATTCGTTCATGGCCCAGTCAGTCCACTGCAGGGGATCGTAAGCGGCTATGACAGCCTCTTCCTGATGGGCTTTGGTGGAGAAGTACTCTCCGGCCGAGGGCTGGGTGGGCGAGGTGACGTTGAGGAAGTCGTCGCCGCATGATGCCGTTGCAATCAGAGCAGCCCCCATCACTATGTATTTTGATATCGATTTCATTTGTCGGTAATGTGTTAAGGATGGTTATATGAGCTGTGCGTCAGAATTGCAGGTTGAGGCCTACAGTCCATACGCGGGGCTGGGGATAGACACCGTAGTCGATGCCGAGCGATGTGCCGCCGGACGAGATTTCGGGGTCGAAGCCGTGATACTTGGTCCAGGTCTTGAGGTTCTCGCCGGCCACGTAGACGCGGAATTTCTCAATCTTGACCTTGCGGGTGAGCTCGCGGGGCAGTGTGTAGCCAAGCTGGATGTTCTTGAGGCGGAAGTAGCTGCCGTCGAACACCAACAGGTCGGACGACTGCCAGTTGTATGCGTCGGCCTGCACGTAGCGGGGCAGAGCGTTGGTGGTGCCTTCGCCGGTCCAGCGGTTGAGCATCCAGCCGGGCAGGTTGGTCGAGCGGGCATCGGTGCGGCGGGTTGCGTCGAAGATGTCGTTGCCGCTCACGCCCTGGAAGAAGGCGTTGAAGTCAAATCCGCGCCAGTTGGCCGAGAGGCTGAAGCCATACTGCCAGTCGGGCATACCCTTGCCTATCTTGGTGCGGTCGTCTTCGGTGATTGAGCCGTTGCCGTCCACGTCGGCGAAGCGGACATCGCCGGGCTGCAGCTTGGTGCCGTAGCGGCCGTTGTATTCGTCGGCCTCGGCCTGGTTCTGGATGATGCCGTCAGTCTTGTAGCCGTAGAAGAAGGGGAAAGGCAGGCCGTTCTCGGCGCGGGTGATGGTGCCGGTGCCCTGGAAGGAGTCAAGGTTGGCCCAGCCCTGTTCGTTGCCGTAGGATATGAGCTTGTTCTTCAGATAGGATACGTTGGCGTTGAAGCGCAGGCTCAGCTCGCCTATGTTCTGGCGGTAGCCGAAGTCCATCTCGACGCCGGAGTTGCGCATCTTGCCCACGTTGCCCACGGGGATGGCCTCGCCTACGTATGAGGGCAGCGACATTGTCATCAGCATGCCGTCGGTGTCCTTCACGAAGTAGTCAACGGAGAAGGTGAACATGTTGCTCAGGAAGCCCAGGTCAAGACCTACGTCGGTCTGCTTGGATTCCTCCCACTTGAGGTCGGGGTTGGCCAGCTGGGTGGGCTTGGTGCCGATGGATACCTTGCCGTCGGTGCCGAAGATGTAGTTGTTGCCGCTGGCGGCCAGGGCCACGTAATGGAAGTCGCCGATATTCTCGTTACCGTTCTTACCCCAGCTGAAACGCACCTTGGCGTTGTTGAGCCAGTCGCGCTGGCCGGCCAGGAAGGCCTCGTTCATGATGTTCCAGCCCACGGACACGGAGGGGAAGGTGGCCCAGTGGTTGTTGGAGCCGAAGCGCGAGGAACCGTCGCGGCGGATGGTGGCCTGCAGCATGTAGCGCTCGTCGAAGTTGTAGCTTACGCGGCCGAAGTAGGAGGCCAGTTTGGACTCGACTGAGGGTGCGCCGCCGCCGCTCTGGTCGCCGTCGGCGGGCTGGCCGGTGGATGCGTCGATGTAGGGACGGTTGTAGTCAATGATGTGGTTGCGGCCGGCCGATACATAGCTGCCGTTGCTACGCTTGGCCGACTGGCCCAGCAGGATGCTGAATTCATGCTGACCGATGGTCTTGTCGTAGCTCAGCACGTTCTCGAGCTGCCATACGGTGCCCTTGTGCTGGTTGCTCCATACGCTGGAGTAGGACTGCGAGTTGCCGTCGCGCTTGTAGAAGATGGGTGTGTAGCCGTCGCCGCCCCAGAAGCTCAGGTCGGCGCCGTAGCTGATGCGGTACTTGATGTTGTCCCAAATCTGGAGTTCGCCGATGAAGTTGCCCACGAATTTGTGGCTCCAGTTCTTGGATGCGGGCATGTTGAGGTCAAACAGGGGGTTGCCCATCTCCTGGAAGTTGCCGAATGCGGTGGGCACCATCAGCAGGTTGCCGGCGGCGTCGTACATGGGCACATAGGAGGCCTGGCCCGAAAGGTAGGACAGCTGCTGGTCATACTCGGCGCTGCCGGGGGTCAGGTAGGGAGTCAGGATGGGCGACATGGCCAGGGCCGAGCCCAGTACGGAGCCCCAGGTGGAGTTGACCTCGATGCCGCGGCTCTTGATGCGGGCGTATGAGAGGTTGGTGTTGATGGTCAGTTTGTTGAGGAAGGAGCGCTCCTTTGAGTCGTCAAAGGCAACCACGCCCAGATTGCTGCGCATGGTCAGACGCTGATAGTTGGAGTGGTCATAGTTGCCGCCCACGATACCGTCCTGGGTGTAGTAGCCCAGCGACAGCAGGTAGTTGACGCGGTCGGTGCCGCCGTTGAGGCTCACCTGGTGGCTCATCACGGGAGCATTGTCGTTGAATACCACGTCCTGCCAGTCGGTGCCGGCGCCGTATGAGGCGGGATTGGCGTACATCGGAGCGAGACCGGCGTTGAGGGCGCCCTCGTTCATCATCATGGCGTATTCGGTGGCGTTGAGCACTTTACGCTTCTTGGCAGCGCTCTGCCAACCGTAGCTGAAGTCATAGCTTACGCGGGTGGGGCCGTTGGTGCCGCGCTTGGTGGTCACCAGGATTACGCCGTTGGCGGCACGCGCGCCGTAGACAGCGCCCGAGGCGGCGTCCTTGAGCACTTCGAATGATGCGATGTCGTTGGGGTTCAGATAGTCAAGACCGCCTTCGATGGGCATGCCGTCCACAATGTAGAGGGGCTCGGAATTGTTGATGGTACCGATACCGCGGACACGTACGCGGGCGGCCGAACCGGGCTGACCCGACGATGAGGTCACCGTAACGCCGGCGGCAAGGCCCTTCAGGGCGTTGTCCATACGCACGGGCGCGGTGCTTTCAAGTTCATCGGCCGACACCTTTGAGATGGCGGCTGTCACGACGCTCTTTTTCTGCACGCCGTAACCTACTACAACGACCTCATCCAGAAGCTCGTTATCCTCTGTCAGGACGATGGTCATGGAGGGCTGTGCGGCCAGGTTCTGTGTCACATAGCCTACATATGATACCGTGAGGGTTGCTCCGGCGTTGACCGACAACGAGAAGGCGCCGTCGACATCAGTCGTCACGGCGTTTTTCGTGCCTTTTTCGACAACCGACGCGCCAATCAGAGGCTCGCCGGAGGTGTCAGTAACGACACCTTTCACCGCCATCTGGGCATAGGCCGCGGAAACGCCCCATACCATCATGGCAATCAAAATCGCGAACGATTTCAGGCAGATTTTCAGTTTTTCCATTGATGAAAAGGTAAATAGTTTTGGTTATAAAATTCAGATTTGCGGGTCTCCGGGGCGGAAGGGACTTCATCTTTCATATCATAGCAGCTTACCAGCCGGAGTCAGGATTTAAGGTTTTGCGGGTTGTTGTTTTGGTTTATGAGGCGAGGTGCTCGATGCACATCTGAACCGAATTCGCTGCAAAGTTAAGTCACATAAAAGGGCCGTGCGGCGCACGGTAAGGCAGTGTGGTAAACATCCGCAATTTGCATTTATTTGCATATTAGTTAATTAACCCTAAGCTATGCCATGAAATTGGTAAGCGTCATAGGCCCGTTTGTTAAGGACTGTAAAACGAGAAACACCCCGTAAAATCCGAAAACACGCCCCACCCCGAGGCGTGAAAATTCGTAATCCGGCCCTGCGTCCTCTCCGGTGGAGAATGAGAAAAGCGTCGGAGGCGCTTTTTATCTTCTTTGTTAAAAATTTAGAGCTTGTTTAATAATAAATGTTAACGGTAGGGTCGCATATCTTGAGCCGATTTTTGTCTTGTGAGGAAGGAGTGTACTTGATGTACACGACTGACGAACAAGGCAAAAAGCGGCCAAGATATGCGAGACCACAGTAACTTTTACCGGACAAGCAGGCTCATCAACTTTAACATTGTTTGCATTATATATGGACGATACGTTATCAATTTTAAGGAATAATACTGCAAAGCTGCCAGTCGCCGGCATCTTTGCGTCTGTTCTTCGGTCGTTATGGAGCCCCATAACTCCCTCATCACAGACACAAATCTGCTCGACGACTGACAGCCCTACCGTTAACATTTATTTTTAAACAAGCTCTTATATTCTTTTGTCCTTATGTCTTTCTATCAAAAAAATTCTTGTCTTTATGTCCTTTTGTCTGTCTAAAAATTTTGCGTAGCCCCGAGGGCCGCAGGCGGGGAAACTTTCGGCCCGGCTGTGCGTTTTATCTGAAAAGTTGCGCCGCTATCAAAAACTTTTATTACTTTTGCACCCGAATTTCTACACATTAATATATAAGTATGAAGAATCTCGTAATCGTCGAATCTCCCGCCAAAGCAAAAACCATTGAAAAATTCCTGGGCTCTGACTACCGCGTGATGTCCAGCAACGGTCATATACGCGACCTCAAAGCCAAGAGCTTCAGCATAGATGTCGACGATGACTTCAAGCCCATATATGAAATTCCGGAGGACAAGGCCGACGTCGTGGCCGACCTGCGCAAGGCTGCATCCGAGGCCGACACCGTATGGCTTGCGTCTGATGAGGACCGCGAGGGTGAGGCCATTGCATGGCACCTGGCCGAAGTGCTCGGGCTCAACCCCGAGACAACCAAGCGCATCGTCTTCCATGAAATCACCAAAAACGCCATCCTGAACGCGCTGCGCCATCCGCGCACCATCGATATGGACCGCGTCGACGCCCAGCAGGCCCGCCGCGTGCTGGACCGCATTGTCGGTTTCGAGCTCTCGCCGGTGCTGTGGCGCAAAATCAAGCCCGCCCTGTCGGCCGGCCGCGTGCAGTCGGTGGCCGTGCGCCTGATTGTGGAGCGCGAGAACGAAATCAAGAACTTCGTATCCGAGCCCTACTACCGCGCCGCGGGCATATTCAAGGCCGACGGCCACGAATTCCGCGCCGAGCTGTCGCGCCGCCTGGCCGACGAGCCCGAGGCCCGCGCCCTGCTCAAGGACTGCGCCGGCTCCACCTTCAAGGTGGGCGAGGTTGTGACCCGTCCCGTGACCAAATCGCCCGCGCCGCCTTTCACCACCTCCACCCTGCAGCAGGAGGCCGCCCGCAAGTTGGGCTTCACCGTGGCCCAGACCATGATGGTGGCCCAGAAGCTCTATGAGGCCGGCCACATCACCTACATGCGTACCGACTCGCTCAACCTCTCGGAAGAGGCCGTGGCCGCCATCGGCCACGAAATCGTCGACTCGATAGGCGAACAATACTACAAGCGGCGCCACTACCACACCCACTCCAAGGGCGCCCAGGAAGCCCACGAGGCCATCCGACCCACATACATCACCACCACGGTGCCCGCCGACGCCACCGACCGCGAGAAGCGCCTCTACACCCTGATATGGAAACGCGCCGTGGCCTCGCAGATGGCTGATGCTCAGATTGAAAAGACTACTGCCGAGATTATCCCCTCACACGGCTCGCAGCACTTTGTGGCATCGGGCGAGGTCATCAAATTCGACGGCTTCCTGCGCGTGTATGCCGAGAGCCACGACGATGAAATGGTTGACACCGGCCACGACGGTTCTACCCTGCCGCCCCTGCGCAGCGGCCAGGCCGTGACCGCCGACGAAATCACCGCCACCGAGCGCTTCACCCAGCAGCCGCCCCGCTACACCGAGGCCTCGCTGGTCAAGAAGATGGAGGAACTCGGCATCGGCCGCCCCTCCACATACGCCCCCACCATATCGACCATCCAGAACCGCGAATACATCGAGAAGGGCGAGCGCGAGGGCTCATCCCGCGACTTCAAGACGCTGCGCCTCGACCCCGCCGGCAAGATTACCGAAACCCGCCACACCGAGGTAGCCGGCAGCGAGAAGGGCAAGCTCATCCCCACCGACATAGGCATGGTGGTGAACGCCTTCCTGACCGACTATTTCCCTGAAATCCTTGACTATAACTTCACGGCTCGCGTGGAGGAACGGTTCGACGACATAGCCGAGGGCAAACTGCCCTGGAACTCGGAGATGCGCACCTTCTACGACAAATTCCACCCCGAGGTGGACAAGGCCATGAACATGCGCCTGGAGCACAAGGTGGGCGAGCGTCTGCTGGGCCACGACCCCGAAGGCCGCCCCGTATCCGTCAAAATCGGCCGCTTCGGACCGCTGGTACAGATCGGCGACACCGACTCAGGCGAGAAGCCCCGCTTCGCCTCCCTGCTCAAGGGCCAGTCAATGAGCTCGATAACCCTGGACCAGGCCCTGAGGCTGTTCGACTTCCCCCGCACCATCGGCACGTTTGAAGACAAGGACGTGTCCGTAGCCATAGGCCGCTTCGGGCCCTACGTGCGTCACGACGGCAAGTTTGTGTCCATCCCCAAGGACATCGCCCCGGCCGAACTCACCCTGGACCAGGCAATTGAACTGATTACAGCCAAGCGCGAGGCCGCCGCCAAGCGCGTCGTGCTGGAATTCCCCTCCGACCCCGACCTGCAGGTGCTCAACGGCCGCTACGGCGTCTACATCGCCTACAAGGGCAAGAACTACAAGCTGCCCAAGACCGTCACCGAGCCCGCCTTGCTCACCTACGAGCAGGCCATGGAGATAGTCCGCGCCCAGGACGAACGTCCCGAAAAGCCCAAAACCACCCGCCGCACCGCATCCTCGCGTAAAAAATAAGAAGCCATGCCCAAACCACGCCTCACCAAGCCCGGTGCCGAGCGCGCCCCGTTCCGCCCCGACATCATACTCACCTTCGTGCCCGAACAGCCCCGCGAGCGCCTGCTGGACTACCTGCTGGAAGCCATGCCGGACCGCAAGCGCACCACCGTCAAGGACTATCTGAAACACAACCAGGTGATGGTCAACGGCAACGTGACCCGCCAGTGGGACACACCCCTCGAGGCCGGCACCGAGGTCCGCGTAAACGCATCGCGCGAGTTCCAGACCTTCCACAGCTCGCGCCTGAGCATAGTCTACGAGGACGACGACATCATAGTGGTGCACAAGGGCTACGGCCTGCTGTCAATGGGCACCGACCGCAAGAGCGAGGGCACCGCCTACTGGCTGCTGCGCGACTATGTGAAGCGCGTCGACCCGCGCAACAAGCTCTTCATCGTGCACCGCCTGGACCAGCACACATCCGGCCTGATGGTGTTCGCCAAGACCCAGGAGGCCAAGGAGACGTTGCAGCACAACTGGAACAACATGGTGCTGGACCGCACCTACGTGGCCGTGGTGGAAGGCGGCGAGATTGACCCGCCGCAGGGCACCGTGCGCAGCTATCTGGCCGAGAACACCCAGCATGAGGTCTACTCCACGCAGAATCCCGCCGAGGGCAAATTAGCCGTGACGCAGTACCGCACCCTGCGCACCCGCGGCAAATACTCGCTGGTGGAACTGTCGCTGCAGACGGGCCGCAAGAACCAGATACGCGTCCACATGAAGGACCTGGGCCATCCCATAAGCGGCGACAAGCGCTACGGCGGCACGACATCGCCCATCCACCGCCTGGCCCTCCATGCACGCACGCTGCGGTTCATCCACCCCGTGACGCGGCGCGACATGAACTTCTCCACGCCCATCCCGGCATCGTTCGGCAAACTGGTCTGAACCATGGACGCCACGGGCAACGAAGCCCTGCTGCAGTACCTGTGGGAATACCGGCTGATTGACTACAGCCGCTGCTTCGACACGGACGGCCGCCCCATAACCGTCATTGACCCCGGCCTGCGCAACAACGACTCCGGCCCCGACTTCTTCAACGCCAAAATCCGTCTGGACGGCCGCATCTGGGCCGGAAACATCGAGATTCACAACCGCGCATCGGACTGGCACGCCCACGGACACGACTCCGACCCGGCCTACCATACCGTCATCCTGCACGTGGTGGCCGTCAACGACTGCACCATAACCCGCCCCGACGGCACCCCGGTGCCCCAGATGATTCTGCCCTTCGCCCCCGACTTCCACGACCGCTACAAGCAGATGGTGTACACCCACGCGTGCGACCCCGCCTGCGCCAACGATTTCAGTCAGATTCCGTCGCTGTTGGTCACCGAATGGATGACCGCCCTGGGCTTTGACCGCCTCTACGCCAAGAGCGAGCGCGTGCTCGATGAGTTTCGGCAGACCTACGACTGGCGCACTACGGCCTACATCACCCTGGCCCGCGCCTTAGGCTTCGGCACCAACAGCCAGCCCATGGAGCAGTTGGCACGCATCACGCCACTGGACGTGCTGATGCGCCACCGCGACGACCCGGACATGGTCGAGGCCGCCCTGCTGGGCCAGGCGGGCCTGCTCGAAACCGAGGTGGCCCCGGACGACAGCTCCGAAGCCGAATACTACATGCGCCTGCAGTCAAACTACCGCTACCTGCAGCGCGCCTACGACCTGCCCCGCGACGCCACCCCGCAATGGAAATACTCGCGCATGCGGCCCGACAACTTCCCCCACCGCCGCATAGCCACCCTGGCCGCCCTGATGGCCGACGGATTCTACTTCGGGCGGCATTTCCACTCCATCGCATCCATCGAACAGGCCCGCGACGTGTTCAAGCGCATCCGTCTGTCCGCCTACTGGACCGAGCACTCCACCCTGGGGCGGCGCACGGCGGCCCTGCGGCAGCCCGTCAGCCGGAGCTCAGCCGACGTGCTGATAATCAACGCCCTGATACCCCTCATCCACGCCTACGGCACAAGCTACAACAACGACCGCCTGTGCGACGCCGCCGCGGACATGCTCCAGGCCCTGCCGCCGGAGAACAACTTCATCACACGCATGTTCGGCGCCCTGGGCATCAAAGCGCCGGACGCATTCACCTCCCAGGCCATGATAGAACTGCGCCGCAGCTACTGCGAGCCCCGCAAGTGCATCTACTGCCGTTTCGGCCGCAGAATCCTCACCGCCAAAGCCCGCCCGAAAATTTAACCGAAATCTGCCCGATATGAGTCAGTATTTTTGTATCTTTGCGTCAGAGAATCAAAACACATTTTTCTATACCACCGTTTATGGCTACAAAACCGTTTAAGTATCAGGAAATGTTCCCCCTGGGACCTGACACGACCGAGTACTACCACCTCACCTCCGACTATGTACGCGTCGAGAACTGGGGCGGTCATGAATTCCTTGTAATCGACCCCGAAGCGCTGACCGTGCTGGCCCGCCAGTGCACCCACGACAACGCCTTCATGCTGCGCCGCGAGCACAACGCTATGGTGGCCAAAATCCTGCACGACCCCGAAGCCAGCGAGAACGACAAGTTCGTGGCGCTGACCATGCTGCGCAACGCCGAGGTGGCCGCCAAAGGCATGCTGCCCTTCTGCCAGGACACCGGCACGGCTGTGATTCACGCCGAAAAAGGCCAGTGCGTCTACACCGGCTGCGACGACGCCGAGCGTATCTCCAAGGGCGTTTACCTCACCTACACCACCGACAACCTGCGCTACAGCCAGAACGCACCCCTGACCATGTACGACGAGGTCAACACCGGCTGCAACCTGCCCGCACAGATCGACATCCATGCCGGCGAGGGCGACGAATACCACTTCCTGTTCGTTGCAAAAGGCGGCGGCTCGGCCAACAAGACCTACCTCTATCAGGAGACCAAGGCCCTGCTCAACCCCGAAAAACTCATCCCCTTCCTGGTTGAGAAAATGAAGAGCCTGGGCACCGCAGCCTGTCCGCCCTACCACATCGCATTCGTAATCGGCGGCACATCGGCCGAGAAGAACCTCGAGACCGTCAAGAAAGCCTCCGTAAAATACTACGACAACCTGCCCACACACGGCAGCGAGACCGGCCACGCCTTCCGCGACGTCGAACTCGAAGCCATCCTCAAGAAGGAAGCCGAACGTCTGGGCCTTGGCGCCCAGTTCGGCGGCAAATACTTCGCACACGACATCCGCGTAATCCGCCTGCCCCGCCACGGCGCATCCTGCCCCGTAGGTCTGGGCGTGAGCTGCTCGGCCGACCGCAACATCAAGGCCAAAATCAACCGCGACGGCCTCTGGATTGAGAAACTCGACGCCAACCCCGGCGAACTCATCCCCGAAGAAATGCGCAAAGCCGGCGAAGGCTCGGCCGTCAAGATTGACCTCAACCGTCCCATGCCCGAGATTCTGGCCGAACTGACCAAGTATCCCGTGTCGACCCGCCTGTCGCTCAGCGGCACCATCATCGTAGGCCGCGACATAGCCCACGCCAAGATCAAAGAACGTCTGGACCGCGGCGAACCCATGCCCCAGTACCTCAAGGACCACCCCATCTACTACGCCGGCCCCGCCAAGACACCCGCCGGAATGCCCTCAGGCTCATTCGGTCCCACCACCGCAGGCCGTATGGACTCCTACGTCGACCAGTTCCAGGCAGCCGGCGGCTCCATGGTCATGATAGCCAAGGGCAACCGCTCCAAACAGGTGACCGATGCCTGCCACAAGCACGGCGGCTTCTATCTGGGCTCCATCGGCGGCCCCGCCGCAGTCCTGGCCCAGAACTCCATCAAGAAAGTCGAGCTGCTCGAGTACCCCGAATTAGGCATGGAAGCCATCTGGAAAATCGAAGTCGAAGACTTCCCCGCCTTCATCCTCGTAGACGACAAAGGCAACGACTTCTTCACCCAGATCTTCGAAAAATGCGCCGCATGCGGCATAAAATAAACCGCTGACCCACACAAGCCCCCGACCGTCGGCGAGGGCACTGAAAAAGTCCCTTTATAGACTGGGTTCATAAAAAAATCGGCACATAACAAGTGAAAATGCTTGG
>CANQZK010000067.1 GCA_947628285.1 uncultured Muribaculaceae bacterium
GGCGGCGCACCGTGGTCCAGGCGGGCATACGGAACTGGCGCCACTCGGTCAGGAGCGCCATGACATGCGCGCCGGTGACGGCCTCGTAGAGGTTGGCGGTATAGGTGACACGGTCGCCCAGTATGCGGCGGCACTCGTCCAGCGCCACGGGGTCGAACACGCGCACTGTGGCTCCGGCTGAAAGGAGGCTGTCGATGACCTGCAGCGAGGGTGCCTGGCGCATATCGTCGGTTTCGGGCTTGAACGAGAGGCCCAGAATGGCTACCGTCTTGCCGGCGAGCCCGTCGGGGGTGTTGGCGGCGATTTTCTCGAACACGATGTTCTTCTGGCGCTCGTTCACGGCCTCGACGGCTTCAATCACCTGCATGGTGTAGCCGTGCTGGCGGGCGGTGTGTGCCAGGGCTTTGACGTCCTTGGGGAAGCACGAGCCGCCGTAGCCGCAACCGGCATAGAGGAATTTCGGGCCGATGCGCGGGTCGGAGCCCATGCCAAGACGCACGTTGTCCACGTCGGCGCCCACCAGCTCGCACAGGTTGGCTATGTCGTTCATGAACGATATGCGCGTGGCCAGCATGGCGTTGGCGGCATACTTGGTCATCTCGGCCGACGGAATATCCATAAACAGCACGCGGAAGTTCATGATCATGAACGGTTTATAAAGCCGGGCCATGACCTGACGGGCACGGTCGCTCTCCACGCCCACTACGACACGGTCGGGCGACATGAAGTCCTTGATGGCGGCGCCTTCCTTGAGGAATTCCGGGTTGGAGGCCACATCGAAGGGTATATCCAGGCCGCGCGCGGCCAGTTCCTCGCGTATGGCTGCCTTGACCATCTCGGCAGTGCCCACGGGCACGGTGGATTTGGTGACCAGTATGGTATATTTCTTGATGTTGCGACCGAACTCGCGGGCCACTTCCAGCACGTAGTGGAGGTCGGCCGAGCCATCCTCGTCCGGCGGAGTGCCGACAGCCGAGAACACCACCTCGACATCGTCTATTACCGAAGCCAGGTCGGTTGAGAATTTCAGGCGGCCGTACTGCATGTTGCGCGCCACGAGTTCCTGCAGGCCCGGCTCGTAGATGGGCAGCTCGCCCCGGCGCAGGCCTTCAATCTTTTCACGGTTGACGTCGATGCATGTGACGTTCATGCCCATCTCGGCGAAACAGGTGCCCGAGACAAGGCCAACATATCCGGTGCCGACTATCGCTATGTTCATAATCCGCGGTTTTTGAAGTATGTGTCGTATGCGCTGAGCAGAGCGCGGGAAGTGTGGTCCCAGCTGAGCTCCTCGACGATGCGGCGGCGGCCGAACTCCGACATGCGGCGGCGCATGTCCGGGTCGTCGAGAAGTTGCTCTATCTTGGCGGCAAGGTCAGGGGCGTAGTTGCGCTGCGCGTAGAGCGACGCTTCCTGAGCCGAGTAGCGGCCCTCGGTGAGGTCGAACTGCACTATGGGCTTGCCCAAGGCCATGTACTCCAGCACCTTGTTCATGGTCGACTTGTCGTTCATCTCGTTGTACTCGTCGGGGTTGACGCATACGTCGGCGGTGTTGAGGTAGTCCAGCATGACATCGTCGGGCACACGGCCGGTGAATTCCACAATGTCGTCCAGGCCCATCTCGGTGGCCTTGCGGCGAAGGGCCTCCAGATGCGGTCCGCCGCCCACTATGCCCCAGAAGATGTCGTCGCGGCCCTTGGAGCGGAGCAGGCGCGCGGCCTCGAGCAGGTACTCGATGCCCTCCTGCTGGCCTATGACGCCGAGATAGCCCACCATGAACTTGCGGCCACGCTTGATTTCAGGCTTGGACGGCTGGATTTTCAGACGCTCCAACCTGGGGCCGCTGCGCAGCACGTGCACGTCGGCGGGGTCCATGCCGCCGCGCTCTATGGCTATCTTCTTGTAGCTCTCGTTGGTGACGAAGGCGAATTTGCAGTTGGCGTATGTCTTGCGTTCCAGCCACAACTGGCTCTTGTACAGCAGGCCGCTGCGGTGGCCGAACTTGGCCTCGAACAGTTCGGGGCAGATGTCGTGGTGGTCAAATACATAGTCCACACCGTATTTGCGGAATCGCTTGGCCACCATGTAGATATTGTCCGGGGGGTTGCAGCCCTGGATTACGTGGAAGCCGCGCTCGGCATAGACGCGCTTGGCCAGACGGTATTCATGACGCAGAGCCGACAGATACTCGCGCGCGTAACCCAGGGCGCCGTTGCCCTCCTTGGGCAGGTCGTGGCGGTAGATGTGCACGCCCTGCAGGAATTCATATTCACTGTCATAGCCCTTGCCCTTGGGACATATGACCGATACGGTGTAACCGTTGGCGGCCAGTGTCGTGGCTTCCTGCCATACGCGGGTGTCGAAGGGCACCGGCAGGTTCTCCACTATGATGAGTATTTTGCGTTGGTCTTTATTCATGTCAAATACGAGTGATTTCAATTGTATTGTCGGTACCGTCGCCGTAGATGCGGATGGCGGGCGTGTCGCACATCACGCCGTAGGCGGGCGAATAGATGCCCTTCTCCACCTTCATGCGGCCTGCGGAGCTGCGGATTTCGAAGCGACCGTCGAGCGTTACGCGCGATGCGTTCACCTTGACCTCCACGCCGGGATGCACCATCAGGGTGGCTATCCACGGGCAGGGCTCGTCCAGCCGGTCAGTGACGATTATGCCGTCGTCGCCCTTGAGCCGGACGGTGCGCGTGTGGCCTATGCCTGACAGGCCTGTAACACGGGCGGTGACGCTGTCCGGGGCGGCTTCCAGCAGTTCGGTCACGGCCTTCTCGCCCCACAGGAACGCGCCGAGCATCTGTGATTGCTCCACGTCGTTGATGGTGAGGGTGTTGTGATTGAGCGTGCTGCGGAATGCATTGCGCATATCCAGGTTGATGTGGTAGATGTACGTGCCGGGGTCGATGAGCAGGGGCTTGCCGTCGGCATAGAGCTGGAAGCTGAGCGCGTCGGCATGGCCGTGGGCGGCGATTGACCCGAAGCCCAAGGGCGCGTGGTCGACGCCGACAAACACCGAGCCGCCCGGCGAGCGCAGGAAGCTGTAGCCGCCCTCGGCAAAGGTCTGCCCGGCCGAGGTATCGTAGAGCGGCATGGTGTGCATGCGCTCGATATCGGCAGCGGCGAACATGTGCGTCAGCGTGGGGCTGACGTTATCAAAGGCGTCATAGCGGCGGCCCAGGATGAGCGACGAGAGCTGGAGTATGTAGCGGTAATAGTCAAATGACCCGGTTGAGAAATCTGCTATATGGCCCTCGTCATCGTCGCCGAAGGCGCACGTGACGCCGTCGGCAACGATGCTGTGGGCCACGAACGAGGCCATCTTCCCGAGCATGTCCGTCCACCCCGAAGGTTCGCGGCGACCGATGGTGCGCAGCGAATGAATCATGAGCAAATATACCTCCATCACGAAGGCGTGGTAGTGGAGCGACATCTCCAGGTTGACCCCGTCGGGACTGTTCTGCAGATATAGTTCGCGGTCAAGCGTTTCAAGGGCCAGGGCGGACCATTCGTCGCGCCCGAAGCACAGTCCGGCCGTGCCTATGGCCAGCATCTCGACCAGCAGATGGTTGTTTGCCGATGAGTATCGGCTGTAATGTTTCAGAAGGTAGGCCGTCATGTTGGCCACGCCGGTCAGAAGCGCTGCGGTGAGCGTATCGACGCGCGCCTCGCGCCGGCCCTGCCGCAGGAAGGCCACGGTGTACATCCATGACAGCGAGCGGATGGCAATCTCCATGGGCGATGTCCATGAAATGCCTATGAGGAAGGGGTTGGCCTCGACCCAGTCGGTGAGTTGCGCCGAAAGCGTGTCCAGGAACTCGGCATTGCCCGTCGAGGCGTAGGCCATGGCCAGCCGCACAAACTGGCGGTGGCGGTTCAGCTCCCAGTTGATGCGGGCGTCGCCTATCTCGTCGCACTGCTTGTAGTCCAGGTCGTAGGCCCAGGTCAGGGGCCAACGGGCGTCGGTGTTGAAGCCGGCGTGCCAGTCAGTGGCATAGCGTGCGTAGGGGAATCCGCCCGGCAGGCGTATGAAGGTGGATGTGTCGCGGCCGCCCGTGCCGGCAGTCAGGCCCAGCGGGAGCGTGCTGAAACTGTCGGCCGAGACGCCCGGATACAAGGGCTCCGTGACGGCCCGGGGCTTGCCGAACCGACGTTTCTCGTTGATCTGCAACGCCTTCTGACTCATGCGCCAAACAATCTCGCGTGGCGACATGGCCCGAAAACGATTCACATACCATTTTAGTTTCTTAATCACGACAGATCTGTTAGGTCAGGCCCCGCAGCGGGGCCTGATATGGTAGTGTCCGGCAGGCTCAGAAGGCCGATTTCCGGTATTCTTTCTCGACGGCGCCTTCCTGGGCGGGGTTGGTGTTGATGGTTGACCATGCCAGGCCCTCGTAGTGTCCGTCATAGTCAAGCTCGTTCCAGGCGCGCACCAGGTCCACGAATATCTTGCCGGGATAGCGCGCGGGCAGGTCGGCGAATTCGGCCTCGCGGTTTGTCACCACTATGACATCCGATGCCTCCATCACCTTGTCAAGGTCGTCGGTGACAAAGTGCTGCAGGTGCGGAATCTTGCTCATGATGAACTCGCGGTTGGTGCCGGTCAGGCGGCTCACTTCCACGTTCTTGTCGTAGATGGAGATGGCGAAACCCTTGCCCAACAGAGCCTCGACCACCTCGACAATGGGGCTGCAGCGGAGGTCATCCGTGCCGGCCTTGAAGCTCAGGCCCAGGATGCCGACATTGCGCTTGCCCTGCTCCACGATGAGGTACAGGGCGCGGCGTTTGTGGCGCTCGTTGCTGGCCTCGATGTGCGAGATTACGGGCACGTCCACGTAGAGGTCGGCGGCCAACGAGCGCAGAGCGCGTGTGTCCTTGGGCAGGCACGAGCCGCCGTAGGCGAATCCGGGTTTGAAATAGTAAGGCGAGATGTTGAGCTGGCGGTCTCGGCAGAAGATGTCCATCACCTTGTGCGAGTCGATTCCCAATTCCTTGCAGATGGCGCCGACTTCGTTGCCGAACACAATCTTGAGCGCGTGGAAGGTGTTGTTGACGTACTTCATGATCTCGGCCACGCGGATGTCGGTGAGGATGAACTCGGCGGGCAGGTCCTTGTAGAGCTCGAGCATCAGGGCGGCGGCCCGCTCGTTGTCGGCGCCGACCAGCGTCAGGGGCGGGTTCATGAAATCATGTACCGAGGTGCCCTCGCGCAGGAACTCGGGGTTGGACACCACGGCAAAATCCTTGCCGACGGTCTTGCCGGACTCCCTCTCGATGATCTCGCCCACCTTTTGGTTGGTGCCGGGCATGACGGTGCTGCGGATGGCTATGACATGGAAGGTGTCCTTATGGCGCAGGGCGCGGCCTATCTGGGCGGCTACCTCGTAGATATAGTCCAGGTTGAGATGGCCCTTGTCCGAGCTGGGTGTACCCACGGCAATAAACGAGATATCCGTGGCGAGCACAGCCTCCCGGGCATCGGTAGTTGCACGGAGACGGCCGCTGGCATGGGCCTTACGGGTCAGTTCTTCTATGTCGCGTTCTATGATAGTTGGACGGCCTGCGTTGATGAGATCGACTTTGGTCTGCGATACGTCTACACCGGTGACATCATGCCCCAGCTCGACAAAGCAGACTGACCCCACGCAACCCACGTAGCCAAGTCCGAATATACTGATGTTCATGTATAATAAGTTACTTTTTGCTCAATGATTTACTACAAAAACGTACTTTAACAATTTTTATTGCGCAAAGTTACGAAAATTTATCGATTCCACCGCGATTTCTGCCTTGCGCCGATGGTTGCCTCGGCCGGATTGTCGGCCGGATTGTAGAATCGGACATCCCGGAGTTTGTCGGGCAGGAACTGCTGGATGACGAAATGTCCGGGGTAATCATGAGCATATTTGTAGTTCTGACCGTAGCCCAACTTCTTCATCAGGCCTGTGGGCGCGTTGCGCAGATGCAGGGGCACTGGTTGGTTGCCTGAGGCGGATACCTCGGCCAGGGCGGCGTCGATGGCCAGGTAGGCACTGTTGCTTTTGGCGCTGGTGGCCAGATAGATGGTACATTCCGACAGCGGGATACGCCCTTCGGGCATGCCTATCTTGAGGATGGCGTCGTAGGTGGCGTTGGCCAACAGCAGCGCGTTGGGATTGGCCAGGCCGATGTCCTCGGCGGCCAGGATGACCAGGCGCCGGGCTATGAATTCGGGGTCCTCGCCGCCGGCTATCATGCGGGCCAGCCAGTAGACGGCGGCATCGGGGTCGGAGCCGCGCACACTCTTGATGAAGGCCGAGATTATATCGTAGTGCATCTCGCCGCCCTTGTCGTAGGCCTGCGGATTGTTCTGCAGGCGCTCGGTGACGGTGCGGTCGTCGATGACTATGGGCTCGCCGGCGGCGGTTGACTGCTCCAGCAGGTCCAGGATGTTGAGCAGCTTGCGGGCGTCGCCGCCGGAGTAGCGGAACAGCGCCGCCGTCTCCTTGACGTCGACCGTACGTCCCGCGAGCACCGAATCGCCCGTTATGGCTCGGTCCAGCAGGGCCTGCAGGTCGGCCTCCTCCAGGGGCTTGAGGGTGTACACCTGCGCGCGGGACAGCAGCGGGCGGATGACCTCAAACGAGGGGTTCTCCGTCGTGGCGCCGATGAGCGTGACGGTGCCGTCCTCCACGGCACCCAACAGGCTGTCCTGCTGGCTCTTGGAGAAGCGATGGATTTCGTCGATGAACAGGATGGGACGCCCCTGGCTGAACATGCTCTTGGCCTCGCGACGGCATTGGTCGATGACCTCGCGCACCTCCTTGACGCCGGAGCTGACCGCCGAGAGGGTGTGAAATTCGCTCTTGGTGGCCTTGGCTATGATGCGCGCCAGGGTGGTCTTCCCCACCCCGGGAGGGCCCCACAGGATGAAGGAGGCGACATTGCCCGTGTCGATCATGCGGCGGATGATGCCCCCGGGGCCCACAATGTGTGTCTGACCGAAATAGTCGTCGAGTGTCTGCGGACGCATGCGTTCCGCAAGTGGCTGAAGCATAGATTATAGTGGTAGATTACAATGGCCGGAGCAAGATTTGCATCTCCTCCGGCCATCGGTGTTATTGTCTAAAAATTATTGAGCGAGTTTGTCGGAAACTTCCTTGAGTTTGGCCGAGAATTCAGCGGCTTTTTCCTTGTCCACGTCAACCTCGTTGTAGTACTTGACAGAGAAAAGGTAAGCCTCGCGGTAGAGGTCAAGGTTGTTGTTCTCGTTGGCTGCGTCGGCGTTGGCGGGGTCCTGGTCGAGCATGGCGGTCATCTCGCCGTAGGTGGCGATGGCGGCCGAGTCAGGCATGTTCTTGTTGGATGCAATCTGCAGACGGGCCTTGCGCTGGAGCAGAACGGGGTTGGGCTCGGCTTTGGCGATGGCGTTGTCAACGGCCTCGATACCTTTCTTGGCGGCGTCGGCGCGGAGTTCCTGGTTGTCGCCGGCGGTGGCGGCTACGTTAAGGTAGCGGCCTGAGAGGGCGAAGTAGTCGTTGGCTGACGGTTCGGCCAAAGTGGCGATGTACTTGCCGTATGCATCGGCGGCTTTGGGATAGTCCTTGATGTTGCTGTAAGCGGAGCTGAGGTTCTTCAGCAGGTCGCCGTTCTCGGGGAACTTCTCGGCGGCCACTTCGTACTGTACCAGGGCGAGCGAGTCGTTGCCGGTTTCGCTCAGGGCGCTTGCGTAGGTGGTGTAGTCGTTGGCGGTGAAGTAGCCGTTGGGGTTGCTGCGGAAGAAGGCTTCACCGGCCTGTGCGGCGGCGGGATAGTTCTGCATGGCCTCGTTGTTGAGCATGCGCAGACGCTGCATCAGGAACGACGAGGGGTTCTGTGCCAGAACTTCGTCGGCAACCTTGAGGGATGCGGGATAGTTTTCGGCCCAGTACAGCAGCACTGCGTAACGTTCCTTGTCCTTGGGGAAGTGGTTGGGGTTCTGGATATATGAGCCGTACTGCTCGGCGGCCTGCTTCCAGTAGTTGGCCTCGTAGAGGTTTTCGGCCAGTTCGCGCTGACCCAGAGCCGACGAGGGAGCTACCTGGAGGAATTCACGCAGCTTGTCGATGGAGAATTTGGGGTTGACCTTGAAGTTGGTGCGGGCGTATTTCACGTAGCCTTCCGGGTTGGCCTTGTCGTAACCGGTGGCCATCTCGTACTTGGCAGCGGCGCCGCCCCAGTCCTGCTTGTCAAAGAGCATATCGCCTTCCAGGATGTAGATTGAGGGTTCCTTGTGCTTGGAGTCCTTATGGGCCTTGGCCAGGTATTTCTCGATTTCCTTGGCGTACTTCACGGGGTCGGCCTTGTAGTATGCGCGGGCGATGTCGACAAGCACTTCATAGTTCTTCTTGTCCAGGCCCTGGGCCTTCTTGAAGTTGTCGGATGCTGCGTCGGCCTGGCCGCTCATCAGTTCGAGGTTGCCCAGACCTACGTAGTTGTAGGGGTTCTCGGGGTTGATTGACACGCCTGCGTCAAAGTAGTTCTTGGCGGCAGCCTTGTCACCCTTCGAGAGGGCAATCTGGCCGAGATAGTAGTTGGCGAGCGACTTGTCAGTACCGGCATCGTTGAGCGTTTTGTCAAGGATGATTTTAGCGTCATCGTATTCGCCGGCCTTATAGTACTCAATGCCGTCTTTGTAACCCTGGCTCTGAGCCGAGGCGCCTAAAGAGCCCGCAACCATGAGGGCGAGCAGGAACTTGATCTTCATTATGCTTCTGAATGTTTTATGGATTTGTTGCAAAATAATGTTCTGATTGGTTGAGGTTTATTCAAGCGACACCACCTGGATGCGTGTGGCGCGCGCCGGCAGGATACCTGTCTTCATGATGATTTTCTGACCGATATCGCCGGTGACAAAGGCGTAGAAGCCGCCTGCCAGGCTGCCCGACGCACCTGTCGTGATCATGTATATCTGACGGAACAGCGGATATGTGCCGTTGAAGATGTTCTCCTGATAGGGTTTGTAGGCGCGGGCGTCGCCGTCGCGGTAGATGCTGAGCACCTTGACGTCGTCGCTGAGCGTGGCGCCCTGCACGGGCTCATCGTTCAGCACGGTCTTGGCCAGGTCTTCCTGCGACATGTCGGCCGAGCTCATATCCGATGTAATCCAGCTTACACCCAGGATGCCTATGACGTTCTTATTGTCCTTCACGGCCTTGAACACGCCGGGGATGGAGCCCTGGGCGTAGACGTTGGGGCCGAGCGGACGGCCGTCAAGCAGCGAATCGCGCATGTAGCTGACCAGCGACGATGATTTGTCGTCGAAGGCCACGGCTATCTCGCCCAGGTCGCAGGGCTGGATGTCGTTCCAGTCACGTGACTCGCCGGACAGAATCTCGCCTACCTCCTTGAGGGTCAGCTTGCCCACGGGGTTCTCGGGGTTGACTATCAGCGCCACGGCGTCGACGGCTATCTTGGTGGAGCGCACCGTGCGACGTTTGTTCTTGAGGAACTCGCGTTCCTGCGGGGTGACGTCGCGGGCGGCCACGATGGTCTTGGTGTTGAGGCTCAGCAGCGAGTCAAAGGCCTCCGTCTGTGTAGCGTAGCGGCACAGGATGTGAGCGTCAGGATACTGATACTCAAAGACATCAATTTCCTGCTTCATTATGTTTTCAAACGAATTGTCGCATACCATAGTCGTTGTGCCCGAGGTGTGCGAGTTGGCTTTCTTCTCGTACTTCAGACACGAAGACAGGCCGCCCGCAAGTGCCAGGGCGACCGTCAAAGCCATTATCCGGTTGAAGGTCTTCATAGTTTATTCTTCCTCGTTAGGTCTTGTGAAATCCTGATACTGGCGCCATCCACGGAAGATGCCGTAGACAATCAGCATGATGCCTACCACCCAGCGTGTCCAGGCCCAGTCGTTCTGCCAGTCAAAGAAGTTGATAAGCAGCAGCACGCCCATGCCCACGTAGATGATGACCATGAAGATGCCGAAGGTCACGCCCAGGATTTTCTTGGTCGAGGGCAGCTTGTTTACTGTATGTCGTTGCGGACGGTTGTCGCTTGTGTTGAATTTCTCGCTCATCGTAATAATTTTTAATAGTTGATAACCCGAAAGGGCGATACGGCCCTTTTATTTTTTATTAATGTAACATTTGAACGCACATTTGGTTCGATATCGCCGCCGGGCTTATGTGAGCATGTAAAGGTACTACATTTTTAAGCAATACGGCCAATGATATTTTTAAAAATTATTAAAAAGCGCGTTTTTTATGGAAATTTTCACATCGGGCGGGTCAGAAAGCGGTAACGTCGCCCTCAAAGCGGGCTCCGCGCAGATAATCCGCGGCGGTCATGCGCTTCTTGCCGGCGGGCTGGAGTTCGAGGATTTCGAGTTGCCCGTCGCCGGCGGCGATGAACAGCTTTCCTCCGGAAATGGTGACACGGCCGGGGTTCTGCCCTGCCCTTCCGGGACAGAGGGCGGTGCGGAAAATCTTGAAGGCCTCGTCGCGGCCGTCGGCGCGCAGGTTGGTCCGCGCTCCGGGGTACGGCGACAGGCCGCGCACCTGATTGTGGATGTCGCGGGCCGGACGGGTCCAGTCTATCATGCAGTCCTCGGCAAAAATCTTCGGAGCCGGCGTGGGCTCCTCGCCCTGAAGAAGGGCTTCCTGAGGCACGGGCTTGAGGTCGCCGGCCACGATGTGGCGCACTGTGTCGACGGTCAGTCCGGCGCCCAGCGCCATCAGGCGGTCATGGACGCTGCCCACATCTTCGTTGTCGTCGATTGTGATGCGCTCCTGTTGCAGGATATCGCCCGTATCGATTTCATGTTTGAGCATGAAGGTGGTGACGCCCGTCTCGGTGTCGCCGTTCATCACGGCGCGGTTGATGGGCGCGGCGCCGCGGTAGCGCGGCAGCAGCGAGGCGTGCAGGTTGAAGGTGCCCAGCGGCGGCATGGACCACACCACCTCAGGCAGCATACGGAAGGCGATGACTATGAACAGGTCGGCGCCGATGGCCCGCAGCTCGGCCACGAAATCGTCGGCCTTGAGCTTCTCGGGCTGCAGCACGCGCAACCCGCGCTCCAGCGCGAACCGCTTGACATCCGACTGTATCAGTTTGTGGCCTCGGCCGGCAATCTTGTCGGGCATGGTCACGACGGCGGCCACGTTGAAACCGCCATCCAGAAGGGCACGGAGGCTTTCGACAGCGAAATCAGGCGTGCCGAAAAAAACTATCTTGGGGTATTCTGTCTTGGTCATTCTGTGGGGATGTTAGATGATTCGGTGCCGGCGGCAAGAGCTTCCAGCTCGAGCCACAGACGCTCGTCGGGTACGGGGGCGGTCACACATATGGGAAGGTGCGATACGGGATGTTCAAACTCAATGCGACGTGCCAACAGCGAGATTGAGCCGTCCGGATTGGAGCGCTTGTCGCCGTACTTGAGGTCGCCGCGGATGGGGCAGCCGATGGCGCTGAGCTGGGCACGTATCTGGTGCTTGCGGCCCGTGAGCAGTTCCACCTCCAGCAGGTTGAAACGCTCGCCGCGGGCTAATAGTGTGTAGCGCAGACGCGCCTCCTTGGCATCGTCGCGCGGAGCATTGTACACCAGCGTCTTGTTTGACTTCTCAATGCTGCGCAGGTAATGCGTCAGTGTGGCCTGCGGCTCGGCGGGCAGACTGCGGGTCAACGCCCAGTAAGTCTTGTGAATCTCGCCACGCCGCAGCATCTCGTTGAGCCGTGTGAGCGCCTTGGACGTCTTTGCGAAAATGACAACGCCGCCCACCGGACGGTCCAGGCGGTGCACCACCCCCATGAAAACATTGCCCGGCTTGGCGTCGCGCTCCTTGACTAACTGCTTGAGCTCGTCCACCATGGGCGTATCGCCGGTCTTGTCGCCCTGCACAATCTCGCCCGGGCGCTTGTTCACGATGATGATATGATTGTCTTCGTAGAGTATTACCATAAGCGTCAAATGACAGCCGATAAATTATTTCCTGTGCAAAGGTAATAAAAAATTGGAAAATTGCATTATCCAAAAACGCCGAAAAGTAGGAACGCACGCCCCGTGCGTCCGCCGACAAGATGCTATGTATCAACAAATAAGCACACAAAACCCGGATATGTCAACAAATTGGCGACAAAAAAGCCGGAAGCGGCGCGGCGAGGGCACTGAAAAAGTCCCTTTATAGACTGGGTTCATAAAAAAATCGGCACATAACAAGTGAAAATGCTTGG
>CANQZK010000068.1 GCA_947628285.1 uncultured Muribaculaceae bacterium
GCGACCTCACGCCCCCCAGACGCGTACTCTAACCAACTGAGCTACACCCCGAGATTGTTCCTCTCAAAAGCGCTGCAAAGGTAAGGCTATTTTTTGAAACAAGCAAGACTTTTTCGCATTATTTTTGATAAAAACCGAGATTTTTGTGCGATTCGCTTCCGGATGTGCCTCGGAAAGGCGTCCGCGGCGGGGTTATTGGCCTTTTTAGGGGGCGGGGCCCAGGAGGCGCGACAGGGTGATGTGCCAGTCGCGCAACATCAGCGACAGGGGAGTGATGATGGGGCGGAAGCGGGGTTTGTTGGCGGTGATGAATATGCGCAGCTGACCGGGACGGCAGCGGATATCCAGGGTGTCGGGCATGTCCACGGGGTCGCCGTCGATGTGCGCCACGGTGGCGTGTTCGGGGCGGCGGATGGTTATGTCGGCGGCGCGGAATGTCTCGATTTTGCCGTGTGTGCCTATGGTGCCGGTTATCATTTCAAGGCCTGACATGGCGTGGGACAGCAGGTTGCCGTTGTGCACCACGGTGACGTCGAGCAGGCCGTCGCGGATGGATGCGGCGGGGGCTATGAAGGCGTTGTTGCCGTACTGTGATGCGTTGCAGACTACGACGAGGAAGGCGCGGTCGGTTATGACGTGGTCGCCGGCCACGATTTCGTAGGTTTGCGGGGTGTAGGTGAGGAATTCGTCGACGGCGCTGGTGATGTATGTGTTGAGTCCGCGACGGTTCTTGCGGGCGAATCGCTCGCTGACGGCGGCGTCGAATCCCACGCCGAAGGTGCAGAAGAAGGGGCGGCCGTTGACTTCGCCGTAGTCGCAGTCGGCAATGTTGTCTTCCTCGATTACGTGGAGCGAACGGGCTATGTCGACGGGAATGCCTATGTGGCGGGCCAGTCCGTTGCCTGAGCCGGCGGGGAGAATGCCCAGGGCGGTACGGGTGCCGATGAGGCCGGTGGCGATTTCGTTGACGGTGCCGTCGCCGCCGCAGGCCAGGACGCCGTAATCGCCGCGCGAGGCGGCCTCGCGTGCCAGGACGGTGGCATCGCCCGGACCGCGCGTATAAGCCACGTCCACGTCATAGCCCATGCGACCGAGTCGCGGCAGAAGCCACGATTCGAGCCCGTGTTTTGACAGCGTGCCGGCTATCGGATTTATGATTAGCGTCAGATGTTTTGTAGCCATGGGGCTGCAAATTTAGAAATTATTTCTCATTTGGCCAATTCCGGAATTCATATTTGGTTTGTCGGCATGCGAAAAAGTTGTAAATTTGCATATGAATCTGACTGAAAAGGTTAAGGATGCCATTGAACGGCAGGGGCTGTTGCGGCCGCAGGGACGTGTCGTTGTGGCTGTCAGCGGCGGGGCCGACTCGGTGGCGCTGCTGTCGGTGTTGCTTGAGCTGGGCTACGACTGTCTGGCTGCGCATTGCAATTTCGGGCTGCGCGGGGCTGAGTCGGTCAGGGATATGCGGCATGTCGAGTCGCTGGCCGACCGTCTAGGCGTGGACCTGTGTGTGCGCGATTTCGACGTGGCGGCCCGCCGCGCCGATACGGGCGAGTCGGTGGAGATGGCTTGCCGCGAGCTGCGCTACGAGTGGTTCTATGAGCTTGTCGACCGCGAGCGTGCCCAGGCCATTGCCGTGGGTCATCATGCCGAGGACCAACTGGAGACGCTGTTCCTGAACCTGCTGCGCGGCACCGGCATAACGGGTCTGCGCGGTATGCGCCCGCGCAACGGGCATGTGGTGCGCCCCATGCTGGAATGCACGCGTGCCGAGATTGAGGATTATCTGCACACCCGCGGGCTGGACTGGGTGACGGACAGCACCAATGCGTCTGACGATTTCACGCGCAACCGCCTGCGCAACCGCCTGTTGCCGCTCGTCGACGAGCTGTTTGACGGCGCCCGCGCCGGGCTGCATACCACCATCAATTGTGTGGCTGAGAACGCCGCCTTCTATGACGAGGCCGTCGACCGCCTGCGGCAGCGCTACGTGCACGCCGGCGAGGTTGACCTTATGGCTCTGCAGCGCGATGAGCCGCATGCCGCGTTGCTGCTGTTCGAGTGGCTCCGTGGCGAGGGTTTCAGCCGCCGCCAGACGGATGATATGCTCCGGGCTGCCGCGGCTGCCGGCGGCGAGTTCCATAGTCGCCGCAGCAACAGCCGCCGTGTGGACCACGGCATTCTGCGCGCCCCGGCGGCATGCTTCGATGCGCCGGCCGACCCCGAGGCCTGCGATGTCACCCTGACACGCGACATTTTCCGCCCCGTGCGCATCACCGTCACGCGGCATCATGTCACCGAATTTAAACCATCGCGAGACCCGCGCGTCATATATATAGACGCGCGCGCCGTCGACACCCCGCACCGCTGGCAGATGCGCCCCTGGCGCCGCGGCGACCGTATGCGCCCCTACGGCATGGACGGTACCCGGCTGGTCAGCGACATTTTCGCATCCGCGCGGCTGAGCGCCGCCCGCAAGCAGGCCGTCAGGCTTCTCACGTGCGACGACGATATTGTCTGGGTGGCCGGCATCCGCGCCTCGGGGCTCTTTACCATCGGACCCGATACCAAAGAATTTGTTAAACTCAGGTTGGAAGAAAAAATATGAAAAAATTTATAATGATTATGACCGCAGCCCTGTTGGCCGCCGCCGCAGTAGCTCAGATAAATATCAGCAAGACCGAAAAGGCGACGCCCAGCGAGGAAGTCTTCATGGACATGGCCGTGACAGCAGCCGAAACCGCTGTGGACCAGGGCAAACCGGCCTGCGGCGCGGTGGTGATTCTGAACGGTGCATGGCGCGCCGCCGGAATGGCCGACGCCGGCAAGACCGCCGAGGAGAACGCCATAGCCAAATCGCGCCTGCGCTCGCTGCAGACGGCATCCATCTACACCGTCAACCAGCCCACAACACAGGCCCTCAACGCCATTATGAAGGCCGGCGCAGCGGCAGTATACTTCGTCAACTCGGCCGCCGACGTAATCGAAGCCGGCATCTGCACCGCCGCCGATTATGACGAGTCCAAGCTCGACCCCTCCCTGACGCCCGTCCCACTGCATCAGCTCGACTACGCCCCCGCCCGCAAGCTCGTCGGCAAGTGACCCGGGCATAATGTCGATACCGTTGCGGGATGTAGGGTCGCGGCACGCCGCGGCCACGCCTGAATGCACCACCAACCAAACGCAAATACGCCGTGTAGCCGTGGCCGCGGCATGCCGCGACCCTACAAATCATCGTTCGGCCGTGCGAATTTTGCCACACCCTTGAGAGGGTGTGGCAAAATGGCGGTTATTTGCCGAGTTGGTCAAGGAGGGATTTGACGGCGGCTTCTATCTGCTGGTCGCGGCCTTGCTCGACGAGTTCGGGGCGGTTGTAGACTTCGATGTCGGGGTTGAGCTGACGGTTTTCAAGCACGTTGCCTTGCTTGTCGACTGATGTCACCTGGGGTATGCCGAATACGATTGAGGGGTCGATCTGGCGTTCCCACCATACGGCGGTCATTGTGCCGGGGACGGGCGCGCCCACCAGTTTGCCGATGTTGAGGGTCTTGTATACCCAGGGTGTGCCGTGGGCGTCGGAGTAGTTGGATTCGTTGACCAGCATGACCGACGGTTTGGTCCACTGCGAGTAGGGCTCGGTGCCAATGTACTGTCCGCGGGGCATCCAATCCAGGTAGGCTTTGCCGCCGAGCAGCTGGGCGATGTCGTTGTGCAGCCAGCCGCCGCCGTTCCAGCGGGTGTCGACTATGACGGCCTCGCAGTTGCGGTATTTGCCCAGAAGCTGGGAGTATACGGTGCGGAATGAGGCGTCGTCCATGCCCTCGACGTGCACATAGCCGATGCGGCCGCCGGAGAGCGAGTCGACCATGGCCTGGTTGCGGCGCACCCAGCGTTTGTACAGCAGGTCGGAGAAGCGGCCGTCGGAGATGGGCTTGACTTCGATGTCGCGGTTGCCGTTGACGGTCAGGCGCACGCGCTTGCCGGCCTTGTCGCGCAGCATGGGGTTGTAGTCGGCGCCGGCCTTGACGGGCTTGCCGTCTATGGCGGTGATGACGTCGCCGGGCTTGATGCCGGCCTTGGCTGTGGCCAGGGGACCGCCGGCAACGGCTTCGGTCACCATGATGCCGTCGCCCGTATAGTCGGGGTCAGTGAATATGCCCAGGTTGCCGGTGGCGTATTGGCTGCCGCCATAGTGACGGCCGCCGGTGTGCGATGCGTTGAGCTCGCCCAGGATTTCGCTGAGCAGGATGGCAAAGTCCTCATTGTTGTTGATGTACGGCAGGAATTTGCGGTAGTCCTTGCCCAGGCCTTCCCAGTCGATGCCGTGGAGGTTGCGGTCATAGAATTTGTCGCGCACCTGGGTGAGCATGTGGTCGAACATGTATTGGCGCTCGAGCGAGGGGTGACGGTCGTATTCGGCTTCATATTCGATGCCCTTGACGGTGCCGTCGGCCAGCGCAATCTTCTTGAATCCGCTGCCGGAGAATACGAAGATGTTCTCCAGGTCGGCGTCGGGCTCGAAGCCGCCGCGGACGTTCTTGGCCAGGATTTCAGCTTCGCCCTCGCGCAGGTCCAGCACCATCAGGTTGGTGCTCAGGGTGTGGTCGGAGGCTAAGTAGTAGAGCTTGTCGCCGTCCTTTGACAGGATGTAGTCGCCCACGCCGGACATGGGTGTCAGGCGCACGGTGCGTATGTGACGGTTGTCAAAGTCGTAGTCGATGGCGGGAGTGGTTTTCTCCTTGTCGGCCTTGTCCTTCTTGTCTTTCTTGTCTTTCTTTTTCTTGTCCTTTTTCAGGTCGTCCTTGACGTCCTGTTCTTCGTCGTCCTTCTTCTTTTCCTCAGCCAGTTTGGCTTCTTCCTCGGTGAGGCGGATTTTGTCAAGTGCTTCGGGCGTGAGGGCCATGAACATGACGTCGCCCTGGGCGCCCCAGCTTGCGTGGCTCTTCATGCCGTACTTGGTCGACTGCCAGGTGACGGCCTCGCCGTTGAGTGCCCAGCGGGGATTGTAGTCGCTGTATCCGCTCTCGGTCAGGTCGATTACCTTTGAGCCGTCGGCGGCCACCATGGCTATGTCGCTGTTGTTCCAGCCGCCGTTGCCTATGTAGTCCACCAACAGCCAGCGGCTGTCGGGGCTCCACTGGAAGCTGATGTCGCCGTCGCTGTATGAGTAGTTGTATTTGCCGTCCAGGGCGGTGACTACGTTCTTGGTGTCAACGTCGATGACGCGCAGGGTGGTGCGGTCCTCCAGGAAGGCCACTTTCTTGCCGTCGGGGCTGAACATGGGCTGCTGTGCGGCCTTGTCGGCCTTGTAGAGCAACTCCTCCTCGATATCTTTGGCGTAGGTGAACTGCTTGGCGTCCGGGTCGGTGATGCGGGTGATGAACAGCTGCCACAGGCCGTCGCGCTCGCTGTCGTAGACCATCGAGCGGCCGTCCGGGGCCACGCTCAGCACGCGCTCCTGTCCGGGAGTGTTAGTGATGCGGCGGGTGGTGGGGTATTCAACGGATGTGGTGTAGACGTCGCCGCGGATTACGAAGGCCACCTCCTTGCCCTTGGGCGAGGGGACCATGTACGATGCACCCGATGAGCGGGTCGAGCCCACCCAGTCGCTGTCATAGTCGTCGCCGACAATGCTCACGGCCACCTTGGCGGGCTGGCCGCCGGGGGTCATGGTGTAGATCTCGCCGTCGTAGCTGAAGGCCAAGGTGCCGTTCTTGGCGGCCGAGAGCGAGCGTACCGGGTGGCGTTCAAACGATGTCAGCCGGCGGTTCTTGCCGGTGAGGTCGCCGGCGTATACGTTGAGGTTGTTGTTGTCCTGCTCGCTGAGGTATACGTATGTGTCGGCGCCGGTCCATACGGGTTCCAGGTCATGGCCGTTGAAGGATGTCAGCTTGACGTGGCGGCCGTCGGCCAGGCGCCAGATGTCGGCTGTGCCGGACGAGCGCTCATGCTTGCGCCAGCGGTTCTCGAAACCCTTGATGTCCTGATAGATAATCGAGCCGTCGGCGGGGTTGACGCTGAGGGCGCGCATGGGGATGGACGAGAACATGCGGGGGCGTCCGCCGCGGGTCGATACGGTGTAGACCTGCGGGGCAAAGTCGCCCTGGATGGCCTGTTGCGCGGGCGCGTATGATGCGGTGAAAAGGATGGTCGAGTCGTTGAGCCAGCCCAGGGGCTGCTCGCCGGCCGAGTGGGTGGTCAGGCGGCGCGAAGTTCCGCCCGTGGCCGGAATCACGAAGATGTCGTTTGAGCCGTCGCGGTTGCTCATATAGGCTATTGTCGAGCCGTCGGGGCTCCATACGGGGGCGGTGTTGTAGGCTCCGTTGGCTGTCAGTTGCCGGGCTTGACCGCCGGCCGCGGGCACGGTGTAGATGTCGCCCTTGAAGGTGAAGGCGATGGTGCCGGCATCGGGCGAGATGGCCGTGTTGCGCAGCCACAGCGGGCCCTGGGCCGTCGCAGCCGCGGCGCACAGGGCTGCCGCCAGTGTGATTGTCAGACTTTTCATGTCAGGGAATTATAGATTGGTTTATTAATTAGACGTTTGGCGGGGCTGAAAATTACATTACAGCTCAATATTTATTTTCAGGTTGCCGTCGTCAAGGGCGGCGCGGCGCAGGTCGCGCCGCAGGGCGGCGTCATAGGCCTTGCGGGCCGGCGCGGTGAGCAGGCGCCGTATCATTGGCTCGGCGTTCTCATAGGGCATGACTGTCCCGGCGGGCATTATGTCAGTGATGCGCAGCAGATACAGGAATCCGCCGGCTGATTCCTCCAGTTTGCGGCCCTTCTGCGGCCACTGCATGGGGTCGGCGCCGAAGTCGGCGGGGATGCGGTTCTCTATCTGCTCCCAGTCCACCCAGTGGTCGCGGAAATAATCGTAGTGTATGGCGGATTTGAGCACCTCCTTTTCCAGTTGGTCAATGTCCTGGGGGCGGTCCGAGGCGTACAGGCGGCGTATGGTGCGGATGTTGGGCGCTTCCTGCGGAATCTTGAGGTAGACGCCCTGCACCAGGGGCCGTTCCAGCCTGAATTCGTTGCGGTTGGCCTCGAAGTAGGCCCGGAGTGTGTCGGCGGGTATCTCGGCCGACTTTGTCTCGAACATGCGGCGGCGGTATTCCTGCATGATCAGTGACATTCGGTACTGCTCCACCAGACGGTCAATCTTGGCCATGTCCACTGTGCCGACAGCCACGTCGGTGACCAGCCGGCGGTCAATCCATGAGTTGACGTAGCTCTTGACAAAGCGCAGCGAGTCGTCGCTGCTCAGTCCGCCGGGCATGTCGCGGTGCAAATCGTCCAGTGTCAGGGTAGCCGGGCCCACGGATGCCAGCACCCGGGCGTCGTCGGCGTCCGGTGCGGGGCTGTGCGAGCAGGCCGCCATCGCCACCGTCAGGGCCGACAAAAGCAAGCGGTGCGCGAGGCGGCCGCCGGGGCCGCGCTCGCGCACCGCGCTGATGCGTGTGGTAAGGTTCACTTGGTCAGTTGTTTAAGTACCTTCTTGTTTATCTTGACTTTGTATTGTTTGTGCAGCTGGTCCAGCCATTGCTTCTCGAGCATGTTCTGGTAGTCGGCCACAACGGCGCCGCGCACGTCAATTGACTCCTCGGGGGCATCGATTACGCGGCCGCGGAAGGCGGCGTATGACTGCCAGTGGCGGTTCTTCTTGGTCTCGGGTTTGGGACCGTTGAAGCCCAGATAGTCGGTGATGGCGTTCTCGCCCTGAGCGGCGATGACGCGCTCCACCTTGATGTCGCGGCCGAAGCGCTCGCGCATGATGCCGGCCACCTTGGCGGGGTCATAGTCGGCGCCGAAGGTCTGCTCGGCGTATTTAACGGCCTCGTTCAGCACCGAGTCGTTGTTGGCAAAGAAGATGATGCTCTTGAACTTGGGCTTTTCCCAGGAGTATTTGTCGCGGTTGGCGCGGAAGTAGTCCTCCAGGCCGGTGGTGTCGGCGGCGGCACGTTCCCATACTTTCTTGTTTGAGATGTCAAAGAGCAGGATGCCGTCGCGGTACTCGTTGATGAGGTTGCGATAGTCGGCATTGTCGGTTTCAAGGCGCTCTGTGGCCAGATCGACGGCACGTGTGGCCAGATAGTCGGTGGCGGTATTGCGGATGGCGGCGGCGATGTTCTCGGCGCCTTCAGGGAAGACGGAGGGGATGTAGGGAGCCATTTCGGCCAGGCTGTAGGACTTGCCGGCCAGGTCGATTATGGGCATTTCGCTGGCGGCCAGACGGGCTATGAAGACGGAGTCGGCCACGCCGGCTGACTGCTCGGCCCACTTCTGCACCTGGTCGATGGTGGCTGAGTTGACCTTGCCGTTGTTTTTGGTTATCACGTCGGTGACAAATGTGTTGAAGGCTACGTCGCGGCGGTTGGGGTCGCGCTCGATGCTTTCCTTGATCTGTGCGCGGTACTGGTCGATTGAGCCGGGCAGGCGGCCTTCGTAGCGCTTGATGATGTGCCAGCCGAAGGCAGTTTTGAAGGGCTTGGAGATTTCGCCGTCGGCCAGCGCGAAGGCAATCGAGTCAAACGGCTGCACCATGGCGCCGGAGGGGAACCAGCCCAGGTCGCCGCCGTTGCGGGCCGAGCCGGGGTCCTGCGAGAATTCCGTGGCCAGAGCGCTGAAGTCTACCTCGGGGTTGGTCAGCACCTGGGCCAGCGAGTCGATGATTACCTGCTGACGTGCGGCCACGCTGTCGTTGGTGCCGCGGGTGGTGCGCAGGATGTGGGCTGCGTGCACCTCGCCCTTGGCGGGCTCGCTGCTTTCCACGCGGATTATGTGGTAGCCCATGCCGGAATTGACCACGGGCGAAATACCGCCCACGGGGGTATTGTATGAGGCCTCCTCAAAGTACCAGGGGAAGCGGCCCGGAACCACCGAACCCATCAGACCGCCCTTGCGGCCCGACTGTGTGTCCATCGAGTACTCGCGGGCCACCTGCTCGAAGGGCGTTTGGCCGGTCACGATAACTTCGCGCAGCGAGTCGGCCACGGCGCGCTGGTTCATGGGCAGCATGATGTGGCTTACAATCACATTGCGCAGCATGTGCTGGTACGATTCCTCAATCTGGCGCTCCTCGGCGGCGGTGTCGCGCAGGTAGGGCGTGGCCAGTTCGTTGCGGAATTTGTCATACTCGTCGCGGAATGATGTTGTGGTGTCCAGCCCGGCGGCCTCCGCATCGGCCACCTTGAGCTTGAAGTTGACAAACATGTCAACATACTCGTCGATGGTCTGCGGCTTGACCTGCTGTGCGTTGTTCTTATTATATAGGTATTCGAATTCGCTCAGGGGCACGTCTTTGCCGGCCACGTTCATCAGAACGGGGTCGTTTGATTTGGCTGATAAGGCCAGAAGCGTAGCACACAGCACGCCGGCGGCCAGAAATTGCTTTTTCATTATGTCAAGAAAAGTAATTGGGTTCTATCCGAGTATAACGCAAAATCACGGCATATATTATATGTCCATGATAATTTTTATAACTTTGCACCACCGTAAACATAAAAACATCAGAATCATGGAACAACAGAAATATCGGATACTCTTTGTATGTCTGGGCAACATCTGCCGCTCGCCCGCCGCGCAGGCCGTCATGCAGCGCATCGTCGACGAGCACGGCGCCTCCGGCCGCTTCGAACTCGACTCCGCCGGCATAGGCAACTGGCACGCCGGCCAGCTGCCCGACCCGCGCATGCGCGCCCATGCCCGTCGCCGCGGCCTCGAACTCACCCACCGCGCCCGCCAGGTGCGCGAGTCCGACTTTGACCGCTTCGACCTCATCATAGGTATGGACAGCGGCAACCTGGCCGACCTGCGCGAATTGGCTCCGACCCCTGAGGCCCTGGCCAAAATCAAACCCATGGCCGCATGGATCCGCACCATGGCCACCCGCTACGACCACGTGCCCGACCCCTACTACGAAGGCGCCGAAGGCTTCGAACTGGTCCTCGACCTCCTCGATGACGCCTGCTCCGCCCTCTACGCCGACCTGACCCGTATAAACTCCTGAAAATTTCTTTTGAAAAGGTTTGGTGGTTCGGGGGGAAATTTGTACCTTTGCGCCGCAATTCAATGCAAGACCAAATAACTAATTAACTAAATGGCAACAAAAATCAGATTACAACGCCACGGTCGCAAGAACTACGCGTTTTATCCTATTGTTATCGCCGATAGCAGGGCACCACGAGATGGTAGATTTATTGAAAGGATTGGTTCATATAACCCCAACACTAATCCTGCTACAATTACTCTTAACTTCGAACGGGCCTTGTATTGGGTGAATGTAGGCGCACAGCCTACCGACACAGTTCGTTCCATCCTCTCCAACGAGGGCGTGATGCTGATGAAGCATCTCCAGGGCGGTGTCCGCAAGGGCGCATTCGACGAGGCTGAAGCTCAGCGTCGTTTCGAAGCCTGGAAGAAGCAGAAGCAGGCTAAGGTTGACTCGCTGAAGGCTGACATGGCCTCGAAACAGCAGCTCGCCGCCAAAGAACGCCTCGAAGCCGAGGAAGCAAAGAACAAAGCAAAAGCCGAAGCTGTAGCTAAGAAGAAGGCTGAACTCGCCGCCGCAAAGGCTGAAGAAGCAGCCGCTGCCGCCGCTGAAGCTGAAACTGCTGAAGCTCCCGAAGCTCCCGCTGCCGAATAATCCAATCGGTCAGTTCAAGATTTATAGAGGAGGTGTGTTGGCTCACGAGCCGATACCCCTCCTTTATCGTATTTATAGACCTCTGTAATAGACTTTTATGAAAAAATTCACCGAATATTCAGCTCTTAATCTGCCTCAGATCAACAAGGATATGCTTGAGCAATGGAAGGCCGAAAACCTTTTTGTGCAGAGCATGACGGTGCGCCCCGGCGCTCCGGCGTTCGTATTCTTTGAGGGTCCCCCCTCGGCCAACGGCATGCCCGGCATCCACCATGTGATGGCCCGTACGATTAAGGATATTTTCTGTCGGTACAAGACCATGAAGGGCTTCCGCGTTAAGCGCAAGGCCGGCTGGGATACTCACGGCCTGCCCGTGGAACTGGGCGTGGAGAAGGCCCTGGGCATAACCAAGGAGGATATCGGCTCGAAGATTTCGGTGGACGATTATAATGAGGCCTGCCGCCGCGAGGTGATGAAGTACACCCGCGAGTGGGAGACGCTCACCGACTCGATGGGCTACTGGGTGGACCTCAAGGACCCGTACATCACCTACGACAACCGCTACATCGAATCCGTGTGGTGGCTGTTGGCACAGCTCTACGCCAAGGGCTATCTGTACAAGGGCTATACCATCCAGCCTTACTCGCCGGCCGCCGGCACGGGCCTGAGTTCGCATGAGCTCAACCAGCCGGGCTGCTACCGCGATGTCAAGGACACCACCTGTGTGGCTCAGTTTGAAATCACTGACCCCAAGCCCGAAATGACGGGGTGGGGCACTCCCTACTTCCTGGCATGGACCACCACGCCCTGGACACTGCCCTCGAACACCGCGCTGTGCGTGGGTCCGTCCATCAAATACTGCGCCGTGCGCACCTTCAACAAGTACAGCGGCGCGCCCGTGACCGTCATCGTGGCCGAGGCGCTGCTCGACTCCGTGCTCGGTGCCAAGGGCCGCGACGGCGATATGGACGCATACAAGGCCGGCGACAAAGTTGTGCCCTGGCACGTCGTGGCGCAGTATGACGGTCCCGAACTGGTGGGCATGCACTACAAGCAGCTTATCCCCTGGATGAATCCCGGCGAGGGCGCATTCCGCGTCATCAAGGGCGACTATGTGACCACCGAGGATGGTACCGGTATTGTACACATAGCCGGCACATTCGGCGCCGATGACTTGCGCGTGTCGCAGCAGAGCGGCATCCCGCCCATGGAACTGGTGAACAAGGCCGGCAAGATCTGCCCCATGGTGGACATGAAGGGCCGCTTCTACATGTTGGATGAGCTCGATCCCGAGTTTGTGCGCACCCGTGTCGACGTTGAGGCCTACTCACCCTGGCAGGGCAAGTATGTAAAGAACGCCTTTGACCCCGACAAGGCCGACGGCGACATCACCCTGGACGTGGAAATCTGCCTGTGGCTCAAGGAGAACGGCTTGCTGTTCACCTCCGAGAAGCACACCCACAACTACCCCCACTGCTGGCGCACCGACAAGCCCGTGCTGTACTACCCGCTGGACAG
>CANQZK010000069.1 GCA_947628285.1 uncultured Muribaculaceae bacterium
CCAAGGACTGGCCGCCCGATAATTCATGCCTAAATGTAATGTCGCCGAGTTGGATATCGTTATCCCGAACTCGCGTCAATAATATACCAAAAGGGTGAGAAAATTTTCGTAAGCTTAAAGCGTTGGAGGCTACCACATCGGGGCGAAGGGGGCGGAGGGCTTGAGGCGGTCGTTCACGCAACCGAAGAAGTCGGCATAGTGCGACGTGTCGAGCTTTAGCACGGGCGAGCCCGGCGTCAGCAGCAGGTGGTTGAGATCGATGTAGAAATTGCCCAGCGAGTCGGCAAACTTGAAGTAGTAGCGCTTGCCGCGCAGGTCGCTGACACTGCGCCACTGGGTCATGGACAGGTTGGGCTGGTCAGGCACGTAGTAGTGGGCGGGCACCGACAGATTGTCCATCAGCGTCATCACCTGCATCAGGGCCTGCTCCTCGCCTACCCCGGTCGAGGGCTGGTGGGTGATGAAGTAAGTGCCGCGGGTGAACCGGTCGGAGCTGCGCACCGTGCCGGGTAGCATGTTCAGTCCGCCGACTTCCTTGGTCCAGTAGTCGGCAATGGCCAGTTGCTCGGGCAGCGGCGGGTTGTTGGTCAGCACCTGCAGGTTGCGGCCCTTGTACAGGTTCAGGTTGCCCTTGTCGTCATACTCCATCACCAGGGTTGTGCCGGTGAGGTCGGTGAACGCCCAGTGCAGCAGCGACACCGTGCCGCCGTCGAAGGTGGCGCCGTTGATGCCGAATTCGTTGGCCTTGAGCCAGGCCTCGACCTCGTCGACGGTAGCGAACTGATCCAGGAAGAAGCTTACAATCACGGCCAGGCTCATCACCTTCATGTCCGAGCCCTCCAGAGCCTGTTTATACACCGAGCCGCGGCAGAACAGACCGTTCACGGCCAGGCCGGCCTCGTTCATCCCCTCGGTGACGCCGCCGTCATAGCCCGCGGCCAGCACTGAGCCGTACTTCGAGGTCCACTCGTAGCGCGGCCCCTGCGGCATGCTTTGCCGCTTCATTCCGGCAGGATAGACATATATATTGGTGGGGATGGGAGTACGCCAGTCCAGCGTGCGGCCCACAATGACCACATCGGTACTGTCGCCGTGGAACACCACGCGCGAGCATGGCCGCGCCACACCGGCGCAGCAGGCTGTCAAGGCTGCAAGAGCCATTATTCTCAGCATTTTCATTGATTATCAGGTTTGATTAAGTACATTAGAGCTTGTTTAAAAATAAATGTTAACGGCAGGGCTGTCAGTCGTTGAGCAGATTTGTGTCTGTGATGAGGGAGTTATGGGGCTCCATAACGACCGAAGAACAGACACAAAGATGCCGACGACTGGCAGCTTTGCAGTATTATTCCTTAAAATTGATAACGTATTGTCCATATATAATGCAAACAATGTTAAAGTTTATGAGCCCGTTTTTCCGCCAAAAGTTACTTTGGTCTCGCATATCTTGGCCGCTTTTTGCCTTGTTCCTCAGTCGTGTACATCAAGTACACTCCTTCCTCACAAGACAAAAATCGACTCAAGATATGCGACCCTGCCGTCAACATTTATTATTAAACAAGCTCTTATTATTTATAACCTCAGTAATCGCGGTAATGTTCGATGCCCCGGCGGCAAAAACGTGGCGGCGGATTCACATTTTTTTTGTACCTTTGCGGGCAGTAAACCAAAAACTAACGCAAAATGAAATTACTTGAAGGAAAAACCGCTCTGATTACCGGCGCGGCCCGCGGCATCGGCAAGGCTCTGGCCCTGGCTTTCGCCCGCGAAGGCGCCAATATCGCATTCACCGACCTTGTCATCGACGAAAACGGCAAAGCCACCGAGGCTGAAATCGCCGCTCTCGGCGTCAAAGTCAAAGGCTACGCATCGAACGCCGCCGACTTTGCCCAGACCCAGCAGGTTGTGGCTCAGATCAAGGAGGACTTCGGCCGCATCGATGTCCTGGTGAACAACGCCGGCATTACCAAGGACGGCCTGATGCTGCGCATGACCGAGCAGCAGTGGGACGCCGTCATCGCCGTCAACCTCAAGAGCGCGTTCAACTTCATCAACGCCGTTCTGCCCATCATGATGCGCCAGCGCTCCGGCTCCATCATCAACATGGCCTCCGTAGTGGGCGTGCACGGCAACGCCGGCCAGGCCAACTATGCCGCCTCCAAAGCCGGCCTGATTGCTCTGGCCAAGAGCATCGCCCAGGAAGTCGGCTCGCGCGGCATCCGTGCCAACGCCATCGCCCCCGGCTTCATCGAGACTGCCATGACCGAGGCACTCCCCGCCGACGTCCGCGAAGAATGGACCAAGAAAATCCCCCTGCGCCGCGGCGGCAAGGTTGAGGATATCGCCAACGTGGCCCTCTTCCTGGCATCCGACATGTCAATCTACGTATCCGGCCAGGTAATCCAGGTGGACGGCGGCATGAACATGTAATCGCGCCCTACCCCCATAGCAAGCGCCCGCGGCTTTCGTCGCGGGCGCTTGTCGTATTCTCAGACCTGATTATTTGGCTTTCTTGGGCTTGGGCAGCTTGTACGTGATGGGAAGCACGTATGAGCAGCTTACGTTGCGGCCGTCGGACTTGGCCGGTACCCAGCGGGGCATGGACTCGACTACGCGCACGGATTCGGCGTCGAGTGAGGGGGCCACACCGCGGAGCACCTCAACATTGGTCACGTTGCCCTCTGCGTCCACCACGAATCTTACCTGTACGCGGCCTTCCTGATTCTTCTCCACCGCCTCGGTCGGATACTTGATGTTATCGACAAGGAACTTGAACATTGCCCCTTCGCCGCCCGTGAATACAGGCAGCTGATCGGGCTGCTTCTCATCGCTGACTTCCTGCCCGGTCGCGGCGGGCGCAGGCTGCGCTTGCATGTTTGCGACATTATCGCTAACTTTGTGCTCGGTCAGCGTCGTGGCGGATGCACGGTCCAGGGCCGAAGCGACCACGGGGTTGTTGACTGCGGCCAGGGCCACTACAAGGGCCGGCGCCAGGGCCAGGACCCGCATGCGGCGTCCCAACCCGTTCGTTTGATTACACATCATAGTAATACGTTTTTTAAGTTTACTGTGGTTCAGGCTGTTGGCAAGTGACGGCAATCCTCTGCCGACAGCCTTTTTTACTAATAGCAATTGATATTGACGGGCGTCGAAGCCGGCGGCTAACACCGATGCGTCGGCCTGATACTCATGCACGCCGCGCAGCTCCGACCGCATCAGCCACGATGCCGGATTATACCACAGCAGCACCGTGACAACATCGGCCAGTATGAGGTCCGCCCAATGCGCCAGGCGCTGATGGGCACGCTCGTGCGCTATGATCATATCGGCGGCCTCGCCGCAATCCTCGCGGTTCATCACTATGTGCCCCAGCCAGCTGAAAGGCGCCAGTCCCCGGCCGGACTGCATATACACCTTAGCGCCGCCGACCTGCTGCGGTTGCGCCCGACGTATGATGGCGGCAATGCGTACCTGCGTGACAATGGCGCACACGAGGGTCACCGCCATGCCGGCCATGTATACGTACAGCAGTATGCGCATCAGCGGCACGGCCGCCGCCTGCGCGGCAATGCCCGTAGCCGTGCCCGCCTCCGCCGCGACAAGTCCGTCCGCTGCGGCCGGAGCTCCCGCAAGCCCGGGCCGGGGCACCAACGGCAACGTAAACGCCGCCAAATAGGCTGTGAGCAGCACCGCGCGGTTCAGCGCCGGCTGATTCTCGGCCGACAGCAGCCATTTGTACACTATGTAAATTGACAACAACAGTATGCCGGCCTCAAAGGTGTAGATTGCAAAGGCTCCCATGTCACTGACGTTTTTGCTGTTCGATAATGTCGATAATCTCGCGCAACTCATCCACGGTCAGCTTCTCGTCCTCCACGAAAGCCGATACGACCGACTTGTACGAGTTGTTGAAGTACGTCTGAATGATGTTAGACAGACCCGGCCGGGCAAACTGCGATGCCTCCGCCACGGCGTAATAATGGAACGGAGCCGCCTCATCGTCGTGCGCCACATAGCCCTTTTCCTCCAGTATGCGTACCGTAGTCGACACGGTGTTGACATGCGGCCTGGGCTCGGGATAGGTCTGCACCAGCTCGCGGACAGTCATCGGCCCGACCGACCACAATTGTTTCATGATTTCCTCCTCACGCTCCGTGAGCCTGGGATAAGTAGGTTTCTTTCTCGGCATAACTAATAATTTAGTTGACACCGCAAATGTATAACTAATTTTTTAGTTATGCAACAAAAAAGTGAGAAAAAATGTGTGGGGACGTTTGATAAAGGGCTGTAGGGGCGCTATACATAGCGCCCGCGACGAAACGCACGGTAATCATTTATTTGCCGGGGTGGCGGGATGGGTTGTGCTACAAATATTTGATTGCCAACACGTTTCGTCGCCGACGCAATGTATTGCGCCGCTACAGGCCGCCGTGGGTCAGCGGCTGGAAGCCGCTCATCCAGGCTCGCCGCCCATCCCCAATCGCTTACACGTCTCAGCGGCCGGGGCCGCGCATCCAGGGCCTCATAAAACGACAGCAGCGGCCCGGGGGTCGCTGCTGTTAGGATATTTCTTGGAGGGTTATTCGTATATCAGTACGAGGTCGTCGAGCCACATGGTGGAGCCGTTGCCGCCGGTGAAGTAGTCGCCGCCGATTGAGGCTGAGGCCGTGCACAAGATATAGGTGGGCTTAACGTCGGTGCGACGGTAAGTCAAGGGCACTTCGAACTCTACCATGCCGTCGCCGGCGGTGGCTTCGCGCCAGACGATTTCGCCGTAAGCTATCACATTGGAGGCATTCTTATCAAACAACTTTGAGCCCTTGGTGCGGACCACAACGGGGAAATCCTTATATTCATCGTCATGATAGGAGTTGTCAAGCAGCGCGACGTAGAGTATACCGTTGTCCATATCGCCCTTGTTGAGGTCGCCGCCGTTACCTTTGTTAGTAACAGCAACGGGCGAATACTTAACCCAGCCATGCAGCTTGGCGGGACGTGAAGCGAAGGGTTTGCCCCAGCCCAATACGCCATCCAGATTGTCTGTCTCAAGATATTGACCGATAAAGATGTTGCCGGCCGCCAATCTACCAAATTTGCCAACGCCTACAAACTGCGAAGCGAGTTTGGCCGAATATTGGCCGCCATGCTTAACGGTATTGTCGGCATAAGTGACGTTCTTGTTCATCGTCTGCGAACCGTGGTTGCCGCTGTCCCAAAATGAACCGTCGCCCACAATGGCCGATTTGTCAGAATGTGTGCCCCAATTCTCGAAGTCCGCATTAGGGAATTGCAGGGCGCTTTCGGTGGTGAACTGCTGCACTTCGGCGTCGGCGTATTCTGATGTGGCGGCCTTGTATTCATAGGTGGTGCCGGGACGAAGACCGGTGAGGTCGGCCGAGAATACATCACCTACGGCCCAGGAGGCCTTGGTTTCGGTCAGGGGGGCGTCGATCCAGTCGGTGGCGTCTGCTTCGCGGTATTTGAGCGAGGGCACTACGCCTTCGGTCACAACCTCGCCGTAGATGCGGGCCTTGGAGGTCCATACGCCGGCCAGCTGAGTCTCGCTGAGCTGAACTGTGGCGACGGGGGCGGAGCTGACTATGATGTGCACGGTGACGGTGGTCGACTTATTGTTGGCATCGGTGGCGGTGATGCGCATGAAGTGCTCGCCCTTGGGCACCTGAACGGAGAATTCGTCCTCAAAGTTGAGTTTGAGCCAGTACATGTCCTTCTCGGCATCGTACTCGGTGGTGTAGTTCAGGCCTTTGGCCTCGATCTGCTCCAGGTATTCGTTCTTGAGCGAAAGGAGGTCGAAGTCGTTGCCGCCAATGCCCAGGATGGGACCGAAGAAGTCGCAGTCAAGCACGAGCGACTTCAGAGCGGCCGACGCGGTGATGTAGAGCGAGTTGCGGCCCAGCTTGCCGGGCTCGCCGCGGAATGGCTTGGTGATGTCAAAGTCGTAGCCTTCAATGGTGGGCGCCACGGCTATCTGGATGACGTTGTTGACAACGAGTTCCTGAGCGTCGACCTGGACTTTGAGGAAGGCGCCGCTGATATCGTCGGACTGCGCGGGGCAGCTGACGGTGAGGGTGTAGCGGGTGGCGGGCTTGCAGTCCTTGATAGACTGCGAGCGGGTGAACTCGGAGCCGTCGGGCAGCGTGCCGCGCAGAGTCCACGTGAGGTCATGGTCGCGCGAGTTCATCATGAAGTAGCCGTCGCGTTCATCGCGACCCACGAATTCGAGTTCGCCCTGCGAGTGGCCTACGGTGATGGTGTAATCCTTGAGGACAGCGTCGACGTTGTCCTCATAGAAGACGTTGACCACGGAGTTGGCCACGGTGCAGTTGACGCTCACGGAGGTTGTGGAGCCTGCCTTGACGTCGAATTCCTCGCGGCCCTTGAAGTAGCGGGCATCGAACGACGCGGGTACAGAGTCGCCGGCCCAGGCTTCGGCCACGTAGTGGTTGGCTACGAGCTTGATGCCGTCGGAGGGGATTTCGGAGGGGTTATCGTAGCGACGGACCAGGCCCTTTGAATCAGAGATCCAGAGCATGCACGACTGACGGATTTCGTCGAGCGATGCACGCGAGCGGACCTGAACGTCGGAGTTGACGGAAGCGGAGAGGAAAACGCGCCCCTCGCCCGTGACGAGATTGTTCTCGTCGGCACAACTTGCCAGGGCCCCGGCCGTAAGGACGGCGCCGGCTATATAATATAAGGTGCGTTTCATCATCAGGATTTAAATTTGAGAGTTTTTGAAAGCTGCTTCTGCTTGTTGTCGGTAACGGTGATGGTGAATGAATGGGTACCGCTGAAATTCGGAGACGCAAGCAGGGGCACCAGTCCGGTGATATTGAAGGGAACCTCGGTCTGGTCAATCACTTCGGTCCCGGTCTTGAGGCCGATACTGCTGAATGCCTCGCCATAGGTACCGGGATATGCCAGGTCAAATTCAAGAGGCATCAATTCCTCAACAGAGCCAATAAATTTGTCGTTAGTCGATTCGATCTTTACCAGAAGGTGGGCCACGCCATCTTTGGCTTTGATGTTGACTACATATGACTTGCCTTCCTGAACAGGATTATCGTCGGGAGCCCATGCGAGGTCCGTAACGAACTCAATTGTATCCTCCTCCGGGGGTGTGGGCGGGTTGGGACCGTCGGGGTTCTCGGGATCGTCGGGGAAGACCTCGTTGCCCGGGCGGTCGGACGGGGTCTCGTGCTCTTCACCGTTGTTGACGCTGTTGTTGACATCCTCGTCCTTGACGCCGACATTGATGTTGATGCCGCCCACGGGGTCGATTTTACCGATTTCGTCGGGACGGTCGGGATTGTCGTTCTTGACGTCGTAGGTGATGATGCGGTGCTGGCCGGGAGCCACGTCGGTGAAGGCGTTTGTCACGGTTTCGAAGTAGCCCTTGACAGTACCGCTGAAGCTGGCCACCAGGGTCATGCTGCCCTCGGTAGCCTCAAAGTAGCCGGATTCGGTCGTGGCCGGGGTGTACTCCAGTCGGCCCTCGTCGTTGGCCACGACATCCACCTTGACATCATCGCCCATCAGGGCGCGGAGCTCGTCGGTGAACTTGATTGTGACGCGCAGCGAGGAGAATTTGCAGGTCACCACGCCTATGTCGGTAATCTTGGACAGGGCGACCTCGAATTCCTTGGAACCTTCAAAGTAAGGCTTGTTCCAGGCGGCCTTCTCCACGTTGTGTGATTTTACGTTGACCGAGTACTTGCCCACGTTGAGGGTCATGATTTCGGGCATGTCCTTGTAGGCCCACTGATGGACGGCCTCGCCGGCCTCGTTATAGATGGTGACGATGTACTCGGAGATGTCGTATGAGCCGCGGGAGGTGTGCTGGATGAGGTTCATCTGGTCGGACACATCGACGCCCATTGATTTGAGCGACACCTGGCCCTGCTTTTCGACGGCGGGATGCCACTCGCTGTCGCAGGCGGCCATGGCCAGCATAAGCACGATAACGGCTATGAATGATAATATCTTGGTTTTCATGATAGTCGGTTAATAGATTAATTCAATGTCGTCGATATAGAGTTGGGAACCCGTATGAGGGGACGTACGCGAACCATTTGTGTTGATATCCGATTTGTCGAGCGCCGTACCGTCGCCAAGCGGCTTGCCGACATTGGTCGAACGGAAAATCACACTGAGTTTGGCAGCTTTTGCAGCCTTGGTATAAGTCAGAGGCACATTCATAGGTGCCCATGAGTCTTGAGGACCGATTTCCAACTGATTCTGGGCGATAACAGCACCGGAAGCATCAAGAACCTTGATTTCAACATAACCTTTACGCGATTTGGCTTCCTCAAACTTATAATAGAATCGCAGAGCCGACGGACGCGATGTAAAATCAATGCCGTAAGCGGGCAGGTCGTTGTCATTGCTTGAATTGAATGTACCGAGGAAGAGTTCGGCACGGTCAACATGCTTGATTATACTTGCTACACCCGCAGAAGTAGTACCGCTGCCCCAGGCAATAGTACGCAACAGCGCACCCTGTCCGTTGATACCGGTAGTAGGTATTGTACCGGAGGAAGCGATATAAGCAAGATCCCAACTATTATTCTGCGATATAGTCAGAGAGTTCAATGTACCCCACCCTGTGCAGAAATATTCCACGTTGTTGGAATGGATTGCGTTTTCCGTCCAATTCTCCATGTCTGCATTAGGCAGCTGGGTGGCGGCTTCGGTGGTGAAAGTGGCAGTGGGGGCGTCGGCGAGGCTGCCGCCGGCTACCTGCAGCTTGACGGTGTAGGTCGAGGCGGGGGTCAGACCGGCTACGTGGAAGGCGGTGCCCTCGGTGGTGCAGGAGGCTTCAGTGAAGGCGCTGCCGTCCTTTGACAGCATTACTTTGGTGAGCTTGACCAGGTCCTCGAGGTTGACGTCGGGGTTGGCCTCGGTCATGGCGCAGCGGATGGTGGCGTGGGTGGCGAAGACGTCGGCCTCGTCCACGGTCGGGTCGAGCTGCACGGGCACGCGGCTGACGGCCACGGTGGGCGCTGCCACGTTGCCGCACTCGGCCTTGAGGTTGACAGTGCCGGCGTTGGCGGGCAGGCCGGTCAGGCGCACGCTGTAGTTAAAGTCGGCGGCCTGCGTGGCGGTCTCGGGATAGGTGACGGTGAGGGGCGTCCAGGTGCCGCGGTCGTTCTCGTACTTGATGGTGACACGGTGCTCGGGGTCGGCGCCATTGTAGTGGAGGTCGACGTTCATGGCTGTGGCGCCGACGGCCAGTGTGGACGGGTTGGAGAGCGAGATTTCAAGCGGCAGCACCTCAAATGTGATGGTGACCACCTCGGAAACCTTGCAGTATTTGTCGACTACCTGGAACGAGAGGACGGCGCGGTCAGTGACGTTGTCCATCACCTTGGTGATGTCGATTACGGCCAACTTGTCGAGGTTGGTGAAGATGCCGCGGCTGGCGAATCCCAGGGCCTTGATGCGCTGCTGGATGTTCTCGGGCGCGGCCACCAGGTCGATTTCGTCAGGCCAGCCGGCCGCGTGGAGCGAGGGAGACTGGGTGGTGAGGTTGAACTGACCGATGCCGCCGCGAGCCACCAGGTTGAGGCGCAGCTGGCGCTCCGGAGCGGCGCCGGCCACGTACTTGATGAGCTCGCCGGAGGTGAAGCCTTCGGGCACCAGCTCGGGACCGGGGGCGTTGAGCACCTCGTCGCTGATGTTGATCTTGACGGGTTCCTCCTTGAGCGAGGGGTCGAACTCAACTACGATTGCAGACTCGCCGGTACCGTAGGCAAGGTCGAAGTTCATGTGGTAGTGTGTGCGGGGGGCGGCGGTGAAGTTGGCGGCCTTGAACTGGCCTTCCTTGCCGTTGGGCTTGGTGAAGGACACGTTGAGCTCCACATTGCCGGCGTTGACATAGACCGGACGGGTCTCGTCCTTGCGGAAGAAGGTGTAGGTACCGCCGGCGCCGTGAACCTCGGCGTTCCAGTCAGACATGTAGTTACGGAAAGCCTCGGAGTAGGTCACGGATACCATGGCGTTGGCAAGCGAGGCTTCGAGGGTGACCGGAGTGGCCTTGTTTTCCTCGATTTTGATGTCCTGCGAGGCGTAGAAGTAGGGTTTTTCGAAACCCTCGGCGTCCGGTTCGCCATAGAAAGCCTCGATGGTGTAATTCCCGATGGGGAAGGTCTGTTCGGCGTCGAAATCAGTCGCGGGGGTCCAGGTCTTGGAGAAGGATCCGTCGGCCGATGTCAGCTTCAGCGAAAGGTCGGCGGCTGTGATGTCGGAATACTCGGCACGGGAGTTGCGCGAATCATTCACGGCAGCATCCAGATCGACCTGCAGCGAAATGCGGCCTGCGTTCTTGTAGACGACCGGCCCGGCAGAGTCGGAACAGCCCACGGATGCAAGGGCCAGAGCAGCGCTGACAAATCCGCTGATCAAGATTTTTTTCATTGCAATTGGATTATTATTATGTACTTATAAAACTCGTTGGGATAGACGTTTAACACATATCGCCTTCGACAGCAAAATTTTGTGCAAATTTATCAAAAATATCCGAAATACACATTAAAAAATCCAAGAATTCACCCTTCCGGCAAAGAAATGCGTCAAAACGGCGACATAAGGCCGCGGGATGGGGAGCAAAGTCGGGAAGAAGGTCTTTAAGAACTTTAAGGACTTTAAGGACCTTAAAGACCTTAAGGACTTTAAGGTCCTTGAAGCGTTTAAAGCACTGAATTCAGGTCAGATGATGTTGAAGCAGTCGGCGTCTTGGCAGACGGGGAGGCGGCGGCGGGCGGTGGCGATGCTGTCGTGGCTGACATCGGCCACGACTATCTTGCTGCCCGGAGCGGCGGGACGGCCCGCGGGCATGCCATTGACGTCGTAGATGTAGGTGAGGCCGTCGTAGTTGCCGTAATCGTCGTTGCCGGAGCGGTTGGCGCCTACTACAATAGCCTGATTCTCAATGGCGCGGGCTATGAGCAGGTGTTCCCATGCATAGGAGCGGGCGCGGGCCCAGTTGGCGGGGACAAGCAGGATGTCATATGCGTTGTTGCGGTTGCGGCACCAGGCGGGGAAGCGCAGGTCGTAGCACACTATCATGGACAGGTTCCAGCCGCGGAAGCGGACTATGGGCATGGCATCGGTGCCGGGGCGGTAGACGGCGGCCTCGGAACTGATGCAGAACAGGTGGCGCTTGTCGTAGAAGGTCTCGTCGCCTGAGGGCTCGACGATGAATCCGCGATTGTAGTAATGCTGGCCGGTGCGGGCCAGGAATGAGCCGGCGATGGCTATGTTGCGCTCGCGGGCCAGTGCGGCGACGGCCTGCATGGTGGGGCCGGAATTGGGCTCGGCCAGGGTCTGCAGCAGGGCGCCGTCGTTGATGAAGCCTGTGGTGAACAGCTCGGGAAAGACTACGAGGTCTGTGCCGGCGGGGAGGTCGTCGACGGCGTTGCGCATACGCTGCAGGTTGCGGGCGGGGTCGGCCCAGGCAATATCGAGCGGCACGGCCGCTATGCGGAGTGTGGGATTCATTCGGTGGTGAATTTTTCAGGGTATTTTCCGGTGGCGCCGCGGTAGAAGTCCTTGACGGCGCGGAGGTCGGCGTCGACATCGCCGGTGGGGGTGAAGACGCGCTCCACGGTGATGGTGCGCAGTCGGTAGTCGATGACGCCCAGCTCAACGGGCACGCCGGCGCGGGCGGCTATGTGCAGGAAGCCGGTATGCCAGCGGGCGGTGCGGCTGCGGGTGCCCTCGGGGGTGATGGCCAGCTGCAGGCGGTCGGAATCGTTGAAGCGCTGCACCACGGCGTCGGTGAGCGAGCCGTGGCGGCGGCTGCGAGGCACGGCTATGCCGCCGATGGCGCGGAACAGGCAGCCCAGAGGCCAGAAAAACCATGTCTCCTTCATCAGGAAGCCGGCATGACGGCCCACGGAGGCATAGGCCAACTTGCCCAGCACGAAGTCCCAGTTGCTGGTGTGCGGGGCCACGCAGATGATGCATTTGGGAT
>CANQZK010000070.1 GCA_947628285.1 uncultured Muribaculaceae bacterium
CCCGCAGGCCATCGAGAGCCGTCTGGGCGAGGACCGTTACATTGAGCAGGTGGCCGTCATAGGCGACCGCCGCAAGTACGTCACCGCCATCATCATCCCCGCCTTCGAGGCCCTGATGGAATATGCCCGCCGCCACAAAATCAAGTTCAAGACCATCGACGAACTGCTGGCCAACTCGGAGATAATCAAGTTCTTCACCGAGCGCATCGAGCGCCTGCAGCGCGGCCTGGCCGGTTTTGAGAAAATCAAGCGCTTCACCCTGCTGCCGCGCGAGTTCACCATCGAGAACGGCGAGCTCACCAACACGCTGAAGCTGCGCCGCCCGGTCATCAACACCCACTACGCTCCGCAAATCGAGGCCATGTACTGTTGAGTGCCCGCTCCGTCCGCTCCGTCCGCCGTTTTGAGGAGAATAATTAATTTTTTCTAAAATGCGCGGTATATTGCGAGAAAATAATTACCTTTGCGTTTGATATACTGACACACCTCTAATGAGAGTAAAGATACACCACGAAGGCACTAACATTCTGCTGGTCTTGATTGGCATAATTCTGCTTGTTAACATACCTCTGTGGCTGTGGGTACGCCCCATGGCCATAGCTGTCGTGTCCACTGTCCTGTGGGGTGTGTTCTTTCTGCTGGTGCTCAACTTTTTCCGTTCGCCGCGCCGGCGGTTCGAGGGCGACCCGCTCAATGCCGTAGTGGCCAGCGCCGACGGCAAGGTGGTGGCCCTGGAGGAGGTGTATGAACCTGAGTATCTCAAGTGCCGCTGCCTGCAACTGTCTGTGTTCATGAGCATTTTCAATGTTCATGCCAACTGGTTTCCGGTGGACGGCGAGGTAATCTACTCCACGCACCATGCAGGCCGCTTCATGGCCGCCTATCTGCCCAAATCAAGCGTCGAGAACGAGCGCTCTACCATAGTGATGCGCACTCCCGCCGGCCAGTTGGTGCTGGCGCGGCAGATTGCCGGAGCTGTGGCCCGCCGCATCGTCACCTACGCCGAGAAGGGCGTCGAGGCGCGCATCGAGGACCATATGGGCTTCATCAAATTCGGCTCTCGCGTGGACCTCTACCTGCCGCTGGGCACCGAGACTTTCGTCTCCATAGGCGACAACGTAATCGGCGGCATAACGCTGGTGGGTCGTCTGCACCCCGACGCCGAACCACAACCCTCTGAGATGTCAAACCGATGAAAAAGGTTACAAAATACATTCCCGACATGCTCACGCTCTGCAACCTGCTTTCGGGCTGCATGGCCATATGCATGGCTTTCCGCGGCGGCGAGTCTGTCGGTGCGCTGACCGGCGTGCAATGGAGCTGGTTCTTCATTGGGCTGGCGGCCTTCTTTGACTTCTGCGACGGCGCTTCGGCCCGTCTGCTGCACGCATACTCGCCCGTGGGCAAGGAGCTGGACTCACTCAGCGATCTGATCAGCTTCGGCGTGGCGCCGGGTATGCTCATGTTCAATGTAATGTCGGCCCAGGCCGGCCCCGCGTGGCTTGCCTACACAGCCCTGTTCATACCCGCCATGGGCGCCGTGCGCCTGGCCAAATTCGATTGCGACGAGCGCCAGACCACGTCCTTCCGCGGCCTGCCCATCCCGGCCAACGCCATTTTTTGGATAGGCATGTGCGGCTGGATTGACCGCTACATCTACCCCGGCGGCTGGGTCATGGCCGTGCTCATTGTGGCCGTGTCGCTGCTGATGGTGTGCGACATGCCCATGTTCTCGCTCAAATTCAGCTCGTTTGACTGGCGTGAGAATTTCCGCCGCTACGTGCTGCTCATCGCCTCGGCTGCCTTCGTGATTGTCTGGGGCATATCCGGGCTGGTGTGGGCCATAGTGCTATACCTGCTCATCTCCGCGCTGGGCCGCAAACAGACAGCCTGATTTCCGGGCCGCACCCGTAAACAAGGGCCCTGCCGTACGCGTTCTACTACATACCGCAACTCACACATCTTTCTCCGTCCAAAATGGGAACATTCCTTCTACTTCTATTTATATTTTTCATTGTAATACCGCTTGTGCGCATCGGCATCCGTGTATGGACGCTGCAGCGCCAATGGCGCCGTGCGCAGCAGCAGATGGCCGATGCCTTTGCCGGCGCCGGCCGTGACGCTTCGTCCGCTGCCGGCGGTGCCGGTCGTCAGGAGCGCCGCGGACCACAGCGTCCGCCTCGCCGCAAGAAGAAAATAGACCCCTCGGTGGGCGAATACGTATTCTTTGAAGAAATCCACACTGAAACCACGACCGCCTTCTCAGACTCTGCCGGGGGCGGCAAAACCAAGTTCCGCACCGAATCTCAGGTGGAGGACGCCGTCTGGGAGGAAATCAAATGAGTCAAATTTTAGATTTTCTGCGCCGGCTGGCGGCCAACAACGACCGGCCCTGGTTTCAGGCGCATAAGGATGAGTACGAGCATGCGCGGACGCTGTGGTACGGATATCTGGACCGCATGTTCGCCGCCATGAGCGCATGGGAGCCGTCGGCCGCACGCGCCGATGCCAAGGCCTGCTCATACCGCATATACCGCGACACACGTTTCCGCGAGGATAAGACGCCTTACAAGACGCATTTCTCGGCCGAATTCAATCCCGTGGGAGCGCCGCGGGCACACTATGCCGGCTGGTACGTCCAGCTGAGCGCTTTACCCGGCGAATCCGGCGTTTATGCGGGTCTGTGGCAGCCTGATGCCGCACAGTTGCGTCGCATCCGGCGCGATATAGTCGATAATTACGACGAATTCCTGTCAATTGTCAACGCCCCCGCCATGGTGGAGGTGTACGGCACCGAGTGGTGGGGCCGCAAGCTCAAGACGGCGCCCAAGGGCTGGCCGACTGACCATGAGTGCATAGAGTATCTGCGCCTGCTGCATTACGGACGCGAGCATTCGGTGTCCGACGATTTCTTTGACTTGCCGGACTGGCCCGAACGTTTGGCCGAGCTGATGCGCCCGGCCAAGCCGTTGGTTGATTTCCTGAATTATTCGCTGACCGAACAGGATTAGAATCCTGTGTAGGTCATGGGTGTGATGGCGTGAAGCTCGGCTTTCACGGCATCGCTGACAGCGAGCGTGTCGATAAATTCGGCAATGCTCTGTTCGGTTATGGCCGTGTTGGTGCGTGTGAGCTGCTTGAGCGTCTCGTAGGGGTGGGGGTAGCCTTCGCGGCGCAGGATGGTCTGGATGCCCTCGGCCACGACGGCCCATGCGGCCTGCAGGTCGGCGTCGATGGCGGGACGGTTCAGCAGCACCTTGTCCAGGCCCTTCATGGTTGAAGCGAAGGCGATGAGCGTGTGGGCCAGAGGCACGCCGATGTTGCGCAGTACGGTGGAGTCGGTCAGGTCGCGCTGCAGACGCGATACGGGCAGTTTGCGGGCCAGATGGCCGAATATGGCGTTGGCTATGCCCAGGTTGCCCTCCGAGTTCTCATAGTCGATGGGGTTGACCTTGTGGGGCATTGCCGAGGAGCCGACCTCGCCGGCCTTGATTTTCTGCTTGAAATAGTTCATGGAGATGTACATCCACATGTCGCGGTCCAGGTCCAGGACTATGGTGTTGATGCGGCACAGGGCGTCGAACAGGGCGGCCATGTTGTCGTAGTTGGATATCTGTGTGGTGTACTCCTCGCGTTCAATGCCCAGGCTGTCGCGGAGGAAGCGGGCGCCGAATTCGGGCCAGTTATAGTCGGGGTAGGCGTGGCGGTGAGCGTTGAAGTTGCCCGTGGCGCCGCCGAATTTGCCCGAGATGGGCGTGGCGCGCAGGATTTCGGCCTGGCGGCGCAGACGGTAGGCGAACACGCGGATTTCCTTGCCCAGACGTGTGGGCGATGCGGGCTGGCCATGGGTCTTGGCCAGCATGGGGATGTCGGTCCACTCGTCGGCCAGCGTCTCCAGGCGGCTGATGAGCTGCTCCAGGCGGGGCAGGTATTCGTCGTGGAGGGCGTCGCGCACCGACATGGGCACGGATGTGTTGTTGATGTCCTGGGAGGTCAGGCCGAAGTGGATGAATTCCTTGTAGCGTTCCAGCCCGAGGCGGTCAAACTCCTCCTTGAGGAAGTATTCCACGGCTTTGACGTCGTGGTTGGTGGTGGCTTCGATGGTCTTGATGCGTGCTGCGTCGTCGAGTGTGAACCGGCGGTAGATGTCCTTGAGGCTTTCCACGACGTCGGCGGGGAAATCGGCCAGTGCGGGCAGGGGTATCCGGGTCAGGGCGATGAAATACTCGATTTCGACCTTTACGCGGTAGCGGATGAGGCCGAATTCCGAGAAGTACTCGTCAAGACGCTCGCATTTGGAGCGGTAGCGCCCGTCGACGGGCGAGATGGCAGTGAGCGATGTCAGTTCCATTTTTAATATGTTTAGAAATCTATTTCAAATGATTGGCGGGGCAGGAAGGGCAGACGCGCCATGATGCCGCGGACGGGGTTGGCGTATACGTGGCCGTAGGGGCGGGCGTCGGCCAACTGGCGGAAGGCCGGGTTGGAGCTGTGGCTGAAGTAGGCCATCATGGTGTCCGGCGCGGGCGCGGCGTCGGTGTGCCGGGCGGTGCTCAGGAACATGTGGCCGCCTCGGGCCGTGATGGAGGCATCGGGGGCAGCCAGATTGACTATCACGCGCATCATGCGCGAGGCGTCGGGCGAGTCGATTGTGACCGACCGGGGCTTGAAGCGGTTGACCACGCGGAAAATCAGGAACAGCTCGCGCAGCGGCATGTCCGGGGCGTAGAGTGAGCGCAGGCGGCCTATCTCGTGGTAGGCGTAGTAGGCGTAGATGCGCGGCGGGTTGAGCACCTCGCGCACCATCTCGTAAGCGTAGGGCGAGTGGATGCCGTAGCCGCGTCCGTGCCGCCAGCGTTTGTATTTGTCAATCAGGCCCATTGGCGGCGGTAGGCGTCGAACAGCGCTAACATGATGAGCAGATAGATCAAGGTCACGCAGGCGTAGGCCACCGAGGCGGTGTAGTGCAGCGAGTCGGGGTCGAACGTCATGACAATCTCGTGGCGGCCGGGGGGCAGGGTCAGGGCGCGCAGCAGGTAGTTTACGCGGCCCAGCGCGGCGGGTTGGCCGTCGATGGTGGCCTTCCAGCCCCAGGGGAACCATACCTCCGAGAATACGCCCAGGGCGCCGTTGCGCGTGGTGGCCTCGTAGGTGAGACGGTTGGGCTTGTAGTCGGTCAGGGCTATGGTGTCGCCGGGCACAAGGGTACCGGATACGGAGCCGAGCACGGGGCGGAACTTGCTGTCGGCCACGGCCTTGACGGCGGGATCGAAGCTGCCCGTGGCGGCCATTTCAGCGTCGGCGCCGTCCACATAGTCCAGACTGTCCACCAGCCATGCGTTGCCCATGGCGTGGGTGTTCTCAAGCAGCACGGGCTTGCCGTCGCTGCCGGGGGTGATGATGTAGCGGGCGTTGAGCATGTCCAGCACGCGGTAGGACGCCAACAGGCGCGCGGCCATATCACGCTGGTCGGCCGGCAGGGTGTTGACGGCGGCCGAATCGCGCAGCCAGGGCTCGTAGCCGGCCGCAAGTGCCGGGGTGAGGCGGCGCTGTATCAGGTCCTCGTAGCGGTTGAGCTTGGCGGCGTGGTATCCGCCTATCATGTGGTGGAAGTATGAGCGGTCAGGCGCAGTGAAGCCGGGGATGTCCATGACGCGGTAGACCGAGCCGGCGCCGGCAGCTAAGATGCTGTTGTCAATCTGGTCGGGCGTGAACATGACCGTCTGTCCGGGCGTCTTGACAAAGCTGTCGGTGCTGACATAGCGCTTGTCCACCCCGTAGAGGTCCGCAAAAATCAGTATGCCTATACCGGCCAGAGCCACGCGGCGTTGGCCGGGCTTGGCCATGTACAGGAATATGAACGCTGCGGCCAGGGCTATGAAAATCAGGCTTCGCCAACCGTCGGAGCGGACCATACCGTAGCGCAGGTCGGTGATGGCCGAGGCGTTGGCCGGGTTGTCCAGCGAGTACTGGTAGGCCATAGCGGCCGATTCGGCGGGGCTGTAGCCGTAGCTCCGGCCCATCTGTGTCACCTGGGCCACGATGTTTTCGGACTGGGCATAGTCGGTCGACGTTATGGCCGGGCCGAAGATTCCGGGTGCCGCGATAGCCAAAAGGCAGATGAGGCCGCAGATGCCGGCCGAAACATAGAACGGCGTGCGGAAGCGCGTCAGCGCGTCAGGTTCCGTGAACAGCTTGTGCAGGCCCAGGATGGCCATCAGCGGCATGGTGAATTCGGCGATGACCAGGATACTCTCCACGGCGCGGAACTTGTTGTACAGCGGGAAGTTGTATATCATCAGGTCGGTCAGCGCCTCGAAGTTGCGGCCCCATGCCAACAGGATGGACAGGACGGTGACGATGAGCAGGGCCCATTTGACGGGTCCGCGCACCACTATGCAGCCGAAGATGAACAGCAGGCATATAATGGCGCCCACGTAGACAGGACCGTTGGTGCCCTCGGAGTCGTTGAAATACTGCGACATATAGGGCAGCAGGGGAACGTCGGCGTACTGCGAGGCGCCGTCCAGACGGTCGAGCGACATATAGTTCATGCGGCCGCCTTCGGGACGGGCGGTGGCGCCGCCCTTGAGGTCGGGCACCAGCAGGGTGAATGTCTCGGCCTGGCCATAGCTCCAGCCCACGATGTCGCTTTTGGGCATGCCGCCGGTGGGACGCTCGGCGGGTTGAGCCGCGTCGGCGCCCGATGACGGCAGCGGCGTCAGCTCGCTCTGCGAGCGCTTGGTCTCCTTGGCGTATTCATAGGTGTTGTAGAGCGAGGGCAGGTTGGCACCGACGGCCAGCGCACCGGCGCCAAGAGTCACGGTTGAGGCTATGAGCCAGCGGCGCACCTGATGCTGACGGACGGCCTCCACCAGCCAGGCAATGACCAGCGCAACCATCACGAAGGCAAAGTAATATGACATCTGCGGATGGTTGGCGTTGAGCTGCATCATGGCAAACAGGGCCGTCATGGCAGCGCCGCCCACGTAACGCCCGCGGTAGGCCAGTACCAGACCGGCTATGGTGGGCGGTATGTAGCTCAGGGCCACGAACTTCCATATGTGGCCCGCGCCTATGATGATTATGAAGTAGGACGAGAAGCCCCAGGCCACGGCGCCGATGAGCGCATAGTACCAGCGCATGCGCATGACAATGAGCAGGATGAAGAACCCGAACATCATCATGAACAGCAGGTTGGATGGCGCGGGCAATCCCAGACCGTAGACGGTATCAAGCCAGTTGAACAGCGAGTTGGAAGGGTAGGTGGGAGAAATCTGGAACGTGGGCATGCCGCCGAACAGCGAGTTTGTCCACAGAGCGTGTTCGCCGGTCTGCTGATAGTATTCCTGCGCTTCATGTCCGTTGGCGGCGCCTTGACGGATGTCGGCCTGCTGCAGGGAGTGGCCTTCAAAATTGTCGGGGAAGAAAAAGGCGACCGCTATGACGGCCATTATCGCCATTGACAGCCCGAAGCCCCATACCTGCGGGTTCCTGAGCCATTGTTTGAATTTATCCATGGATGTTATCCTTTATTTGCCCGCAAAGTTAACCAAATTTCACCGCATACACAAATATTATATAATAAGCGGCGCTGCGACACTCGGAAAAGGGTACGAAAAAAAGCCGAACCTCGCGATTCGGCTATTTCATTGAACTAACACTAAATACCTTAAACCATTTTAAAATCCCTTGTATGTCTTTACGTATTAATCTGAAATAATAACTTTTGATCTTAGACCTGAAATATTATTTACATCGCAAAGTTATGAACGCCAGTGCCGATTGTCCATAGAATTTAAATCCGATATAAATAATTTCGAACTCTTATAAGCTGTAACTATCAGATTAACAGCAAAGACATGCGGGCGCGACTTTGCAATTATATAAGGTATAATTCAGTACCAAACGGGTAAAATATCATCAACGGCTCACCGCGTCCCGGCCTAAATGTGCAGGATGTCGGTCTCGAATGTCTCGCGTACCCGGGCCCGGCCCTTGAGGCGGTTGCGGTAGGTGTAGACGGTGTTGAGCGACAGGCCCAGAAACTTGGATATCCGCGGGCTGTCCGTGACGCCGATGCGCAAGAACACCAGTATGCGCAGTTCGGGGGTCAGCGTGTCCGGCGCCGGCTGTTCGAGCTGCTTGTCGGGTTGCAGAAGGGTGTTGACACGGGCTGTGAGGTCGGGGAATATCTTCAGCGCTGCGGCGTCGAATACCCGGGCAAAGCGCTCGGTGCGGTCGCGGGCAGCCTTGCCGGATTCAATCATCTCATACAGGTCATGCACCTGGCCGGTCTTGATTTTGCGGACGGCAAGTTTGTTGAACTCGTCGAAATCGTCAAGATAGTGGGCACAGAGGTTAAGTAGTTGACCCACAAAGCGGTCCTTCTCGGCTAACTGGTTTTCCAGCGCTTCGGCCTGGACGTGCTGCATGTGCGATGCGCGGCGCATTCTCACCGTTGAGTATATGAAAATCAGCGTGGCGATGAGCAGCAGGATCATCACGGCCAGATATGCGGCCTGGCGCGAGTGGTCGTGCTCATGCATGGTGCGTAGCAGGATGTTGAGCGGGGCGGATTTGTTGTTGAGCTGCGACTGGACCGACACCCTGCGCAGCAATTCCGACGCCTGCGACAGGTAGGTGTACGCGCGGTCAAAGTCGTTGTGGGTGTATAGCTCGGCTCCGAGTTGCTGCAAGGCATAGGCCTCGTGATTTCCCGCCTCGGCATCTGATATGGCGGCCAGGGCCAGCGAGTAGAGGTACTGCTCGCGCTTGTCGGGGCGGTTGCGGTAGATGTCAGCTAACAGTTTGTGCGTGCGGGAGTAGAGGGTATCCGCGGGCGTGATGTGGTCGATTATCTCGAGCAATTCACCTTCGGCCATAACACTGTCGCCATCAAGCAGATAATGCTTGGCGCGGCTGAATGGCAGTCCGAATCCGTCAGGCGGCAGGACTTTAATTAGCGAATCGAGGTTGTCAATGGCAGCGTGACGTATGAGCTCGCGCTTGTTCTCCAGATGGCAGTTGTTGTAGTAGTCGGTCAGGATTTTAGACCGCGTTATTAAGAACGAGATGCGCTCATCGGGCGTCAGGGTGCGCCCGGCATGGCGGTTCAGATAGGTGAAGGCATCGCTGTATTGCTGGATTTTGGCCGATTGGCGGGCGAATTCCATGTCGGCCGTGAACAGGGTGGCCGAGTCGACCTCCGCCGGGCGGCTGACGATGTCGTAGAGGTATTCCATGGCCGAGTCCACATCTAGATGCGTGTACGCGCGGGCGATTTGCAGACGTGTCGGGGCGGACAGATTGTTGCCTGCGGCGGCCTTGAGCGAGTCGATTTGCTGCAGACGGCTGTCGGTCAGCTCGCTATGGCGTTGCAGGGCTATATCCAGGTTGTCGAAGGCCGCTTCAAGCTGCGGATTGTAGCCGTATGCGGCCTGGCAGGCGGCAAGGAGGGCGAACAGCAGGGCTGGCAGGGTCGGTATTTTCATGGTAAGTTATGTGTTTGTGGTTGCAAAGATATTGAATTATTTTTATATTTTGTATCCTAAACGAATATTTTTATTGCTTGATTTACAGATATGTACCCGGATATACTGTTTATATTGTTTCAAATTAGTGACATATTGCGTTGCAGGGCACGCAGGGGAGGCGTAATTTTGCATCGTAAAAGTACATATTTCAGGTAAAAAATGATTGGTTAGGTATAAATGCCGGTCTGTTGTTTGTGAAACCGACAGACCGGCATTTTTTTGCCCGAACGGTCCGATTTATGTATATTTGCACCGATAATTGTACCCGTACTATGTTTGCAGTATCAAAATCAATAAAATTTATAGGGACAGATGATGACAATCTCGATCTGTTCGAGGCACAGTACCCCGTGCCTGCAGGTGTTTCATACAACTCTTATCTGATTGAGGATGAGAAGATAGCCATTGTCGATGCGGTGGATGTCCGCCGCAAGTCCGACTGGCTGGAGAACGTCACCATGGCCCTGGGCGACCGCCGGACGCAGTACCTCATTGTGCAGCATGTCGAGCCGGACCATTCGGGCAGCATCGCGGCCCTGTTGGAGCGTTATCCCGGCCTCAAGGTCGTGGCTACGGCCAAGGCGCTGACCATGCTTGGCAATTTCTTTGACGGCATAGATTTCGAGGCCCGCGGCATGGCCGTTTGCGACGGCGATACGCTCTGCCTGGGGCGCGACGAACTGAAGTTCTTCACGGCCCCGATGGTACACTGGCCTGAGGTGATGATGACACTGCATCCGTCCGACGGTGTGCTGTTCTCGGCCGACGCGTTCGGTACCTTCGCCATGTCAACCGCGCCCGCCGACGAGTGGGACACCGAGGCGCGCCGCTATTATTGCAACATCGTGGGCAAATACGGACCCCAGGTGCGCGCTGTGATGAAGAAGCTCACCGGCGTGCCCTTCAGCGTCATAGCTCCGCTGCACGGCCCCGTGCTGACCGGCGACCTGAATCACTACTGGATGAAATACGACAAATGGAGCGGCTATGAGCCCGAGACCCCGGGCGTGTTGGTGGCTTACGCATCCGTCTACGGCGGTACGGCGCGGGCTGCCCGCCGGCTGGCCGACCTGCTGCAGACCGCCGGTGCCGGCGAGGTAGTGGTGTTCGACCTCTGCCGCCACGATGTGTCATACGCCGTGGCCCAGGCTTTCCGCCTCAGCGCCATGGTGCTGTGCTCGGTGACCTATGATGCGGCGCTCTTCCCGGCTATGTACAATTTCCTGCACCACCTGAAGATGAAGAACTTCCGCGGCCGTTGCGTGGGCCTGGTCGAGAACGGCTCATGGGCGCCCGTGGCCGCCCGTCAGATGTCGGCCATGCTGGCCGAGATGCCGGATATGGAGATAGTCGGGCCGACCGTGACAATCCACAGCCGGCTGCATCCCGCCGATGACGAGGCGCTGAACCAACTGGCTCAGGCCGTTACCACTCGTACGCAATGCTGACACCCAGATTGTTGAGCGTCAGGGAGTTCGACCGCCAGTAATAATTGTTGTTCGATGTCAGCAACTGGTAGGTGACGCCTACGTTGACAGCCTGTCGGGGCGACGTTGCCGATACGGGGATGCGCACACCTACGGTGGGACGGAAGAAGAACTGCGTGGTGTTGGTCATGAACCCGTCGGCCATGCGCAGGTCGTCGTTGCCAAGCAGCCACGCCGCACCTAATTTCAGGTCGACGAACATGGATGTGCCGCTCTCCGGGCCGATGTTGAAGCGGAAATCTGTAAATACCGGAATCATGACCTTGGTCTTGGACGAGCGACGGTACATGTAGTCGAAATCCGGCGAGGGGAGCCAGCCCTCAGGCTGCTGCGCCATCATCACGTCCACGCCCGTGCCCACGCCCATGAAGAACCATGAGGCATAGCGGAAGCCTTGCGACGTGGATATACCTATATCGTTGGCGCGGTTATGTCCCAGGCCGGCCAGACCGGCCAGCTCGACGTAGCCCTTGTAGTTGAACGAGCCGGACAGGGCCGGCGATATAAGTTGCGGCAGTTGCGTGGCAATCTCATAATACTGGGCCGACATACGCACTGGTATGAGGCTCACGAGCAGCAAGCTCAGAATGTACAGTCGTTTCATGCGTCAGATGCTTTATACTTAGAGCTTGTTTAAAAATAAATGTTAACGGCAGGGCTGTCAGTCGTTGAGCAGATTTGTGTCTGTGATGAGG
>CANQZK010000071.1 GCA_947628285.1 uncultured Muribaculaceae bacterium
CCACTTCACCTCGCCCATCCGCCGCTACCCCGATCTCTGCATCCACCGCATCATAAAAGTGGCGCTTTGCGATGAAGAGAAGGCGAAGAAGGATTTTAAGGACTTTGTCTCCGAGGCCGCGGCGCGCTCCTCCGCCTGTGAGCGGAATGCGCAGGAAGCGGAGCGGGACGTAGACGCCCTCTACATCGTAGCCTACATGGCCGATAAAATTGGGGAAGAATACGATGCCACCATTTCGGGGGTGACGGTGTGGGTGCGGATGGCGGGGTATTCGTCGGCATCGGGTATGCGCCATGCGCTGGAGCCGTTGCCGATGAAGGCGTCCGTCAGCAGGATGACGGGGGTCATGTGCTCTACGGCTATGCGGGCGGCCTCGAATGCCATGGTGAAGCAGTCGGTGGGAGTGGCGGCTGCCACGACTGCCACGGGCGACTCGCCGTTGCGGCCGTACAGGGCCTGCATGAGGTCGGTCTGTTCAGTCTTGGTGGGCAGTCCGGTTGAGGGACCGCCGCGCTGCACGTCTATTACCACCAGGGGCAGCTCGGCCATCACGGCCAGGCCGATGCCCTCGCTCTTCAGCGCCAGGCCGGGGCCGGAGGTCGATGTCACGGCCAGGTTGCCGGCAAAGGAAGCGCCGATGGCCGAGCATACGCCGGCTATCTCGTCCTCCATCTGCACGGCCTTGACACCTAAGTCCTTGCGCTTGGCCAGCTCATGCAGGATGTCGGTGGCCGGGGTGATGGGGTAGGAGCCTAAGAACAGAGGACGTCCGCACTTCTCGGAGGCCATGATGAGGCCCCATGCGGTGGCGGTGTTGCCGTTGATGTCGGTGTAGATGCCCGGTTTGGGACTGTCGCTCTCGATGCGGTAGGTCGACACCGATGCGTGTATGTTGGCGCCGTAGTCGTAGCCGCCGCGCAGCACGCGGGCGTTGGCCTCGAATATGGCGGGTTTCTTGGCGAATTTCTTCTGGATGTGGCGCAGAGCGCTCTCGATGTCGCGGTCGAACAGCCAGCAAACCAGGCCCAGGGCGAAGATGTTGCGGCACTTCAGCACGCTCTTGGCGTCCAGACCGGTGCCTTCCAGGGCGGCCTTGGTCATTGTGGTGACGGGCACCTCCACTATCTGGGCGGTGATACCCAGTTCCTTGTACGGCTCATTGGTGGTGTAGAGCGCCTTGCGCAGATCAGCCTCCTTGAAGGAGTCGCTGTCCACGATGATCACACCGCCCGTCTTGACGAACTTGTGATTCTGTTTGAGCGCGGCGGCGTTCATGGCAATGAGCACGTCGCACTGGTCGCCGGGCGTATGAACGCCGCGACCTACACTAACCTGGAAGCCCGAAACGCCACCCAGCGAGCCCTGAGGAGCGCGGATTTCAGCCGGATAATCGGGGAATGTGGAAACCTGATTGCCCACGCCGGCCGATACATTGGTAAAAATGTTGCCCGCCAGCTGCATGCCGTCGCCGGAGTCGCCGGAGAAGCGGACCACGACCTTGTCGAGCACAGTTACCTTGGTGTTTTGTAACATGATTAACCTGTTGTTATATTAGGTATAGATTTGGTCTGCAAATATATTAAACTATTCTCAATAAAAGACCATAAATCCGTCATTTTTTCACCCGACAGTGCCGGAATGAGGGAATTTTCATAATTAGTCTATTATTATCCAGACTCCTGAAGAACGACCTCCGCTACGTTTGAGCTTGCCCATGCTTTTCAGTTTTTTGATACGCTCGTAGATGGCACTTGCCTTTATATTAAGGACTTCCATGAGCTTAACATATGTTATATGTGGATTTTCTCTCATCAGGTTCAGTACATCTTTAAGTTCTTTCTTCAGTTCTTCCTTGGTTTCTTTTTTTGATTCTTTCTTCGGTTCTTTCTTTGGTTCTTTCTTCGGTTCTTTCTTCGTTTCTTTCTTTGGTCCTTTCTTCGGTTCTTTCTTCGGTTCTTTCTTCGGTTCTTTCTTCGGTTCTTTCTTCGCTATCTTTTCTACTACGAGGAAAGCCGTACCAAGATGCAGCAAGAAATCTGCTTCACCGTTACCGTTGTTCCTCAGTTCATCCTGTACCGCCTGAACGCCTCGGCTATACCGGTTAACAAAACCGAGGACTTTCATGCCTTCGGCAACGACGCCATTACGATAATCATTTACGTATGGGAAATTTTCCGGTGTCGCTTTTCCGTAAAGGCCGCCGGGATTCATTATTTCGATTCTATCGTCATACTGATAGAACTGTACAGGACCATTCCCTTCGTAGTCCCTATGGCATATGGCATTCATCAGAAGTTCGCGTGTGGCCCAGTGCGGATAGTCAACGACCATTTCCTCACGCAAAGCTGATACTGGGATAGGGCGCCGATTAGTTATCGTGGCATCGACAAAAGTATCAAGCTGAGATAAGATCTTAACAAGGTTTCCTTCAAATTTGTATTCTCTTTGAATTTCACAGCCACGGTCAAGACCGCCGAAACGAACAGATTGAACATAGCTTCCGGGTAGAAATTGTTCCGGGCGTTTACCTAACATTATGATTCCGGCATAAGTAGGACAGCCGTATCTTACATTAAAATACCCAAGCGCTTGCATTTGTTGCTCTATGGTACGTGTATCGGAGCGTAGCACGTCATCAGGAAATGCTTTGGGAAGATATATTTGTCGGAAAGAAGCTACATCTATATCATCTAAGGACGCATCGAAACAGGGTAGCGCATCGAATGTCAGCATGCGGCTTGTCCGTTTTTCGAGAAGCAATTTTTCATCAGCTTCGCTTGCGATGCATTTTCTCGGACCGGTGCGGACCCAGATACGTCCCTCATATCTTACGGGTGTGAATTGACATGGCTGTACTGTTACAACCGCGACATCGCCTTCCGGGAGAGAAGCTTTCTCAACCGTCATGCTTACTTGTGGCTGTAATTTCCCGTCTGTTTTTATACCTCCCAGGTTCTGTAAAAGTTGGTCGGTTATTTTGACTGTGCCTCTTATTTCACCGGTTTTGTCATCTGCGCCTATTATAAGGTAGCCGGGCAGATGATGGTTGGGAAGATCATTAGCAAAAGCACAGATTGCCTGACCGAATTTATCAGTATTATTTGTTGAGATTGTACGTTCTATGCGGTCGCTTTCTATATCGGAAAGGAGCGCTTTTAATTCGTCCGGGGTTAACATCTGATGAGTGGTGTAACGGTTAGCGGAATCAACTTGATGAATGTTGATGATAATTGCAAAGATAAACAAATATCAATAGCTGACAAAGGTTTAGGAATAAAATCTGCCTAATAGATTGTCTTTCGTAGTTATAGGGCTTATGGGGCCTATGGGCCTTATGGCCGGTGGTTGTCCGAAAATGGACGGGATGGGTGGGGTAAGAGGTTGATAATCAGTGGGGGTTGACGGCAGGACGGATTTTTTGCAATTTTGTGGCATGGATAGAGAAATTGACAAAGGACAGTTGCGGCGCGAACGCCTGGGGCGTTGGGCGCGCATCGGCGCCCGGCTGGCAGTGCCGGTGGGCGCGGCCATATGGGGTCTGGCGGTCTGGATGGATTCTACTGTGACGGCCGAGCGTGCCCGGCAGGTGCAGGCGGCCAACGGACCGCTTGAAACGGCGGTGGCGGCATCGGGCCGCATTGCGCCGCAGTATGAGGAGATTCTGATTTCGCCGCTGAACAGTCGCATCATGGCTGTATATGCGGCGCCGGGCGATACGGTTAAGGCGGGTACGCCGCTGCTGGAGCTGGACCTTCAGGAGGCCGACGCGCGTTGCCGCAGTATGCACGATACCTACCTCATCAAGGCGGCGGCGGCCGAGCAGCGACGCCTGGCCAACCGCTCGGACCTGGCCGACATGCAGACTCAGATAAATATTAAGGAGCTGGAGGTGCGCCGCCTGGCCATCGAGGTGGACAATGAGCGCCGCCTGGACAGCCTGGGTTCCGGAACGGGCGACCGTGTGCGGCAGGCCGAGACTGCCTGGCGCACGGGCCGGCTGCAACTTGAAGGCCTGCGCCAGCGCCTGGCCAACGAGCGGGTGCGTCTGGCCTCGCTTGAGCAGGCCGCCGACCTTGAGGCCGGCAACAGCCTGCGCGACCTGCGGCTGATGGAGCAGACCCTGGAGCAGGGGCGTGTCCCGGCCCCGCGCGACGGCGTGCTGACCTACCTGAACAACAGCATCGGCTCCACAGTGGCGCAGGGTCAGAAAATGGCCGTGCTGAGCGACCTGAGCAGCTTCAAGGTGGTGGCCGAGGTGCCCGAGGGCAGCAGCTACCGCATCACGCCGGGCGCCCGCGTGTCGGTGCGGACCGGCGCGCTGGATCTTGGCGGAACGGTCACGGGCATCGAACCGCAGTCCACATCGGGCTCGGTGCCCTTCACGGTGGCGCTTGACGATGCTTCGAACTCCCGCCTGCGTCCGGGCCTGCGCGTGCAGCTTTATGTCAACTGCGGCTATAAGGACAATGTGGTGCGCATCCCCATCGGAAGCTACTACAAGGGCCGCGGCGACTATAAGATGTTTGTGGGCCGCGGCGACGGCCGGCTGGAGCGCCGCGACGTGCGCCTGGGCGACAGCAATGCCGAGTGGGTCGAGGTGGAGCGCGGCATCACCGCCGGCGAGTACGTGGCCATCGGCGACATGAGCGACTACGCATCGAATAAGAAATTGAAAATTAAAAATTGAAAGTTAAAAAATATGCATTGTGCATTATGAATTATGCATTATGCATTAAGCATTAAAAATTACTCAACTATGTCTATTATCACATTGAGCGGTATTGAAAAGGTGTACCGCACCAAGGAAATCGAGACAACGGCACTGGAGAATGTCAATCTGAGCATAGAGCAGGGCGAATTTGTCAGCATCATGGGCCCGTCGGGCTGCGGCAAGTCGACGTTGCTCAACATCATAGGTCTGCTGGACCGCCCCACCGCCGGCACCGTGAGCCTGATGGGCCGTGAGTGCGGCGGCATGAACGACAATACGCTCTCGCATTTCCGCAACGCCAACTTGGGCTTTGTGTTTCAGAGTTTCCACCTCATACCGTCGCTGACGGTGGCCGATAACGTGGAGCTGCCGCTTGATTACCGTTCCGGCATGAGCGGAGCCGAGCGCCGCCGGGCCGTGGACGAAGTGCTGGAGCGCCTGGGTATCTCGCATCGCCGCAAACACATGCCGGGCCAGCTCAGCGGCGGCCAGTGCCAGCGCGTGGCCATAGCCCGCGCCATTGTGGGCAAACCGTCAATAATCCTGGCCGATGAACCCACGGGCAACCTCGACTCCAAGATGGGTGCCGAGGTGATGGCCCTGCTGCACGAGCTGAACCGCCGCGACGGCATAACCATCGTGATGGTGACACACAACGAGGCCCATGCCGAGGATACCGACCGCACCATTCGCTTCTTTGACGGACGCATAATTTCCTGAGTCATGAAACAGAAACTGTTACAGATACTGTACGACATGCGCACCCAGCCGGTTAGCGGCCTGGTGACGCTCATAGGCACGGCGCTGTCCATCTTCCTGATCATGACGGTCATGATGATGCAAGAGGTCAAGACCATACCCTTCGCGCCGGAATCCAACCGCGGCCGCATCTATTACGGCTTGTATTTCCACCAGGAGTCGATGGACGGCAACCAGTCGCGGTCCGGCGGCATGTCGCTGCCACGCGCACAGCAGCTCTACGGCGGCCTGGAAGGCGTGGAGGAGACATCATTCTTTTACAACGACCTTGAGGACAAGAACGTCAAGGGCCTGACTGATGTGCTGTTCAGCGCCAAGGTGCGCTATACGGACAATGCCTTCTGGCGCGTTTTCGACCACAAGCTGCTGGCAGGGCGCTATTATACGCCGGAGGAGGTATCGGCCCACCGCTCCCTGGCTGTGGTGAGCGAGGAAACGGCCAGGCGCCTGTTCGGATCGGAGAACCCGGTGGGCCAGCACTTTGACCTGGATTACAACGACTTTGAGGTGATAGGCGTGGTGGCCAATACGTCCCTGTTGGCGTCGATGGGCTGCGGCGATATTTTCGCACCGTTGGAAGCCGCAAGTACAGAAGATCCCAATTTTGGCGGTACCGCTGCGGCGCTGTTGGCGGCTCCGGGCACCACCGGCGAGGATCTGGCCGGCCAGGTGAAGGCCCGTTACAGCGCGGCCGACGCCGAAATGGCCGCTGACGAGATGCGTGCCGTTTATCACGGCACTCCCTTCGGGCAGGAAATAATAACGCAGGGCTGGATGGGCAGCAACACCACGCCCGACCCTGATGCCGGCCGCACCGACCGCCTGACCATCTACATCATTCTGCTGATTGTGCCCGCCATCAACCTGAGCACCATGCTGCACAGCCGCCTGCGCCGCCGTGTCAGCGAACTGGGCATCCGCCGTGCCCTCGGCTGCACACGCCGCCGCATCATCACCGACATTGTGGCCGAGAACCTTATCGTGACCGTGGCCGGCGGTATCATAGGCCTGCTGTTGGGCGTGCTGTTCGGGCTGTTCTACGACGGTCTGTTTGTGAGCCCGGCCGGCGAGGCCGTGCGTCCCGCCCTGTCGCTGCTGCTCAACTGGCGTATCCTTGTCACCGCCTTCGGTGTATGCTTCATTCTCAACCTTATCAGCGCTTCGGTTCCCGCCTGGCAGGCATCGCGTCTGCATCCGGCCGAGGCCGTCAACTCATCACGTCTCTAAAGTCATGAAACGCAAACTTATACGTCAGATGTGCGCCGAGTGGCGCAGCAATCTGTGGCTGATGCTCGAACTGCTTATTGTAGGAGCGGTGCTGTACATGCTGTTCCTGTTCGTAGCCTCGATGCTACATGTCCGCAACCGTCCGGGCGGCATGGAACTGAAGAATCTGTATATAGGCCGTGTGGCTACTATTCCCGAAACGGCCACGGGCTACAAGCCATATGCCGACTCGACTCGCAACCCCTACACGGACCGCCTGACCCTGCTGGACAATCTGCGCTCCAACCCCTACGTGGAGTGCATCGGCGAGGGCATTAATGCAATTCCCTACAACTACAGCTACTGGGGCACGGAGTTCCAATGCCGCGTGGCTGATGATTCAGTGCAGACCATGGGCGCCAATATGCGCTTCATGACCCCGGAACTTGTCAAGGCCCTCCGGCTCAGGGGCAAACGCGGCGAGACGCCTGAACAGATTGCCGCCATGCTGGAGGAAGGGCAGATTCTTGTCAGCCAGGCCGAAAGAGGCGAGTATAACTATGACGCATCCATGTGGTTGGGCCGCCGGGCTATGAATTACGGCGATTCGACCAGCCTTAAGACTGTCGGGGCCGTCATAGAGGACATCCGCCGCAACGACTATGAGGCCGCAAGCGGCACAGTGGTGCAGAACATGCTCGACGCGCCCTACCGTTGGTCAATTCAGGTGGCCATACGTGTAAAGGACGGCCGGATGGAGGATTTCATTCAGAGCCTGAAAGCAGCCGATATGGAGTTCGGCAACGTTTATCTGACAGACTTGCAAACTATAGACAACCGCCGAGACAATGCCCAGCACGAAATTAACGATACCTTCCGCAATATCTCGGCCTGCGTGCTGTTCCTGATGCTGTCAGTGTTCCTGGGCTTCCTGGGTACCTTCTGGTACCGCACCCAGCAACGCGATTCCGAACTGGCTCTGCGCAAGGTCAACGGCGCCACGAACGGCGACCTGATGCGGCGCATGATTTCCGAAGGCCTGCTGCTGCTCGTCATTCCCGCCCTGCTGCTGCTCGGGGTCATCTTCTGGGTGGTGGCCGGGATTGACCTGGAGGAAAAGGGCATGCCCGCCATGCCGGATATGATGCGGTATTACGTATGGCTGTTCACCGTGGCCGCACTGGCCGTAATGATTGTGGCCGGCATATGGTTCCCCGCCCGGCGGGCCATGCACGTGCAGCCGGCTCTTGCCCTGCAGGAACAATGAAACAGGTTCTTAAACAAATCCTTATCGTATTGCTGTGCATGCTGTCCGCCCTGCTGCTCCGTGCCGGGGAGGACAGCACCGCCGGCGGCACGCGGCGGCTGGAACTGTCGTTGGACGATGCCATTGCCATGGCCCGCGTGCGCAGTGTCGACGCGGCTGCCGCGCTCGACGAGCTCCGCACAGCCTACTGGGAATGGCGCAGTTTCCGCGCCGCTCAGCTGCCGGAACTGACCTTCGAGGCCACGGCGCCGGCCTACTCGCGCGAGTACACGCCCTATATGAACGACCGCGGCGAATACTCCTTTGTGCGCACCAACAACCTGCAGGCCAAGGGCAGCCTGACGCTGACGCAGAACGTGGCCCTGACGGGCGGCAAGGTGGCCCTGACCACCTCGCTCGACTTCCTGCGCCAGCTGGACGGCGCCAAGAACAACCGCTTCATGTCCATCCCCGTGGCGGTGACCCTGACGCAGCCGCTGTTCGGGGTCAACACCCAGCGCTGGGACCGCCGCATCGAGCCGGTGCGCTATGCCGAGGCCAAGGCGGCCTTCCTGAGCGCTACCGAGGATGTGGCCGGCCTGGCCGTGGACTACTACTTCACGCTGCTGATGTGCCGCGAGAACGCCGAGATTGCCCGCCAGAACCTGGAGAACGCCCGCGCACTCTACACCGTGGCGCAGGAGAAGCGCGAGATGGGCAAAATCAGCCGCAACGATCTGCTGCAGATGGAACTGAACGTGCTCGATGCCGAGTCGGACCTCACGGACACGCGCTCGGATCTGCGCTCGGCCATGTTCCAGCTCGTTGCCTTCCTGGACCTGGACGGCGATGTGGAGATTGTGCCCGATGTGCCCGGCGGCGCGCCACATGCCGATATTGTCTATGCCGACGCGCTGGACCGCGCCCTGGCCAACAACAAGTTTGTCAAGACTATGCTGCGCCGGCAGCTCGACGCCGACTATGAGGTGGCCCGCGCCAAGGGCGATATGCGCGCCATCAACCTGTTTGTCCAGTTAGGCTACACGGGCGCCGACGCCACCTTCGGCGGCGCCTATGAGCGCCTGCGTTCCAATCAGATGGCCTCCGTGGGGTTCTCCATTCCGTTAGTGGACTGGGGACGCCGCCGCGGCCGCGTAAAGGTGGCCGAGAGCAACCGCCGCGTCACCGAGAGCATGGTGCGCCGAGAGACGATGAACTTCAACCAGTCGCTCTTCGTGCTGGTGGAACGCTTTGACAATCAGCAGCAGCGCCTGGAATTGGCGCGCCGCGCAGCCGGAATCGCCGCGCAGCGCTACGACACCAACGTCAAGACCTATATGATAGGTATGCTCTCCACCCTGGAGCTGAACGATTCGCGCCTGAGCAAGGACAGCTCGCGCCGCCAGTACATCAGCCAGCTACATCTGTTCTGGAAATACTGGTATCAGCTGCGCTCGCTGACCCTGCATGACTACGAGACGGGCACTGATATCGAGGCGGATATTGAAAAATTGGTCAAAATGCAGTAAATTTGCGGATATGATTTTGATAGTAGATGACGATTGTGCCGTGCGCATGTCCATTGCGCTGATGCTCACGCGGGCCGGATACGAGTGTGTCGAGGCCTCGAATGAGGCCGACGCCCTGCGGGCCGTGCGCACCGAGGGCCTGCAGCTTGTCATCCTGGACATGAATCTGACCCTGACCACCACGGGCCGCAGTGGCATTGAGCTGCTGCGCAAGATCCGCGTGTTGGCGCCGGATGTGCCGGTCATCATGCTGTCGGCCTGGGCCACGGTGCCGCTGACGGTCGAGGGCATGGGCTACGGGGCGGTTGACTTCGTGACCAAGCCCTGGAGCAACCGCGACTTCATGGACCGCATCCGCCGCGCCCTAGAGCTGGCCCGTCGCCGCAGCGAGGAGTCCGGGCAGGTCGATACACTTGACCAGGCCGAGCGCAAGGCCGTGGAGCGCGCCCTGCGTGCCGCCGACGGCAACATTGCCGAGGCCGCCCGTATGCTGGGCCTGACGCGCCAGTCGCTCTATCGTCGCATCGAAAAACTCGGTTTATGAAGATTCCCCGCCTGCTTTCATTCCTTGTCGCGGCCCTGTGCATGGTGGCCGCCGCTGTCCTCATACTGATATTCGACAAGCCCGTGGCGGCCGCCGCCTGCTGTGGCACGGCGCTGTTGGCGCTGTTGGCGGCATGGTACTCGGTGTTGCGGTCATTGCGCACGGTCAGCAACGGTTTTGACCTGCTGCGCAGTCAGGACTTCGCCTCGCGCCTGCGCCGGGTAGGGCAGCCGGACGCCGACCGCATCGTCGACCTGTTCAACTCCGCCATTCAGACGCTCAAGGCCGAGCGCCTGCGCAATCTGGAGCAGACGGATTTCCTGTCCAAGCTTATCGAGGCGACACCCATGGGCGTGGCTGTCTGCACCTTCGACGGCGCTATCGAGAGCGAGAATCCGGCCTTTGTACGGCTCAAATCCCCGGCGCTGACCGAGGCTCTTGCCGCCCTGAAGGACGGCGAGCGCGTCACCATCCGCCCCCATTCCGGTCAGGTGCTGCGCTGCGCCCGCCTGCACTTCATGGACCGCGGCTTCTACCGCCCGTTCTACCTGGTGGAGCGCCTGACCGACGAGATTGTCAGCGCCGAGGCCGATGTCTTCCACAAGATAGTCCGCACCATGGCCCACGAGGTGAACAACACCCTGGGCGGCGTGGTGTCGGTGCTGGAGACCATGGCCGATATCCATGAACAGGACCGCGCGGTGGCCGCCACGCTGAACAGTTGCCGCGACAGTTGCCTGAAGTTGGGCGATTTCGTGCGCGGATACGCCGACGTGGCCAAGTTGCCCGACCCGAAGTTTGAGCCGGTCGACCTCCACGCCCTGGCGGCCGAGACGTTGCCCTTCGTGCGGCAGATGTGCCCGGCGGGCATCGAGGTGAGCCTGAGCCGCGACGAGGGGCCCGCCCGCGTCATGGCCGACCAGATGCTGCTGCAGCGCGTGGTGGTCAACGCGGTGAAGAACGCCGCGGAGAGCATCGCCGGTGGCAAGGGCCGCGGCCGGATAGTGCTGCGCACCGCAGGGCGCGTCATCGAAATTGTGGACGACGGCCCGGGCATCTCGCCCGACGCCGCCGGACGCCTGTTCACCCCCTTCTTCTCCACCAAACAGCCCGACCGCGGCCTGGGCCTGATGCTGATAGCCGACATAGTGCGGCGCCATCACGGCCGGTTCGACCTCAGCACCGGCGCCGACGACCTGACACGCCTCACAGTGACGTTGAACGTCGTCTGATGGTTGGTTTTTCTGAAAATCTGTATATAAATCATAAATAACATTAAATCAAGCCTCGCTCTATTGCATTTTATCTATTCTGTCCTTACCTTTGCATTGTCATAAGCAAAGTGAATACATAATTATCTTTTTGGACGAATTACCTTAATTTTATTACCGTAAAAACATCAGGGGAGCGGGACGGGTAGAAATTTGACCCGTCCGCGCGACTCCCCCGGAAAAGATGATATTGTAACGCTGTGATTATACGGCGTTTAGGCAAAATCTTTTTAACCAATCTGTACCGAAAAAAACCGACAGTCCCCGGCGCGACGCCGGGGACTGTCGGTTTTTTCAGCTTTTTAGAGCTTGTTTAAAAATAAATGTTAACGGCAGGGCTGTCAGTCGTTGAGCAGATTTGTGTCTGTGATGAGGGA
>CANQZK010000072.1 GCA_947628285.1 uncultured Muribaculaceae bacterium
GGAAGCCGCGCAGGTCAATTTCGGGCTTGAAGCGCAACTGGCGCTCGCGGCTGTCGTCGGTGGTGGCGGCGCTGATGAACGATGCGCCCCGCGCGGCTCCGGACGAGGGCTTGCGCAGCGTGGGCACAAGGCGGTCGGTCTTGACGGTGGTGCGCAGTTGCCCGAAGATGACCACGGCCTGCTTGCCGCGGATTTCCTCAATGGTGCCGGGGGTGCCGGCGCCGTCCAGCAGCACGTTGTCGCCCGGCTGCAGCGGTCGGGCGGCGGCTGTGGCCGGTGCAGGCGCGGCCTTGGGTTTCTTCTTGGGCTTGGGCGTGCGGGCGGTCAGGGGATGCTCGTCCGTCTTGGACTCGAGGAGCTGGCTGCGCTGCTCGGCCAGGCGTTTGCGGGCCTCGAGGGTCTCCTCGCGCTGCGCCTGTGAGCGGCGAATGTCGTGTATGGTGCGCTCGATGGCCGCGTTTGAGCCCTCCAGGATGCGGCGGGCCTCCTCGCGGGCGTCGGCTATGATTTCGTTGCGCTTGCGGCGCAGGGTCTCGGCGTCGTCCTGATAGCGCTCCAGCACCTGCTCCAGGCGGCGTTCCTTCTCGCGGATGTCGCGGCGCTTGTTCTCCCAGTAGCGGCGGTCGCGCGCTATGTCCAGCAGGTATTTGTCCAGGTTCACGTAGTCGGAACCGACTATCTCAGATGCGGCGCTGATGATGCTCTCCGGGATGCCCGTCTTGCGGGCTATCTCTATGGCGAACGAGCTGCCCGGATGACCGATGGCCAGCGTGAACAGCGGGCGCATGGCCTGACGGTCGTACAGCATCGAGCCGTTGATCAGGCCGGGGGTCTCCTCGGCGAATTTCTTCAGGTTCTGGAAGTGCGTCGTCACCACGCCCCACATGCCCTTGGCGTTGAACTCGGCCAGGAGCGCCTGGGCTATGGCGCCGCCTATCTGGGGCTCGGTTCCGGAGCCGAACTCGTCGATGAGCGTCAGCGAGCGGTCGCCGCCGCGGCTCAGGATGAATTTCATGTTGCGCAGGTGCGACGAGTAGGTGCTCAGGTCGTCCTCGATTGACTGGTCGTCGCCGATGTCAATGAATATGTCGTCGAAAATGCCCGTGTGCGAGTTATCGTACAGCGGGGGCAGCAGGCCGCATTGCAGCATGTACTGGACTATGGCCACGGTCTTGAGCGTCACCGACTTGCCGCCGGCGTTCGGGCCGGAGATGACCAGGATGCGGTTCTGCGGCGTCAGGGTGATGTCCAGCGGCACCACCTCCTTGCCCTGGCGGGCCAGGCTGTGGCGAAGCACCGGGTGGCAGGCGTGATACCATTCCAGCTCGGGACAGGCCGAGAGGGCCGGCAGCGTGGCGTCGCAGTCGATGGCGAAAAGAGCCTTGGCCGTGATGAAATCGAACAGCCCCAGGATGTCAAACGACTCCAACAGCGTGTCCAGATGCGGGCGCAGCATGTCGGCCAGCGCCGTGAGGATGCGCAGCTCCTCGCGTTGCTCCTCAATCTGCAGCTCGCGCATGCGGTTGTTGGCCTCGACCACCTCGGCCGGCTCGATGAACACGGTCTTGCCCGAGGCCGACTCGTCATGCACAATGCCCTGCAGGCGCCGCTTGTACATGGGCGACACGGGCAGGACCAGGCGGCCGTCGCGCATGGTGGGCGCGGCGTCGGCCTCAACAATGCCGTCGCGGACGGCGGCGGCTATGACGCGCCGCATGGCCGCGTTGATGGTACCCGCCATGGATTGCAGACGCGAGCGGATGGCGGCGAGCTCCGTCGAGGCCGTGTCGGCGATGTTTCCCCAGCGGTCCACGGTGCGGTTGATGGCCGCGGCCAGTGCCGGGAAGGCCTGCAGACCGGCGGCAATCGCGTCCAGGCGCGGGTAGGACGTGACGCCCTCGTCATTGCGCTGCGCTGCGAAGAAATCGGCTATGGCGGCCATCGTGCCCAGCGACACCTGCAGGTCCACCAGCTCGGCGGCCGTCAGATGCGTGCCCTCGGGGCGGATGGATTTTAGGCGCTCCGTCACGTCGCGGATGCCCCCTGAGGGGAATCCCTCGTCGCCGTCCAGCACAGCCTTCATCTCTGCCACCTGCTGCAGCAGGCACTCCACGGTGTCAAAGTCGCTGCTGAAAGCCATGTCGTCAACCAACAGCCGGCCCAGCGGCGATGTGCAACTCTTCGACACCATGCCGCGCACCGTGTCGAAGCCAATCTTATGTTCGATGTTTTCCAGATAAATCATTCCGCCCGCAAAGTTACAAAAAATATTTCATTGTAGGGTTGCACCGCGCCCCGAACGCCGCTATGTGACGCTTTCCATGCGAAAACCGTTCCGGAAATGAGCATCCGGGAAGATGAGAAGGTTTTATATTTGCATATATGGATATTTATATGTAAATTTGCCACATAAATACCCATATATAGAAATATGACTGATGTTGATTATACATCCAATTACGATATTCTTCAGCTTCTTGCCCGAAGGATGAAGGAATATCGACTGTCGGCGAGATTGAGCCAACGTGAATTGGCTGAGAAATCCGGGGTCAGTTATACGACGATATGCCGTTTTGAACAGGGGAAGCATCCTAATATTACACTGAATAACTTTATTTCTCTGCTGCGGCAGGTAGGTATGGAATCGCGTATGGCAGAAGTGTTGCCTGAATTACCCGTATCTCCAATGGCATTACGAGAAATCAACAAATTGATACCCAAAAGAGTCCGCCGTCATGATACCATCAATTAATGTATTATTGTGGGGTAAACAGGTAGGTACCCTTGTAGAGACCGGAGCCGGGCGCGACCGTCAGATCTGTTTTTACTTTGACCGGGAATTTGTCCGCACCGGGCTTGACATAGCACCGATAAGGGCATCAATAAATGGCGTGGCGGCTCAGAATCAGATGCCTGTTTATCCTGAAAAGGACAGATTGTTCGGCGGCCTGCCTTCGTTTATAGCCGACTCCCTGCCGGATCATTGGGGCCATTTGGTATTCAGTCAATGGGCCAAAGCGCATAATATCAGCATGAAAAAGATCACGGTGCTTGATCGTTTGGCCTATATAGGGTGCCGAGGTATGGGAGCGCTGGAGTTTATGCCGGCTACATCTGCGGGGATGGAGACATCGTTCAAAGTTGAAATAGAACAATTGTCGGATCTTGCGCAGGTAGTGCTAAAGCAAGCCAAGGAGTTTAAGGCGCGGTTGAGCCCGGACCTGATAGTGGAAAGCCTTTTCAGAGTAGGGACCTCAGCCGGAGGACGGAGGCCTAAAGCCTTAATAAATATCAATCCGGAATCGGGAGAATGTTACTCGGGCCAGGTCGCTACAAAGTTGGCCGGTTTTATACCAATGCTCATCAAGTTTGATGAGCATATTGAATTACCAACAACCCGTATCGAATATGCTTATTACCTGATGGCACAACAGGCCGGTCTGCGTATGATGCCGTCGCGTCTGCTTGAGAATAAAGAGAGCGCACATTTTCTGACGCAAAGGTTTGACCGTCATGAAAATGAAAAACTACACGTCCAGACACTTGCCGCCATGTATCCGCAGTCGGAGTCATACGAGGATTTGTTTTATGTTGCCCGAAAAATGTGTTTACCGCAGGAAGACATAAAGCAAATATTCTTGCAAACAGCCCTGAATTTTATGGCCGCCAATGTTGATGACCACAATAAGAACTTCAGTTTCATAATGGACCAATCCGGCCGATGGCGTGTGGCACCGGCATACGATTTTACTTTTACTATCGATCCTTCGGCTCCTGCTTATGTTAACCGGCATTGCATGACTCTTAACGGAAAGGACCATGCAGTGACTGCAAAAGATTTGCTTGAGTTGGCCATATCATTTGATATAAAGGGCGCGCGCAAGTTAATTGAAGCCGCACGTACCGCCGTTGCCGGTTTTGCCGAACACGCCAACGCCGCCGGGCTTACGCCGGATGTTACAGATATGATAATGGCCAATATAGCAGAGAATTGTGATTAGGAGGGCGTCAAAATTCAATAAATGAGGAAATGTAGGGACGCACGGCCCGTGCACCCGCTGATAAGATGCTGTGTATAAGTGATATATACGTCTCTAAACGCGGACGCACGGGCCGTGCCTCCCTACTGTTCGACGTTTTGCTACATCTTCTACGGAGGTTCCCCTAAATACACCCTTGGCCGGTAGCTGAGGCCATAGGCCGACGTCGGTCCCCCGGCGGTGCCATATTGCTTCGACCCTCACCCTCGCCCTGCGTGGGGAGGGAATTTTTTTGCTTGAAGCCAACTAATTACATTTAACGATTGTTATAATATCAAACTAAAAAATTCATCTTAAAAATCATACATTATGAAGACTCTTAACGTATCTTATTTAGGACAGACCCGCGGTTGGTGGGTCATCCTGGTTGTCGGCATCTTAATGGTTATCGCCGGTTTCGCATACTGGTTCTGGCCGCAGGCCGGCTATGCTATCGCATCGCAGATATTCGGCTGGTTGCTTATCCTTACCGGTATCGTACAGCTGTGTGTGGGTTCGGGTCCTGACCGTACCAAGGGCTGGGGCTGGTGGATTGCCGGCGGCGTGATCGATATGTTCATCGGTTTCATGCTGGTCCGCAGCATCATCCTTTCCGAAGCCGTATTCCCCTACTTCCTGGCGTTCGTGTTCATCTTCTGGGGCATTGAAGCCATGGTGGGCGCCACAGGCGGCCGCGGCGGCAAGTACTGGTGGATAGGCATCATCAACGGCATCCTGCTGTGCCTCATCGGGTTCTTCTTTCTGGAAGCCGGCTGGCTGTCCGACATGCTGATGGTTTCGTTCCTGACCTCCATCGCCTTCATCTACTGGGGCTTCACCCTGGCCATCTCAAGCTACGAATTCCGTCCCGTACGCAAATAAGACTAACTGAAAACAAAAACTATAAAAAGTACGGCCTCCCGATGGCGGGAGGCCGTACTTTTATAGTTTTTGTATGTCTCTACACGGAATAATGCGGTGCGAACGGTGGCGCGGGGTCAGTTGAAGTAGACGGAGCGGCGGGAGTTGAGGCGGGCCAGGGCCAGGTTGTAGCGGTAGGCGAGGTCGAGGTAGCCCAGGCGGTTCTCGGTGAACAGGCGCAGTTCGTTGAGGTAGTCGATGACGCTGAGCTCGCCGCCGTCGTAGGCTTTGCCGAGGAGCTGCAGGTAGGAGTTGTCGCCGGTGAGTTCGTCGTAGGCCTGCATGTCCCGGCCCAGGGCTGCGGCGGCGCGGTAGTCGGCATCGAGGGCGGCGCGGAGCTCTATGAGGCGGGCGTTGACGGTGAAGGTGTTGGCGGCGGATTCAAGCTCGGCCGCCTGGCGGCGGCGCGAGGTGTTCCATGAGGGCAGGGTGACGGCTACGGCGAAGCCGTTGAAGTGGGTGGCTTCCTCGTATGCGTGGCGGTAGCCGACTCTGAAGCGGGGCATGGCCTCGGCGCGGAGCACGCCGATGCGGGCGCGGGCGACGTCACCGGCAGCGCGCAGGGCGCGGATGTCGGCGGTCTGTTCAAGGGCGTCCTCGTCGGGGCGGCGGAGCTGCTGGGCGGGGTAGACGGTCCAGTCGGCGGCATCGGGCACGTAGGCTGTCTGTGCGCTGTAGGCGGCGCAGAGGTTGTCAAGGTCGGCGCGGGCCTGGGCTATGACGCGGCGGTTGTCCAGCACGGCCAGGCGGGCTTTGCGCAGGTCAAGGACGGTGGCGTTCTCCAGCTTGTACGAGTTTTCGATGAGCTGCTGCAGGCGTTCAAGGTTGCTGCCGACCTGCTCGTAGACTTCAAGGCGCTGGCGCAGGTTTACGATGTCGATGATGAGCTGTTTGAGGGTCAGGGCCTTGTCAAGGGCGGCGCCGGCGTTGGCGGCGCTGATGTAGCTCTGTTGGGCGCGGGCCTGGGCGCTGCGGGCGCCGTATGCGCCGGGCCAGTCGAAGGACTGGCTCACGCCGGCCGACCATTTGACGTGGCCGCCGCCCTGTGGCCACATGTGTTCGAATTCAACTTCGGGGCCTTCGGGGACGTTGTCGGCCAGGATGTCGACAAGGGCTGCGTCGCGGCTGAGGCTGTCGGCGGTGAGCGCGGCGCTGCCGCCCAGGGATGCGCGCAGCACGGCGTCGTAGTCCGGCGCGGCGGCCTGAACGGCCCCGATTGCAGCCAGGGCGCAGCACAGGGCGGCTATGGTGGTTTTAAGCGGTTTCATGTTGCTTTTTCTTGTTGTGGAGGTTGATGATGCGGTAGGCCACGGGGATGACGTAGAGGTTCAGCACGGTGGATGTGATGAGGCCGCCGATGATGACGGTAGCCAGGGGCGACTGAATCTCGTTGCCGGTGCGGTCGCCGTTGATGGCCAGGGGGATGAGTGCCAACATGGACGTCAGGGCCGTCATGATGATGGGCAGCAGGCGGTCCGACGAGCCCTCGGCGATGCGGGTGTCCAGCGAGTGGCCGTCGCGCTCCAGGCTGTTGTAGCGGCTTATCAGCAGCATGCCGTTGCGGGTGGTGATGCCCAGCAAGGATATGAAGCCGATTATGGCCGGGATGTTGAGCTCGCCGCCGGTGATGGCCAGGATGAAGACGGCGCCTATCATGGCCAGGGGGATGTTGAGCAGGATGATGAGCGATTCGCTCCAGCTGCGGAACTGTCCGTACAGCAGCATCAGGATGACCAGCAGGGCGCAGAGCGATGTCAGCAGCAGGGTGCGGGATGCCTTCTCCTCGCTCTCGAACTGGCCGCCGTAACTGATGTAGTAATTCTCGGGCAGGGCGATTTGGGAGTCGATGTGGCTGCGGATGTCGTTGATGACGCCGCGCAGGTCGCGGCCGTCCACGTTGGCCGATACGACGATGCGGCGCTTGACGTTCTCGCGGTTGACGGCGTTGGGGCCGGCCGTGGAGATGATTTCAGAGACGGCCGCCAGGGGTATGGCACCTTGCTCGGTGTCGATGGTGAGGTTGCGTATGCCCTCGATTGACGAGCGGGCGGCGGAGTCGGCCACCAGGGTGATGTCGTAGGGCAGGCCGCCCTCATATACCTGGGATACGCGGCGCCCGGCTATGGCCGTGGAGATGGCGCTGTTGAAGCGCGACATGGATATGCCGTAGCGTGCCAGCAGGTCGCGGCGGGGCCGGATTACCAGCTCGGGGCGCTCCACTTGCTGCTCGATGTTGACGTCCACCACGCCGTCGATGCCCTTGATGCCGGCCTGCACCTTGCGGCCAAGGTCATAGAGCCGGCCCAGGTCGGAGCCGAATATCTTGATGGCGATCTGCGACTGTGTGCCTGAGAGCATGGCGTCGATGCGGTGCGAGATGGGCTGGCCAATCTCTATGTTGACGCCGGGCAGCTCGGTGAGCTTGGAACGCAGCTCGCGGGCAATCTCGTTGCGGGTGCGGCCGCTCTCCAGGGAGTAGGGCACGTCCAGCTCGCTGACGTTGGGTCCGAACGAGTGCTCGGCCATCTCGGCGCGGCCGGTCTTGCGCGACACGTTCTTTACCTCGGGCACGGACATGATAATCTTTTCGGCCTCGTGGCCTATGCGGTCGCTCTCCTCCAGGGATATGCCGGGCAGGGAAGCGACGTTGATGGTGAAGGAGCCTTCGTTGAACGAGGGCAGGAACGAGCGGCCCAGAGTGAAGAACACCGCGATGGCGGCGGCCAACAGCACGCCCGTGCCCCACAGGATGGCCTTGCCGTGAGCCAGGCCGAAGGTGAGCGAGCGGCGGTAGGCCGAGCGCAGGCGGCGCGTCAGGGCGGGTTCGTGGTCCAGTTTTTCGGACTTTTTGCGGTCAGACGAGAGCAGGAACGAGCACATGACCGGGGTAAGTGTCAGGGCCACGACGGTCGAGGCTATCAGGGCCACGATGAAGGCCACGCCTAACGGCACCAACAGGCGTCCCTCCATGCCGCTGAGGAAGAACAGGGGCATGAAGCTGGCGATGATGATGAGCGATGAGTTGAAGATGGGCATGCGGACCTCGGCTGAGGCTCGGTAGACCACTTTCAGAGCCGGCAGACGCTGCTCCGGCGGCAGGGCGCGGTTCTGGCGCAGGCGTTTGTACACGTTCTCCACGTCCACGATGGCATCGTCCACCAACGAGCCGATGGCGATGGCTATACCGCCCAGACTCATGGTGTTGACGGTGTAGCCCATGGCGTTGAGTATCAGCACGCTGATGATTATGGACATGGGCAGGGCCGTAACGGAAATAATGGTGGTGCGCAGGTTCATCAGGAACAGGAACAGCACCACGATGACGAAGAAGGCGCCCTCGAGAAGGGCCTGCTGCAGGTTGGAGATGGAGGTGTCTATGAAGTCGCTCTGGCGGAAGATGTCGGTGCTTATCTTGACGTCCGGGGGCAGGGTGCGGGCCATGTCGGCCAGCTCGCGCTCGATGTTTTCGGTGAGCTCGACGGTGCCGACGGCGGGCTGCTTGGTGACGGTGACCAGCACGGCGGGCTTGCCGCGCAGCGAGGCCGTGCCCAGGCGGGGACGGGCGCCGCCCACGGTGACGTCGGCCACATCGCCGATGGTCACAATGCCGCGGGAGTCGGAGCGGACCACGGCCTTGGCCAGCTGGTCAACATCGGCGGTGTTGATCTGGCCCTTGACAATGTATTCGTTGCCGTAGTCGTAGATGATGCCGCCGGCGGCGTTGTCGTTGATGCCCTCGGCGGCGGCGGTGAGTTCGTCAAGGCTGACGTCCAGGGCGCGCATGCGCTCGGGGTCGAAGCGAATCTGATATTCGCGCGGGTCGCCGCCCTGGACTGATACCTGAGCCACGCCGCCCATGGCCAACAGGCGGGGCGCCACGGTGCGGTCGGCCAGTGTGCGGAGTTGCAGCAGCGATGTACTGTCGGCCTGCAGGCCTATGGTGAGCATCTCGCCAAGGATGGACGATGTGGGGCCCATCTGGGGCTTGTCCACGCCGGCGGGAAGGTTGTCAGTGACGGTGGCCAGACGCTCGCTCACGGTCTGGCGTGCATGGTAGATGTCTGTGCCCCAGTCGAATTCAACGTTGACCACAGAGAAGCCCGTGGTGGACGACGAGCGCACGCGGCGCACGCCGGTGGCGCCGTTCACGGCGGCCTCGATGGGGAAGGTGACTATCTGCTCCACCTCCTCGGCGGCCATGCCGGGAGCCTCGGTCATGACGGTGACGGTGGGCGCGTTCAGGTCCGGGAAGATGTCGACCTCGGTGCGCATCAGCGTGAACAGGCCGGCTATGAGAATGACAATGCTGAGCCCCACCACGGCCAGGCGGTTGGCCAGCGACCAATGGATAATCTTGTTAAGCATACGGCAGCGTCAATGTGAGTGTGAGTGACCTTCGGGGATGTTGCCGGATGCGGCGGCCAGTGTAACGGCGGTGGTGCCGGCGGTGACCACGCTCATGCCCGGATGCAGGCCTGAGAGCACCTCGACGCGCTCGCCGTCGGTGGCGCCAAGGCTGACGGGCAGTTTGCGGTAGCAGTCCTCGTCCAGCTTCTCATATACATAATAGTCGCCCTGCTGCTCTACGATGGCAGTGCGGGGCACGCTGATGGCTGTGCGGGTGTCGGGGCCCAGGAGGTAGACGTCCACGGCGGTGCCGGGCACGATGTCAGGCGTACCGGCGAAGGTGAACGTAACCGGGACGTAGCCCGAGCGGGCTGCGGCGGCCGATGTGCCGGCGCGGCGGCCTTTCAGGCTGCTCATCAGCAGGGTGCGGCCGCTGTAGGGCAGTACCACGCGGGCGTCGGTGACATCGCCCAACAGGGCATACTTGCGGGCGGGCACGTCGGCGCGCAGGGTGTAGGATGCCGAGCCGTTGACGGTGGCCACGACGGTGCCCGTCTCCACAAACTGGCCGCTGCGGGCGTCCAGGGTGGTGATGACGCCGCTGACGGGAGCGGTGACGCGGCCCGATGCCGCCGGGGCGCTGTATGCTGCCAGGGCGCGCTGATAGGCGGCCACGGCGGCGTTGTACTGTGCGCGGGTCACCAGACGGTCCTCCCACAGCGGGGTGATGCGGTCCAGTTCGGCCTTGGCGGCGTCGAGCTCAACCTTGGCCACGCGGTTGGGGTCGCCCCCGGCCACGCCTTCGGCACGGACCGAGCCGATGGTCTGTCCGGCGCGCACTTCGGAGCCTATGCTTATGCCGGGCGCGTAGGTGAAAATGCCGGCGGTGCGGGCCGAAACGGCCCCGGCGGCGTCGGCCGATGATTCGATTACGCCACTGACTTCCAGAACGCTGCCGAAGGGAGCTTCGGCCACGGTGTCGGCCTTCACGCCCAGGCGCTCGGCCATGTCGGGCGAGAGGGTTATGACGTCGCCGTGCTCTGCGTGGGCGTCTTCGCCGTGGTCCTCGCCGGGATGGTCGTGCCCTTCGTGTTCATGGTCATGACCCTCGGCCTCGGAGTGGCTGTGGTTGTGATGGTGGCCCAGTTCGTCGTTGTCCTTGGCCTTGCAACCGCCCAGGGTCAAGGCGGCGCACGCGGCCATGATAGCTATAAATTTATAAGTCATAGAGGGATTCTGAAATGTGAGGCAAAGGTACTAAAAATTTGCGACGTCAGCCAAACACGGGCATCACCAGCAGCTCCGTGCCGGGAAATTCGCGCTCCAGCCAACGGCCTATGAAGGCGCGGGTGTCGGCGGCTATGACGGCGTCGTTATCGTAGAATGTATTGTAGATGACGTAGGGCAGCTCTATGCCGCGGCTCTTGATGGCCTGGAGCGAGAGCAGGGTATGGTTGATGGAGCCCAGGCGGCCGTTGGTGGTCAGCACGGCGGGCAGGCGGTGCTCCGCTATATAATCTATGGTGGTGTATGTGTCCGTGACGGGCACCATAAGGCCGCCGGCGCCCTCGATGATGAGGCGGTCGTAGCGCTCGAGCAGCCGGGCCGATGAACGCTCGACCAGGCTGAGGTCAATCTCGCGGCCATCGAGCCTTGCGGCCAGCTGTGCCGAGGCGGGGTAGGTGAATATGATGGGGGCCGTGGTGCCGTCCAGGTCCTCGGGCAGGGGTCCGGTGCCCAACAGGCGGCGGTGCGCCTCGATGTCCTCGGATGTGTCGGTGCAGCCCGTCTGGATGAACTTCTGTGTGGCCACGGTCAGGCCGCTGTCCATGAATCGCCGCGCCAGGAAGGCCGTGGCGTATGTCTTGCCGGCATCAGTGTCGATGCCTGTCAGAAAATAAGCTCTCGGAGTATTCATTGTTTGGTCAGGAGCATGATGAAGGGTTTGTATGTCAGATGATAACGGCAGTCCAGACGCATGGGATAGCGTTCCATGAGGGTGCGGACTCCGGCGTTTGAGCCCAGCGAGTTCACGCCCGTGTCGCGCAGGTGCCGCAGCACGTCCATGGGGGTGGCGAAGTCGATATCGCGAGTGTAGGCTTCGGTGTCGGTCACCTCGAACAGGCGTTCGCCCATCTCGGCCCAGCGTTCGGCGTCGGGCAGGTGCAGCGAGCGGCCGGTCAGGGCGGTGAGCTCGGCCAAGTTGCCGCGGCAGAAGG
>CANQZK010000073.1 GCA_947628285.1 uncultured Muribaculaceae bacterium
GCGGGCACCGTGAGCCTCACTGCGGCCTCTTGGCTCTTGTTGACGAGCTTGCCGGCGCGGGCCTGCTCGTTAAGGTTGACGGCGTACTTTGACAGAGCATTGTAGGTCTCCTCGGCGCTCTGGTCAGTGGCCTTCTTGCCCTTGCGCAGCTCGTCGATGGCGGCCTGCAGCTCGTTTTTGGTCAGGCCGGCGTCCTTGAGGATGGTCGATGCCGGCGAGTTGACCTCGAACAAAGCCATCAGGATGGCTTCGAGTGTGACATATTCGTCGCCCGACTTCTTTGCGATGTCGAGCGATTTCTGCAGAACGTCGTTGGATTCGCGCGACAGATAAGGCTCGCCGCCGCTGACACGCGGCAACGAATTGAGGGCGTTGTCAACTTGCGCTGAGATGCCGGCTGCGTTGGCGCCTATCTTCTGGAAGATGAATTTCACGAGCGATTCGCCTTCCTCGATGACACCTTTCAGCAGCGCCACAGGTTCGATTGACTGCGAACCGACGACCTTGGTCGCTTCGACAGCCTTCTGGATGGCTTCCTGCGACTTGATGGTGAAGTTGTTGAAGTTCATATGGCGGATGAATTATATTTCATGCTTTAAAAACAAACGCTTAAGGAGCGCTTTTGGTTTGCTCCATGACAAAAAGCGTGCCAACCGGTCCCTGTCACGGTTCCGAATAACTCGTTTCGGCTCAAAATAGGCCCGAAAACGATATTTTACGGCTCAATTTGAGCCGTAAAACCGCCAAAATTGCATGTTTTTGAGCCGAAAGCCGGATAAGGGTTGCAATAACCGGTCAATGTCCTGCGGCAATGCGGTTTGTCGGCAGGTGAAGCCAAGGTTAAAATTTTTGTTTGTTAAATGGTTGATTTTTTGTAATTTTGTGGCCTAATTAGGTTAAAGAATATTCTTTGTAATGAGAATCAAGATTAATAAGGGGCTTGACATCAGCCTCAAAGGCGGTCTGACGGACTATGCGCCTGCACGTACCGTCATGCCGTCGGTCTGCGCCGTCACGCCTGATGATTTCCCCGGCTTTGTGCCCAAACCAGCTGTCCGCGAGGGCGATAGCGTCAAGGTTGGCTCGGTCGTCCTGTTCGATAAACTGCATCCTGAGGTCAAACTGGTCTCGCCCATGAGCGGCAAGGTCAAGGCCATTGTGCGCGGCGAGCGCCGCAAGATTGAGCGGGTGGTTATCGAGGCCGACGGTACCGACGAGGTCCTGCGCTATGACGTGTCCAAGCCGTCGGTGCAGCTTCTGGCCGAGGCCGGCCTGCTGGCACGCATGCGTCGCCGCCCGTTCGACATAGTACCTGACCCCGCGGTGCGTCCCCGCGACATTTTCGTCACCGCATTTGATTCGGCTCCCCTGGCCATGCCGCTCACGGCTCAGCTCGGCCCGGACGCGCCCGCCGTGCTGGCCCGCGCCGTCAAGGCCCTGAGCACCATGACCGACGGCAAGGTGTACATCAGCCATAACGCCGACTGGACTCTCGGCGACATCCCCGGCGCCGAGATGGTGGAAGTAACCGGCAAGCATCCCGCCGGCAACGTGGGCGTGCAGATTGCCAACATCGCACCCGTGAACAAGGGCGATAACCTGTGGGCCCTGGACGTGGCGACGCTCTACAAGATTGGCCGCCTGCTGGCCGACGGCGTGTACGACCCCGCCACGGTTGTGGCCGTTGTGGGTCCGCGCGTGCTCAACCCCGTGGCAATCAAGACCATTGAGGGAGCTCCGATAGCCGACCTCACCGCCGGCAATCTGGACACATCCCACGGCACTCTGCGCGTAATCAGCGGCAACGTGCTGACCGGCACTGCTGTAAGCACGGCCGACGACGGTTTCCTGCGCTATCCCTACCGCCAGATTACGGTCATCGACGAGGGCGACCACGCCGACGAGTTCCTGGGCTGGGCCTCGCTCTCGCCTTCCAAGCTTAGCGCCTCACGCGCCTTGCCCTTCAGCCGCCTGCGCAAGGCTTTCAGCCCCGACGCCCGTATCCAGGGCGGTCAGCGAGCCATGATTATGAGCGGTCAGTATGACAAGATGGTGCCCATGGACATCATGACCGAGTATCTGCTGAAGGCCATCATAGCCCGCAACATCGACGATATGGAGGCCCTGGGCATATATGAGATTGCCCCCGAGGATGTGGCTCTGGCCGAGTTTGCCGACACTTCCAAGCTGCCGCTGCAGAAGATTGTGCGCGACGGTCTCGATTATTTACGTAAAGAAATTGAATAACCTCTGATAATGAAAGCATTACGCAAACTACTCGACCGTGCCAAGCCGAATTTCCGCCCCGGCGGCAAGTTCAGCGCCCTGGAATCGGTTTTCGACGGCTTCGAGACATTCCTGTTCACGCCCAACACCACCTCGGCGCGGACGGGTGCCGTGCATATTCACGACAGCATAGACTCCAAACGCACCATGATTATAGTGGTGCTGGCCCTGATGCCCTGCTTCCTGTTCGGCATCTACAATACCGGCTATCAACACTGGCTGGCCTGCGGCGAGGCAACGCGCCCCTTCTGGCCCATGGTACTTTACGGCCTGTTGGCCATCCTGCCGCGTGTGGCCCTGACCTACATTGTGGGCCTGGGCATCGAGTTCATAGTGGCGCAGATACGCCGCGAGGAAATTCAGGAGGGCTTCCTGGTGACGGGTATCCTCATCCCCATGATATGCCCCATAGAGACGCCTCTGTGGATGCTGTGTGTGGCCACGGCCTTCTCGGTGATTTTCGTCAAGGAGGTATTCGGCGGCACCGGCTATAATATATTTAATGTGGCCCTGGTGGCCCGCGCGGTGCTGTTCTTCAGCTATCCGGCGCAGATGTCAGGCGACAAGGCCTTCGTGGCCACCGGCACTGCCCTTGGTTACGGCCCGGTGGCACCCGACGGATTCACCTGCGCCACCCCGCTGGGACAGATTGCCACGGGCGACGGCACACAGTTGGCGCTGACCGGCGTTGACGGTCAGGCTCTGTCGTGGTGGGACGCCTTTGTGGGTCTCATTCCCGGCTCGTTCGGCGAGACATCCGTCATCTGCATCATAATCGGCGCTATCATCCTGATTGGCTGCGGTATAGCCTCGTGGAAAATCATCCTCTCAGGCGTGGCCGGCGGTCTGGTGATGGGCTTCATAGCCCACGCATGTCAGACGCCCCTCTACCCGGCATCCATGCTGACTGCCTTTGACCAGCTGCTGTACGGCGGTTTCGCCTTCGCCATCGTCTTCATGGCCACCGACCCCGTGACAGCCGCGCGCACCGAAACCGGCAAATGGATTTACGGCTTCCTGGTGGGCGTCATAGCCGTGCTGATCCGCACCTACAACAACGGCTACCCCGAGGGCGCCATGCTGGCGGTGCTGCTGATGAACGCCTTCGCGCCGCTGATTGACTGGTGCGTGGTCAACGCAAACATACGTCGCCGCCGCGCACGTTTCACCGCTAAGTGACACAGCCATGAACAAACAGAGCAATACATACACACTGATTTACATCATAGTGCTGGTGGCCCTGGTAGGCACGGGCCTGGCATTCACATCGATGAGTCTGCGCGACCGTCAGCAACAGAACATTGCCGCCGAGAAGATGCGCCAGATTCTGGCCTCGGTGCACATCGTGCCGGACAAGGGTCAGGTAATCAGCGACTTTGACAAGTATATCACCGAGCAGTACATAGTTGATGCGGCCGGCAACCGCGTCGAGGGCGACGCCTTTGACGTCGACGTGGCCAAACAGGTTGCGCTGCCCGCCGCCGAGCGCCGCATGCCGGTGTTTGAATGTACGTTGGCCGACGGCAGCCGCAAATACATCCTGGCAGCCTATGGCGCCGGCCTGTGGGGTCCCATCTGGGGCTATGTGTCGGTCGATGCCGATGCATCAACCGTCTACGGCGCATACTTCGGCCATCAGGGCGAGACTCCCGGCCTGGGCGCCGAGATTGAGAAGCCCGCGTTCAGCGACCAGTTCCAAGGCAAGCAGATGTTCAAGGACGGCCGTTTCCTGCCCGTCGAGGTTGTCAAGGCCGGCCAGAAACCTGCCGGCGACAATGACTACGTGGACGGCATTTCCGGCGGCACAGTCACCTCAAAGGGCGTCAGCGCCATGCTGGACAACTGCCTGACCTCCTACAGCGAATACCTTAACAAAATCCGTTCATGACCATGGCTGAAAAGACAAGCAACAAAACGGTACTGTTCAACCCGTTCTCAAAAAACAACCCCGTCATAGTCCAGATTCTGGGCATATGCTCCGAGCTGGCCGTAACGGCCAAGCTGGAGCCGGCCATTGTCATGGGCATGTCGGTCATAGCGGTGCTGGCGTTCAGCAACGTCATCATCTCGCTGATACGCAACACCATCCCCAATTCAATCCGCATCATAGTCCAGCTGGTGGTAGTGGCCGGCCTGGTGATTATCGTAAGCGAGCTGCTCAAGGCCTATGCCTATGAGGTGAGCTTGCAGCTGTCGGTATTCATCGGCCTGATCATCACCAACTGTATCCTGATGGGCCGTCTGGAGGCCTTCGCCATGGCCAACAAGCCCTGGCCCTCGTTCCTCGACGGCATCGGCAACGGCATCGGCTACACCATAATCCTGGTCATCGTGGCCTTCTTTCGCGAGCTGCTCGGCTCAGGCACGCTGATGGGTTATCAGGTGGTGCCGCAGTCGTTCTACGACGCCGGCTACGTCAACAACGGCCTGATGATTCTGCCTCCCATGGCCCTGGTAGTGGTGGCCTGCATCATATGGGTGCACCGTTCAATCAATAAAGACTTGCAGGAAGATTAATCGCAACGCAAAATGGAAAATCTCAACATATTCATACGGTCGATTTTCATCGACAACATGATATTCGCCTACTTCCTGGGCATGTGCTCGTTCCTGGCGGTAAGCAAGAACGTCAAGACGGCCTTCGGACTGGGCGTGGCGGTCACCTTCATGCTGGTGATAACCCTGCCGGTCAACTATCTGCTCAACACCTACGTGCTGCAGCCCGGCGCCCTCAGCTGGCTCGGCGCCGAATTTGCCGAGGTGGACCTGTCGTTCCTCTCGCTCATCCTGTTCATCGCCGTCATCGCCTCGATGACGCAGCTTGTCGAGATGGCCGTGGAGAAGTTCAGCCCCTCGCTGTACGCCTCGCTGGGTATCTTCCTGCCGCTCATCGCGGTCAACTGCGCCATCCTGGGCGGCTCGCTGTTCATGCAGCAGCGCGGCTTCAGCTCGGTGGGCACGGCTCTGTGCGCCGGCGGCGGCTGGGGCCTGGGCTGGCTGCTGGCCATCACGGCCGTGGCCGCCATCCGCGAGCGTGTGTCGGCCTACTCCAAGGTGCCCAAGGCGCTGCGCGGCGTAGGCATCACTTTCATCATCACAGCTCTGATGGGCATAGCTTTCATGAGCTTCCTGGGCATTAAATTATGATTCAAGCCATGATACAGACATACATACCTCTGTCACTGATGTCGGCCACCGTGCTGGCCGGCGTGGGCTTCTTCCTGGCCATAACGCTGCTGCTGGTGTTCATCCTGCTCATAGCCAAGCACTATCTGGTGCATCAGGGCAACGTAGAGGTCAACATCAACTCATCACGCACCATCGAGGCCCCGGCCGGCGGCTCGCTGCTGTCCACCATGGCCGGCTGCAACGTGTTCCTGCCCTCAGCCTGCGGCGGCAAGGGTTCTTGCGGACAATGCCGCGTGCAGGTGCTGGAAGGCGGAGGCGAGATTCTCCCCACCGAGACCGTCCACCTCTCACGCAAGGAAATCAAGGACCACTGGCGCCTGGCCTGTCAGGTGAAGGTCAAGGAAAACATGGACATCCATGTCGACGAATCGGCCCTGGCCGTCAAGGAATACGAGTGTACCGTGGTTTCGAACCGCAACGTGGCCACCTTCATCAAAGAATTCATCGTGGCCCTGCCCGCGGGCGAGCACATGGACTTCATCCCCGGCTCCTATGCACAGATTAAAATCCCGGCATTCAAGGATATCGACTACGACAAGGACATCGACAAGAGCCTCATCGGCCCCGAATACCTGCCCGCGTGGGAGAAATTCGGCCTGTTCAGCCTGCACTGCACCAACCCCGAGCCGACAGTCCGCGCCTACTCCATGGCCAACTATCCGGCCGAGGGCGACCGCTTCATGCTCACCGTGCGTATAGCCACACCGCCCTTCAAGCCCAAACCTCAGGTCGGCTTCATGGACGTAAACCCCGGTATCGCATCCAGCTACATCTTCACCCTCAAGCCCGGCGACAAGGTGCTGATGAGCGGTCCCTATGGCGACTTCCATCCCATCTTCGACTCCAAGAACGAGATGATGTGGATTGGCGGCGGCGCCGGCATGGCTCCCCTACGCGCCCAAATCATGCACATGACCAAGACACTACATACCACGGACCGCGTCATGAACTTCTTCTACGGCGCACGCGCCCTCAACGAGGTGTTCTACCTGAACGACTTCCTGGAGCTGGAAAAGGAATTCCCCAATTTCCGGTTCCATCTGGCCCTGGACCGTCCCGACCCGGCCGCCGATGCCGCCGGCGTCAAGTACACACCGGGCTTTGTGCATCAGGTGATCTACGACACCTATCTGAAGAATCACGAGAACCCCGAAGACATAGAATACTACATGTGCGGCCCCGGCCCGATGAGCGCCGCCGTCAACAAGATGCTCGATTCGCTGGGCGTCGACCCGCAGAACATCCACTACGACAACTTCGGAGGTTGAGCCTCTGTCCTAATCCAATACAGCAATGACAAAGACATTCAAGACAGCCATCCTGTGTCTGCTGGCGGCACTCTGCTCGCTGACGGCTTCGGCACAGTTCCGTTACGGCGCCATAGCCGGACCCAACCTCAGCTCGCTCAAGTTCAAACAGGACCTGGTGACTGTCAGCCATACCCCCGGCGCCACCGCCGGTATCCAGGGCGAGCTCATGTTCCCCGGCATCGGTTTCGGTGTCGACATGGGCCTGTTCTACAACATGCTCGGCGCCAAGGTCAACCTGGGCGAGAAGAAAATCTGGGCCTCTGAAGGTTACGGCGACGTGCGCGTGGCCCTGCACTACCTGCAGATTCCCTTCCACCTGCGCTTCAAGTACACCCGCCTCAACGGCCTGGAGGAGAAGATTGCTCCTCTGGTTTTCGGCGGCCCCGACTTCACCATCCTCATGGCACACGGCAAGTGCGACGCCTTCAAATATGCCGGCGGCGAGTTAGGCCTGACTGCCGGCGGCGGCGTGGAGCTGTTCCGCAACTGGCAGGTGACGGTTTCATACACCTGGGGCATGACCTATGCCCTGAAGACACGCCTGCTCGAGGACTTCTCGGCCCGCAACCGCCACTGGACCCTGCGCGTGGCTTACTTCTTCAAATGACAGCCATGAAGGACGACAGCCGGCCCATAATTGAATATGCCGACGTAGAGATTCTGCGCAAGGAGCTGGTAGTGCTCAAGGACGTCTCCTTCAGTGTGCGCCCCGGCGAGTTCATCTACCTCATAGGCCGCGTAGGCTCCGGCAAGAGCTCGCTGCTCAAGTCGCTCTACGCCGAGGTGCCCGTCAACGCCGGCAAGGCGCGGATTTTCGATTACGACCTCACCGACATCCGCCGCAAGGAAGTGCCTTATCTGCGCCGGCGTATCGGCATCGTGTTCCAGGACTTCCAGCTGCTCACCGACCGCAACGTCTACGCCAACCTTGACTTCGTGCTGCGCGCCACCGGCTGGACCGACCGCCGCGAGCGCGAGGAACGCATCGACCTCACCCTGCGCCAGGTGGGCATGGCCAACAAATCATACAAGATGCCCCATGAGCTCTCCGGCGGCGAGCAGCAGCGCATTGTCATAGCCCGCGCGCTGCTCAACAAGCCCGACCTCATCTTAGCCGACGAACCCACCGGCAACCTCGACCCCGACACCGGCCTGCAGATTGTGAACCAGCTGCACAACATCGCCGCCGAGGGCACCGCCGTGGTCATGGCCACACACAACCTCTCCATCATCGAGGAGTTCAACGGACGTCTGATGCGCATCGACTCTAAAAAACTCATAGTTGAACAATGAAAGTATTGAAATTCGGCGGCACATCCGTCGGCACGGCTGAACGCATCAAGAACGTGGCCGGGCTGATTACAGCCGCCGGCCGCAACATAGTGGTGCTATCGGCCATGTCCGGCACCACAAACACGCTGGTAGAGATATCGCAGTATCTGCTCAAGAACAACATCCCCGGCGCCCAGGAGACGCTCAACGCCCTGCGCCGCAAGTACCAGGACGTGGTGGACGCGCTGTTCGACAACCCTGAAATCGCCGCCGAGTGCGCTGATGATCTCAACGCATCCTTCTCGTTCATCGCACGGCTGATGGAGGGTGACTTCACCCAGGCCGAGGAGAAGGAAGTCCTGGCCCAGGGCGAGCTGATGTCCACCGCGCTCATGCATGCTTACATGCGCCAGCAGGGCATCCACTCCGTAGTCCTGCCCGCACTTGAATACATGCGCACCGCCCAGGGCGGCGAGCCGGACATGAAGTACATAGCCACGCGTCTGCGCCGCATGATGGACCTTGCCGGCGATGCGCAGGTGTGGATCACACAGGGTTACATCTGCCGCAACGCATACGGCGAGATTGACAACCTGCGCCGCGGCGGCTCAGACTACTCGGCCTCGATCATCGGCGCCGTGTTAGGACTGGAGGAGATTCAGATATGGACCGACATCGACGGCATGCACACCGGCGACCCGCGCTACGTCAGCGATACCCGCCCCGTGGCACGGCTCCACTTCGAGGAGGCCGCCGAGTTGGCTTATTTCGGCGCCAAAATCCTGCATCCGTCATGCGTGCTGCCCGCCAAGCTACACAACATCCCCGTGCGTCTGCTCAACACCATGCAGCCCGACGCGCCCGGCACGCTCATCGCCAACTTCCCGCCCGACGGCACCATCAAGGCCGTCGCCGCCAAGGACAATATCACCGCCATCAAAATCAAGTCGGGCCGCATGCTGCTGGCCTACGGCTTCCTGCACAAGGTGTTCGAGACGTTCGATAAATACAGCACGCCCATCGACATGATGGCCACATCGGAGGTCGGCGTCACCGTCACCATCGACGATACCCGCCACTTGGCGGCCATTACGGACGAGCTGAAATCCTTCGGCACCGTCACCGTCGAGAGCGACATGGTAATCATCTGCATCGTGGGCGACCTGGAGTGGACCCATCCCGGCGATTTCCAGGCCCGCGCCATCAATGCCCTGCGCGGAATCCCCGTGCGCATAATCTCCTATGGCGGCAGCAATTACAACATATCCATGCTCATCCGCGCCACCGACAAGATCCGCGCCCTGGAGAGCCTGAACCGTCATCTGTTCTGACAACCAACCCAAAAATTCCGTACTAAAATGGTCAAACATGTAGTTTCCTTCCAGCTTTCAGGCACTCCGGCCGAGCGCCGCGAGGTGGCCACGGCCTTCAAGAACGCCCTTGAGAAGCTGCCCGACGTCATCGAACCCCTCATCAGCATCGAAGTGGGCCTCAACGAGAATCCCGCCGAGGACTGGGACGTGGTGCTGACAGCCCTGCTGCCCACCATGGCCGATGTAGCGGTCTATGCCAACCATCCCGCCCACGTGGCCGCCGCCGGACTCCTTGCCGGCCACAAGCGCGCCCGCGCCTGCGTGGATTACAACTGCTGAGCCACACCGATATAAAATACGGCGGCCGCACTCCCTCGTGGGGAAGTGCGGCCGCTGTTGTAATTGCAGTATGTTGTGGTCACTTGCGGGCCAGGATGAGGGCCGAGACGGGCTCGACAGTCATCTTGCCGCCCTTGACGGTACCCATGCCGTCGGCCTTGATGCGGCCGTCGCGGGCTATGACGGTCCAATCGCCCTTGGGAATCTTCACCTCGCAGGGCTCGGCCGAGCCGTTGAACACCACCTTGATTTCGGCCCATTCGTCGCCGTTGGCGTGGTTCTTGATGGAGTAGGAGATGAGGTTGTCGCGGTCCACCTTGTCGAACACCAGGTTGCGGGCAATGTCCTCGGCTGTGGTCATGCGGAAGGCCGGATGAGCTTTGCGCAGGGCTATCAGCTCGCGGTAGTAGTCAAACTGGTCGGCGTTGCGTGTCTTAAGGTTCCAGTCTATGGCGTTGATTGAGTCGGGCGACTTGTAGGAGTTGTGCACGCCCTTCTTGTCGCGGAACACTTCCTCGCCGGCAAACATGAACGGTGTGCCCTGCGATGTGAACACGATGGTATGGGCCAGGCGGGCGGCGCGCTGACGGTCGGCCTCGGTCGAGCCGGGCATCGACTTGTCCAACTTGTCGGTAAGGGTCAGGTCGTCGTGGCACGATACATAGTTCACCACCATTTCGGGCGATTTGGCGTAGGCGAACTTGGAGTTGTTGCCCTTTGAATAATCCACCTGCGGGTGGGCCGTGGCGGCCACGATGCCTATCTTGACGGTCTCCTCGTTGCCGGGCTTGCCGGTGGCGAAGCCGCGGTCGGCAGCATTGCTGTAGTGGCCCTTCACGGCGTCGCGGAGGTCGTCGGAGAAGACTGCTATGCCGTCCATCTTGGATACATTCTCCTTCAGGGCACGGCGCTCGACGGGCAGAGGCGAATCACCTGCCGTCCAGCCTTCGCCGTAGACAAAGATTGACGGATTGATTTCCTTGAGCTCGCGGGCCACGCGGTTCATCGTCTCCGTATCGTGGATGGCCATGAGGTCAAAGCGGAAACCGTCGATGTGGTATTCCTTGGCCCAGTACTTGACCGAATTCACGATGAAATCCTGCATCTGCTTGCGCTCCGAGGCGGTCTCGTTGCCGCAGCCTGATGCGTCGGAGTAGGATCCGTCCGGGCGGTGGCGGTAGAAGTAGCCGGGTGCGGTGAGCGAGAAGTTGCTGCCGTCGTTCTCGGCGGTATGGTTGTACACAACATCACCACGCCTATGCCGGCGTCATGCAGCGCCTTGACCATCTCCTTCATCTCGCGGATGCGGGTTTCGGGCGTGGCCGGGTCGGTGGAGTAGGAGCCTTCCGGGGCGTTGTAGTTCTGCGGGTCGTAGCCCCAGTTGTACTGGTTGGCGGGCAGGTTGGCCTCGTCCACCGAGTTATAGTCGTATGACGGCAGGATGTGCACGTGCGTTACACCCAACTCCTTCAGGTGGTCAATGCCGGTGGCCTTGCCGTCGGGGTTGACGGCGCCCTCCTCAGTCATGGCCAGGAACTTGCCCTTGCGCACAATGCCTGACGAGGGGTGCATGCTCATGTCGCGGTGGTGCATCTCATAGAGCACCACGTCGGTGAAATTGTCCACCACCGGGCCGCGGTCCTCGCTCCAGCCCTCGGGGTTGGTCTGCGTCAGGTCAATGATGGCGGCGCGCTTGCCGTTAGTGCCCACGGCCTTGGCCCAGATGCCCGGGGTGGGGTCCAGCCAGCGGCCGTCGTGCTTGATGC
>CANQZK010000074.1 GCA_947628285.1 uncultured Muribaculaceae bacterium
ATGTTGACGGCAGGGTCGCATATCTTGAGTCGATTTTTGTCTTGTGACGAAGGAGTGTACTTGATGTACACGACTGACGAACAAGGCAAAAAGTGGCCAAGATATGCGAGGCCACAGTAACTTTTGCCGGAAAATCATGCTCATAAATTTTAATAATATTTGCATTATATATGATCGAAACGCTATCAATTTTAAGAAATGATACTGCAAAGCTGCCAGTCGCCGGCATCTTTGCGTCTGTTCTTCGGTCGTTATGGAGCCCCATAACTCCCTCATCACAGACACAAATCTGCTCGACGACTGACAGCCCTGCCGTTAACATTTATTGTTAAACAAGCTCTAAATCTAAAACAGCCATAGCATTGGTTATAGCCTTTGCGGTTACATTAACCATAGGTGTGATGCTGCACCTGAAAAGCCACGGCATGCTCATACAGCCGCGCGGTGTGCTGAAAGTCGTCCACTGGACGGCCGGCTACGTCATGACCGTGTTGCTGTTCATCCACTGGAACGGGTTCCGGAGGGTGCTGGCCGCCATGCGCCGCAGATTCCCGTGGTTCTTCGGCGACACTTGGCTTGTAATCATCCTGTTCATCATCACTCTGCTGACGGGCACCGTCAAACTTCTCTCGCCGGTCAAAATCCCGCACCTGGGCTTATGGCACTACGGCTTCGGCATAGCCATGAGCATTGTCGCCGGCATCCATATCGCATTAGGTGTGTCGGCATCACGTCATTCGGCCGTTAAGCGGACAAGTTAAAGCGCAGAATTTCCGGGAAATTTACGTACCTTTGTCGTATGAACGATACGACAGCCCGCCCCATGTGCGGCCCGGACAACGCGCCGGTGGATAATCTTAGCTTTGAGGGTGTGGAACGCCGCTACGTCAACGTAGTTGTGGTCCGTCTTACCCTTGTGTACATCCTGCTGATAGCCTGCATGTTGCTGATACCGCTGGTGTGGGATGTGTGGTGGCCGGCGATTGTCGGCGCGGGCGTTCTTGCCGCGGCCTATGCCGTCAACGTGGCTCTGGCGCGCCGAATCTATGACTTCAAGGGCTATGCGCTGCGCCCCGCCGACATATCCTACCGCACGGGCATATTCTTCACTTCCATAGTCACCATACCGTTCAGCAAAATCCAGCAGGTGAGCATACGCATGAATCCGGTGAGCCGGATGTTCGGGCTGTGCTACGTGGATGTTGTCAACGGCTCGCAGGCGGCCATGAACAGGCTGTCCATCCCCGGGCTCACACCTGAACGGGCCGAGCGACTCAAATCCTTGCTTATCAATCATGCCGACCGCCGCAACGTCTGACTTCTCGACACCGAGGCGGATGAGCCCCGGCGCGCTGGCCATCATGTTCGTGAAATCGGCCGGCGAGATAGCCGGCGCGGCCTTCTTCGCACTGGTGTATCTCCTGTTCGGCAGGCGCGGCTCCGGCGATAGCGCTGTGGTGAGATTCGCCGTCGCGGCCGCAGTAATCTTCGTCTACGCCTTCATCGTGGCCTTCGTGCGGTACTACTTCCGCAAATTCCACATCGAGGGCGACAAGCTGATCTATACCCACGGCCTTGCCCGGAAAGTGACCACCAGCATACCGCTGTCGCGCGTTCACACCCTGCGCACAAAGATGGGCCTGCTCTACCGGCTGCTGGACATGCGCGGCGTATCGTTCGATACCCTGGCCACCGACAGCAGCGAGGTGGAACTGATTCTGGACGAACGCGACTGGCAGATGCTGCTCCGCCGCGTCAGCCGGGGCGAGGACCATCCCGACCTCACTGACGAGGACGCCGCCACCACCGCCCTCCCCCCGCCCCTGACCGACGAGACCCTGCACATCTGCAACCTGAACATACTCAAGGGAGCCCTGTGCCAGAACCACCTGCGCGGCTTCGCCGTCCTGGCCACATTGGCGCTGGCACTGTTCGATAAGTTCAACCAACTGGACGAAGACACCACCACACGCATCATCGACTATATCGGCAACCGTGCCGACCACTTCATGCCCACCGCCGGCCAATGCCTGCTCTTCATCGCCGTCACATACCTGATAGTCATGCTGCTGTGGACCGGCAAGATAGCCCTGCGCTACGGCGACATGTCACTGCGCATGGCCGACAGCCGCCTGACCGTAGAATCCGGACTGGTTACGCGCTTCACCTCCCGTCTGGCCCGCGAAAAGACCACCATCCTGACCATAAAGCGCAACCCACTGGAAAAACTTGCCTGCTGCGAGACCGTCACCCTGCGCCAGGCCCGGAACGTCACCGACGGTAAAGCCGACGACGGCATAAGCATCTACGGCTCGCGCCTGGGCCACCGCCTGCTGCACTGGTGGATAGCCGCCGATGCCGGCTCTCCTACCGCCCCCCTGCTCAGCGCCCGTTCAGGGCCGGGCATGATGTGGCGCAGATTCCTGCCACAGCTTTTGCCCGCCGCAGCCCTTGCCACCGCAGTTATCCTTGGCGGCGGTTCAGTTGTGACAGCCGCAGCCCTCAGCGCCGCCTACACCGCCATAGCCCTGATGCGCGCTGTCATGGCATGGCGACACAGCAGCATCCGGCTCCACGCCGCATACATCCTGATAACCGGCGGCAACATAGCCCGCATACGCCACTATATCCGCTACCGCGACATAGAATCCGTAGGCATAACCTGCACACCTCTCACCCCCTGCACCGGACGCGTCACCCTCCGCATCGCCACCAACGCCGGCCATGTCACCGTCCCCTCCCTGCTCCTCCGCTCCGCCCTTACCCTCCGCCGGAACCTCCTCCCCACCGCAGAATAGCCATCTTTGCGGCTATATAAAGCTGCTTATCAGTGAATCCAGTTGATGCTTGATGGAGCCGAAGTCTTGATTGAGGTCAAGGTTGCGGAAGTAAATAATGTTGCCGTCGTTGAGTTTCATCAGGCCGTCGGGGCATATAGGTTCTTCGGTCTTGGCATATAGCAGCATACCGTCTACATTCCCTGAGTGCGTCTTATCTTCATGAAGCACGTATGAGTTTATCTGGAAGAGGTTATTGCTGCGGACGGTGGTCTTATCCATATATAGTTGCATTGATTGACCATAATATTTTGTGTCGATAATAAGTGTCCGCTCCGGAAAAGTTAGCATTATATCTGTTCTCATCTCCGGGATAAGTGAAAGTGTGGACTTTTCCTTATCTATATTCCATTCCACCTTTGCCGACCTTGCGCTGAATTGGGGATAATGCTTCCGATAGTAGCTAAGAACAAATTTCTCGAACAGCCGCGACATCAGCTCTTCGTCAAAGTTCTTCGTCTTGTACGGGCCACTTTGGATAGTGAGAAGCAGGCGTTTAACCACGAAGTAGCAGAAATGATGCAGCATTCGATAGGTCGAGAAATTTCTATCATACTTGATGTTGCTCCATTTCGTGCTTTTCAGGTCACATTCAATTACATTGCTAAAGAATAGCAAAAGAGAGCGTAAGCGTCGTTTACGGGCGGTCGTTACCTCTGCTGATGAAGCCAGAAGTGAAAGAGTTGATTTGATTATCTGATTATGAAGGTTGTCCTCAGTGAAAATATCGAATTCGCACGACACTAATTTCCGGCGTTGCAATCTTAGCCTGATAGTTCCGTCAAGATTGATTTTGCCTTTAATGGTCGCAATATCGTCGGTCACGGGAACATATTCCTTATGCAATCCACGTTTCAGTTGGAACGAAACGCCTCTGAACAATATCTCGGCGAAAAGGTCGAGAATATTATCGAATTCCTCTCCGGCTATATCGTCATAGTTATTCTGACGCAGGTCCTGGAAGGCATACGTCAGCATATAGTATATATTGCGGATTAAAATTCCTTTGTCAGAGGTCATTTCAACACGTTGCGGAGTTTATCGACCGCTGCCTTGAGACGGTTTTCGTTATCGAACCAATATTCCGATACCAAAGGAATAAGGTCATATTCTATGATACTTTCGGTGGTGTCGAAGTCAAATAGATTTTCGTCGCGGTCATCGCCATAAACCGGCTGAATCAGATAACTGTGACCTATCTGAAAGCCCTTGCCGAGTGAGTCATCTTTGAGAATATCATCGTTGACTGCTTTAACCGCTTCGACAAGTTTGTCGAAGTAAGGCGACGTGATAGCCTCGCGATATTTTGAGAAACCGTCCGAGTCAAATCCCGGTGTCATGTCAAAGAAGCTGAAACGGCGACGCAGCGCGTAATCTATCATGGCCAGTGAGCGGTCGGCGGTGTTCATCATTCCAATGATATATAGATTTTCCGGCACAGCAAAGAGTTCATCCTTGCTATAAGCAAGACGTATGGTCCTTTCGCGGTAGTCGGCTTCAATCAGTTGGAGCAGTTCGCCGAAAATCTTTGAGAGATTACCACGGTTAATCTCGTCGATGATAAAGAAATAATCCCTCGTCGGATCGTTGGCGGCACGACGACAAAACTCATAGAAAATGCCCGAGCGAAGGCTGAAGGAATCTCCATCGGGCTTATAACCCATGATGAAGTCCTCATAACTATAGTTTTGATGGAACTGGACTGATTCGATGCGCGATTCATCTTTCTCTCCCATCATAGCGTAGGCAAGCCGCTTGGCCGTAAAGGTCTTGCCAACGCCCGGGGCGCCCTGCAATATGATATTCTTTTTGCGACGCAGCAACCTTTGAAGCCTGGTGAAATCGCTCTCCGACATGAACACATCGGCAAGAAAATCTGATCCGGTATACGATGCTATTTTCTTGTTCGGCTGCTGTGTCGGATTGGTCTGACGGATCAGCTCCATCAAATAGTCATACTCTTCCCGTGTCAGACGGAAGAACGACCCGTTGGGGTTCTTGATGAACTGCATCTCGGCAAGCTCGGGATCGGTCTTGAACGTGGCAAGGTCGATGGGGTGGATGAGAGATTCCGTCTTACGGAAAAGGATTGTTTCTCCGTCCTGCTCGCGCGATATTTCCGCAAGAGCAACAATCTGCTTGCGCGGATTAGCCTCATAGCCTATTACCTTGTCACCGGGACGTGCATCAAGAAAATTCTGAAAGATACGCCGTTGGTTGCCGTTATCGTTATAGAGCGTATAATCCTGTTCCTCACCAACTTTCATATTGGTAAGGCTCCAGATTGCCGGGCTTGCTGTCAGCCACCAATATTGCGATGTTTCTTGTGTTTCATTTTTGACCGACATTGGTATTGCTTCATGATTTTCCTGTTTTGCCAAAGACCATAAGACATTGCAATAATCATAAATATCTTTACCATTTTGCTTGCTTATCAAAAATCTTTGAATTTCTGAAATAGGAGTATTGTTCCGGAAATTTGCTCCTAATATTTGTGCAGCTTTAAGGAGAAACTCTTTTTTGTAAATTGTTATTAATCTTTCTTGAGAATACAGGAACGCAATCTTCCATTTGCAAGCATCGCCGAACTCCGATATCGTATCTATCAATTCATACTGTCCGGTTCTGGCGGCATTGGCAATCTTTATGACCGCCGCCTTAATTCGCTCAAAAGCGGCATCTCTGTCGGGAGCCAGGCTTGCATACCACGAATATTTTTCGTCATGCAGAAACTTGGAATTGTCGCCCGATTCACTGTCACGGCGAAAAATTCCGAATTTGTATGCCGAGCCGCCCCATATCGACCCAAGATAGTCAGTCTTGCTTTCCAGCCAGTAGCAAAACGAATCCGACCGATTAAGATTGGTGTATTGTTCAAGGGTCATATCGCCCAGTTTTTCAAGAGGGAAAGCCTCCTGAAAATCATGATACAGTTTATGTCTGTCAATATTTGCCATAATATTCTTTTCCTTAATGACTCTATAAAGATTCTCAAATTTGTCAACAACATCTTAGCGAGTCATCCGTTTGAAGAAGGAATGATGCGAGCATCACGACCTCTAAGGATTTCGATTGCGAAGTTAGCGATTTAATCAGAATGTGCAACTGCGCCGGCAAGAAATTCCTCTTATTGGGTCTTTGAAGCGGGTTGTAAGGGTCAGATGCGGATGAGGGGGCGGATGATGGCGTCGGCTATGAGCCAGTGATGGTGGGGGATGGCTATGTGGCTGCCGGTGCGCACCAGCAGGCCTGAGGCGAGTGCTGGGGCGGCGTCGGCGAGGAGTCCGAGAATCATGTCCGGCGGCAGGGCTGACAGGTCGAGGCCACAGGCGGTGCGCAAGGCGGTGACTATGTGGTCGTTGACTAAGTCGAGCGGGGTCTCGTCCTCGGCTACGGAGGCGTCGGGCAGGCCTTTGAGCCAAGTGTCCGTGTCGGCGGGGTTGTAGCGCCGCACGCGGCCGTCAAAGGAGTATGCAGCCGGACCTAGACCCAGCCAACGGCCGTCCGTGCTCCAGTAGTTGGAGTTGTGGACCGAGCGCCTGCCGGGCCGGCTGAAATTGGAAATCTCGTAGTGTTCCATGCCGGCGCGGGCGGTGAGGTCGAGCAGAAGGTCGTATTTGTCGGCAATTTCATCGTCGGTCTGCGGGGCGATGCGCCCGGCGGCGGCCATGCGGTGCAGCATGGTGCCCTCGTAGTAGGTCAGGCAGTAGGCCGAGAGGTGCTCGATGCCCGTTGCCAGCAGTGTTTCAAGGTCGTGGCGCCAGATGTCCTGTGTCTGGCCGGGCAGGCCGTAGATGAGGTCGCATGAAATGTTGTCGAATCCGGCCGAGCGGAGTTCCAGCACCGCCTGCAGTGCCCGCTCGGGTGTGTGCCGGCGGCCTATGCGGCGCAGTATGCCGGCATCGAATGTCTGGACGCCCATGCTGACGCGGTTCACGCCGAGCGAGCGCCACAGCCGGGCGCGGTCGGCTGTGACGTCCTCCGGGTTGACCTCGATGGTGAATTCACTTATGCCGCTGACGGGCAGAGCCTCAATGAGCTGCTGCAGTAATGTGTCCGGCAGGAACGACGGGGTGCCGCCGCCGATGTAGATTGTGCCGAAGCGATAGTCGGCCTCGGCGCGGCGCGTATGCAGCTCGCTGATGATGCCGACGACGACATCGTCCATGCCCGTACGCCGCGGTTGGGAGTAGAAATCGCAGTAGATGCACTTGCCGTGGCAGAAGGGGATGTGTATGTACAGGCCGTCAGAATCCATAGTCCTTGCGTTCCGTGGGCATGCGGCCGCACATGGCGTTGAAGGGGCAGTAGCCACAGTTCTCGTCGGTGGGCGCCTGGGTGAAGTCGGTCGTTTCGTCGAAAATCTTGTCTATGAGGTCCTCGAAAAGTGCCCGGAAGCGGCTCTGTATTTCGGGGTCGCACAGGGGCTTCTTTTCAATGGACGTGGGTTTGATGTTGCCGTCGCGGTTTATCTGTCGGGCGGTCATCAGGCAGCCGTCTATGTTGGCGGTGCATCCGGTCATGTCGGTGTATGCCATGGCATAGAGCATGAGCTGGAACAGGGCCTGCTTGTTGTGGCTGCCGTCGAAGAGCGACCACAGGCGGGCGCTGGTCAGGTCGTCGGAACCGCCTGTCTTATAGTCGATAAAGCGCAGCGAATCGGGCGATGTGCGGTCGATGCGGTCGATGATCATGCGGAAGTTGATGCTGTGTCCGGCCGTGACGGCCCATGAGCCGGCAATCTCGATTTCGCCGCCGAGATATTCGAACGACGGCTGGCAGAAGCAGTCCTTCTCGGCGTCGATTATTGAGCGAATCTGCTGTTCGGTGATGGACAGCACCAGTCGGGCCTCGCTGTCGAAACGGCTGACGGGCGTGGCGGGGTCGTGATAGCGTTCCTCGCCTATGGCCTGAATGATTTTGTCGCGGATTGCCGTGCCGGCGGCCATCCGGGTCAGGCTGTCGGCATCGACGGTAAGGCCGCGGACGCCGCGCTCGACTTCGAACTGCTCGTACAGCAGGCGCATGGCGCGGTGCATGATGTTGCCCGTCTGCGATGCGGTCATATACTCCGTGGGCAGGTCCTCGTCGCGGTATCCGCACACGTTCTGCAGGTAGAACCGCAGCGGGCAGGACATATAAGTTTTCAGTGCCGACGCCGACAGATTGGGACCGCCCGGCCTGGTGAAGCGCAGCACCTTGTCGCGGACCTGGGCCTTGCGCACTGTGATGAGGCGGCTCGACGGCTGCTCGCCGCTCGGGCTCAGGCTGTCGACGCGCAACGTGGTGCCCGGTCGCAACCGCCCTTCGCTGTATATCAGCTGGGTGAGGAAGCGCGACATCTCGCCGCCGCTGCGTATGCCGCTGCGCGAGTCGTACAGCAGCGTCACGCGCCGGGCTCGCGCTATGGAGCGGTAGAAGATGTAGCCCGCTTCCGTATCGGCCGACTCTATCACCGGCAGGCCGTAGGCGCGGCGCAGGGCGTTGGGTATCATGGTGCGCACCTGCTGCCGCTGCGGGAAGGTGCGCTCGTTCATGGACAGGTAGATGATGTGGTCAAAGTCCAGGGCGCGCGTTTCCAGAACGCCCATCACCTGCAGGCCGCGCAGCGGGGTGCCGTTGACGCCCAACATTCCCGTGGCCAGCAGGCGCTCAAAAAAGGTGAACAGCATGCGGCGGCCCGGCGCAACGTCGTATTCGGCTATCAGGCGCTTCAGGTCGTCCAGACGCTCGGCCAGCGCGCGGAGGCATTGCAGCTCGATTGACTCGCACAGCGGTCCCACCGGCGTGACAGCGCCCAACAGGCGCAACAGCCCCGTTATCAGCCCTTTCAGGTAGTCGTAGACCTGCTCCGTATCGGCGTCGGCCGGAACGGGCCGGAACATGAAGTCCAGCCGCCGGATGTGTTGCGCCAGGTGTCGCGCCGTGACGTTGAAGACACCCTCGTCCATTATCATGGAGCGCAGGTCGCCGGCCTCGCGCGCCGCTATCAGGCGGATGTGCGGGTGCGATAGCACGTCCAGTATGTCGGTGTAGAAATATGCATATTCCCCGCCGCGGTTGCGACCGCGCTGCTGCATCAGTATGATGGAGCGCAGCAGGGTGGCGAAGGGCGTTGAATTCCACGGCAACTGCATGGTGACATTGACCGCCCGCAGTTGCGGCGGCAAGGCCAGCGACAGCGGCAAGAGCAGTGATGCGTCAGGCAGAACCACGGCCACATCGATGGCGTTGTCCGGATCGACCTCGCCCTCATCGACAAGGCGCGAAATCTCGGCGGCGGCAAGCTGTGCCTGCTCCATGGCGCTGGCCACGCCCGTTATCTGTATGGTGCGCTCGGCCGTCGGCATGGGGCACTCGTATCCGGCCGGCATCGGGTATCGACGCGCCAGCTCGGCAATTGACCGCTGGCCCGGCGCCATGCGGGCCGTCTCGTCGCTTTCCGCGCCCAGATCCCAGAAAAACTCCACTATCCCCGCCTCCTGCAAACGGTCGAAAATCTCCTGCTCGGCGCGGTCAGGCACACCCATGCCCACCACGGCATAGCGCCGTCCGCTGCCGCGCAAGGTATCCATGGCCGTGCGGCGGATATTGTCAGCCGCCGTGCGCGCACGCATACCCGCCGTGGCGCATCCCTTGGACGCAAGCAGCGCCTTGAAATCGCAGTACAGGCGCGGAAGCATCTCATACAGCTTCAGGAATCGGCGCCGTGCCGAATCGTCCGCGCAGTCCGCGCCCGGGTCGGCATGCTCCCAGAAACGGTCGGCCTCAGGCACCGGTGCTGCCTGATGTCCCAGTATGCGCGTCACCGCCTCGCGTTGTTCCTCCGTCATATAATAAGCCTTGATTTCATCTAGACGCCGCAGATTGGTATACAGCTCCGCCGCATTGGCCATCGAACGGTCAATCTCGTCGAAATCCGACAGAATAATATCACCCCAGAACGCGAAACGCTCAAAATACTCAGCATCAACCGGCTCGCCCGCATCCCGGCGGATTTGCCTGAAACAACTGAAAAGAGCCATTTGCTGCTCCCAGCGGTCAGGCGTGCGGCGACCCGGGTCGAGCCGCTCCACCAGCGCGCGCATCGTGGCCAGGCGCGGCATGAACAACGCATCCCGCCCGGCGGCCGCACGCTGCAGAGCACGGCGCAGGAACATGGCCGAGCGCTTGTTGGGCGACACCACCGTCAGATTGCCCATATCCCTGCCGACGAGGAAGCTGGCCACACTGTCAAGAAATTTAAGGTTTTTCATGCATCAAAATTAATCAATTACCCTCACCGGCGCAAGCATCGGGCAAACTTTCCGAATAAAAAAGTAAAAAAACACTTGTCAATTCATATAAAATGACTAAATTTGCACTCGCTAAAGCAACTCGGGGTGTAGCACAGTTGGTTAGCGCGCCACGTTCGGGACGTGGAGGTCGGAAGTTCGAGTCTTCTCACCCCGACCCTTTTAGGGTTAACGGTTTGTGAATCAAGGATTTGCAGACCGTTTCCAATTTTTCGCTATACACGTTCGTCGAGGGGCGGCATGTTGTCGCGGTGGACGATAAAACGGCTTATCGTCTATAATGTTTGTTCACGTCCCGTAGCGGCGCAACACATTGCGCCGGCGGCTTAATTCGTTTATATTCTGTTTGTTATGACTTTGGTAAGAATCGCGGCAACAATAGCTGCAATGTCGTTGTAATATGAAAAACTGACAAGTGCGCCGGAGTTTAGGCTTGGTCCTGACTTGCCGTTTTCGTTGTCGAAAACATAAAATGTTGACTAAAATGTTGACTAAAATGTTGAGCATATTTTGGCATAAGGGCGCCTAACGGCGAACCGATATAACCCATCCTACAGAAAATTACAAAAACCGTAAACGAAGGTGTAGTAAACATGGAATAGTAGGAACGCACGGCCCGTGCGTCCGGCTTTATAGCATGTATACTATTAATAATCAACACATTGTCGGCGGACGCACGAGCCGTGCGTCCCTACAATTAGACGTTTTACCGAGGCTCGCGAATTATTCGTCACTGTGGATTACTTTTTCTTTCGTTTTACCATTTGCAAACCAAGGTAGCCCGCCGGTATCATCAGGATTCCATTTGTCGAACCACGATTTACGTTTCTTCTTTTTCGGGAAGTAGCGGTCAGGTACGAAACACAATACAATAACCTCGATTACTGAGACGACGATAATTGTTTTAATCATAACGGTTTTTCTTTGAGTATCCGACCGGTCAGGGCGTCTTTTTTGATGTGATAAGGGTGGAAGCTTGTTCCACCATGTGTCGGCTGTGGCGTTAAGGATTAATCATCCCAAAAATATTTCTCTTTTCGTTTTCGTCTTTTATATTATCCGAACCACGGTAAACCTTTCCCCTCATATGGTTTATATCGAGGCGGAGTCCAACCGCTCCAAACACTCGGGCCGGTAATCTTGGTGATAACGTAGCAGACATAGAGTATTAAAAGGATTTCCAACATGATCATACTCGGCTTGAGGTTCACTGCAAATATAACAATTTATTTGTATAAATAAGTAGGGTTTACTGAATAATGCATAATATGCTGTATAACAGGTAATTAATTTGTTTAAGCATTTGTTTTTTTAAC
>CANQZK010000075.1 GCA_947628285.1 uncultured Muribaculaceae bacterium
CTCCTTCCTCACAAGACAAAAATCGACTCAAGATATGCGACCCTGCCGTCAACATTTATTATTAAACAAGCTCTTAGCTATTTTAGCTACCTTAGCTACTTTAGCTCTCATAGCTACCTTAGCTACTTTAGCTCTCATAGCTACCTTAGCTACTTTAGCTACTTTAGCCGGCTGCGAAAACAAAAAGAGCGGCCCCGGGGGGGCCGCTCGGTATGAGATGAGTTTATATTAAAGCTCGTAGGGGGCGTTGATGGCCTGCTGACCGGGCTTGAAGTAGATCATGCGCGGGGTCATCAGCTTGGCGTAACCCTTGGCGGCGTGTTTGCCGCGGGGTGCCACGTGCTTGGCCAGGCGGGGTGCTGCCTGCTCGCCGTTGGGGATGATGTCGATTTCAGCGTAAACCACACCGTCGGGGTTGTTCCAGGTAGACATCTGGCCCTTGTCGTTACCGAACCATGTGCGGTCAAGGCGGATGATACCGTCCTCATACGAGGTAACCTCGAAGGGCTTGAAGTTGGCGTTGCCCTGAGCGATAACCTGAGCTATCTGCTCGTCGGTAGCATCGGGGTAGCTTGCAGCCAGAACGCCGGCGTAGGTCATGAGGTAAACATCCATCTCGGCACTCTGACCCATCTCGCCGGTGTAGCCGGAGTACTGGGGAGCAATCTTAACAAGTTCGGGGTTGGAGCAGTCAACAATGATGCTTGCAGGCGATGTGTTCTTGTTCAGACCTAACTGCAAAAGTACGCAGTGCTCTTCATCGGAGGTGTAGGGGTCAACGAGCAGGAATACGTCCTTGTTTTCGCGGTGACGCATAACGTTGACTTCCCAGCCGAGTTCTTCGTAGGTTACCTTGCTACCGGTCTGCTGGTCGGTGAAAACCCACTGAGCGGTAATCCAACCGTCGACGAAGATGGCGGTGCCGTAGTCCTCAAAGTCGGCATACTGGTTGCCGCTGCCGAGGTTAACGCGAACCTTTTCGGTGGCCGAAGCGACAGCCTCGCCCTTTGCGTAGCATACTGCGGTGAGCACGTAGGTGCCGTCGCCGGGGCAGGGAACGCTGAAGCTTACGGGCTGGCCGTTGTTGGTCAGTTCGATGGTCTCAACCTTGCCGGCGGTAACGGCGGCTACGGCTTCGTCGACGCTCGAGGTGGGAACGGCGGCGAACTGAGCGCTTTCAACGTCTTCGCCCAGGAGAACCTGACCCTGGAAGAACTGCTTGCCGGAAGCGTCGGTGAGTATGCCGGCGTATTCCACGCTGCTGTCATAGTCAGCCAAAACGGTGCCGGGCAGAGCCACAGCAAAGTCGCCGTTGGTATTTACAGCATAGGGGCCGCCGGTAACCGCACCTGACTCATCATAGAAGAAGAGAGCGAGCTGACCCTTGGGGAAGGTAACAACGCCGTCCTTCAGCTTACCGAAGGTGCCGGTGGGGTCCTTGAGGATGGCGGACATCGAGCAAATGCCGATGTAGCCGTCGCTGCCGAGAGCAAAACCAAGACGGGTAACGGGGATTGAAACGTTTTCGGGGTCACGAGCGTCGATGGTGAAGTAAACCGGGGGCATCTGGCCATTGAAGAAGTCTGGGCCGTCCCAGGGTGTTTCGGTGCCGTAGCCGTTCACGCGGTAAACGCCGGGGTTGACTTCGTTCTCTTCAACCTGCACGGAATAGGTGGCGCGGCCGCCGGGGAACACGTCAGACAGATCGAAAGCGTCGCAGATGAAAGCCTCGCGGTAGGTGCCTTCGCCCAGGACTTTCCAGGGTTCAGCCACCTTTACGGTCAGGTCAAGAGTGGCCAGACCGAATTCGTTGACGGGAGTACCGTCGGCGAAGGCGATTTTGATGGTTTGGGGGTCATTGTATTTGCCCCATGCCTCGAAGTCATAACCGATAACGAGCTCGGCAGTGGTTTCGCCTTCGGCAAAGGCCACTGTTGAGGGAACGGTGAAGATTGACTTTTCATAAGTTGTCACCAGCGAGTAAGTGGCGGCTTCGGTTACGCCGTAGCGCTCAACAGTCACAGCGAACGAGCTTTCGTTCTGCGACAGAGTCAGAGCTGACGGAGTTGCCTGGTCGAAGTAGACACCGTCAGTTGCCTGAGCTTCGGCGTACTTCACATCGGTGCCGTTGTCGCACGCCGTCAGGGAGACGGCGAGCGCAAGGGCAGCGAATATTGATGATTTGAAGAATTTCATTGTTTTGTCGATAAGTTGTTTGACAATAACTTATTTAGATGCCCCAGGGCACGGGAGTGGGGTTGTTGCTGCTGGGATTGTTCTGCTCCTCGGAAATCTGCTTATTGGCGTTGATTTCGCTCTGGGGGATGCAGTAGATCATGCAGGGCGATTCAGCGGGCAGATTGAAGGTTAAGGCATAGGGATACTTGCCGAGACGGCGGTCGATACCCTTGTTGAGACGCAGGTATTCGAAGTACATCAGACCTTCGCCCCAGAGCTCGACGCGCTTGATTTGGAAGATGGCTTCCTGAAGTTCTTCGGCAGTTGTGGCCTTGCAGGCATAAGCGGGGTTACGGTAAGCCTTCTCGAAATTCTCGAGAGTAGCCTTGCCGGCGGCTACGCCTTGGCTGAAGCCCTGAGCCTCGGCCAGGATATAGTACATTTCCTCAACACGCATACGGGGAAGGTCGCTGGCCTGTACCTGCTGGTTGACAACATTCTGGTAGGCGGCGAACTTAACGTTGGTATAGGGGAACAGAGGAATCTGAGCATTTGCTGCGTCGTAAATAGGGCCTTCATCACCGATGAAAGCGTCCATGTAGGCCTGTTCCTGTGCGTTGAGGTTGGCCGACTTGTAGTTGGCGTCAAGGAACCAGCCTTTGCGAACGTCAGTTGCGGGGATGGCATTGTAGAGGTCCTCGGCGCAGTAACGCCATGCACCTACTGTTACGTAACCGCCACCTGCAAAGGAGCAAGCCATCGAGGGCCAGTTGATGATACCGGTCTGTACGCAGCCATCGGTCTCGGCGATTGCGAAGCCCCACATCCAATCAGCTTCGTTGAGGCTGCAGAAGGTAGGTTTGCTTACATCAGCAATCGAGGCGGGAGCGCCGTTGAAGTTATTGATGGCAGCCTGAGCGTCAGCAGCGGCTTCCTTATAGAGACCCATGGACAGATGTGCGCGGGCACGCAGGCCGTAGGCGGTAGCCAGAGAGACAAGACGTTTGGGCTTGTCGCCGATGAGCTGTTCAGGCGTGAGACCGGAGTTGGTCAGCAGGGTGATGGCCTCGTTGAGGTCCTTGATAACCTGTGCGTAAACCTTGGTTGTGGTAGCGCGGGGAGTACCTTCGGCAGCTGAGGTCTCGGTGTTTTCATCGGTCAGGATGGGAACGCACAGCGCGTCGGGGTGACGCTGTACATTGAACTGGTATGAGTTGGCCAGCAGCCAGTAGTCATAGGCGCGGTTGGCCAGACCCTGAGCGCGGTAGAACTGCAGGGTAGCGTTGTCGGCATCGGCAGGAATGGTGGCCAGCAAGTCGTTACAGATCTTGATGTTGGCGTAGACGGGGTCCCATACCTGATAGGTACGGGTGGCGTTTGGGCTGTTGGCGGCGAACATGGCCCAGATACGGAACCAGTTGTAACCGGTGTAACCGGCAGCCATATCGGCTGTCTGCGAGTCGAAACCGAGGTTGATTGCGGGATAACCGAAATCATAGTGGTTGGAGCTGTAGGAATCGCCCAGTGAAATGCTCTGCGAGGCGATGGCGGCAACGGATGCCGACGCCAGCTCAGGCTTCTCGTTGAGGGCGTTCTCCTTCTGCTCCGTGTTGACGTATCCGCCCAGATATTCCGTATCGAGGTCGGCGCAGGAGGTCATTGAACCTACCGCCAGAGCGACAGCGAGAAATTTATATGAAGTTTTCATTTTAGCTTAAAATCAAAGTTAAGAATTTTAGAAGCTTACGCGGATACCGCCCGAGATGGCACGGATGGGAGAGTAAGTGTAGTTGCTTGCACCGAAGTTGGAGCCGGCGGAGAGAACCTGACGGGGGTCAAGACCTTTGCGCTTGGTCCAGAGAGCTACGTTCTCGGCTGTACCGTAAACGCGGACAGACTCGATACCGATCTTGCGTGTGAGACGCGAGGGGATGGTGTAGCCCAGCGAGATGTTGGTCAGCTGCAGGTAGTTGCTGGAGATGAGGAAGCGGTCGCTCATGTTGTTAGCATAAGGAATGTCGGCTTCGGCATAGAGTGCGGGCATGTTGGAGTTGGGATTCTGGGGAGTCCAGGCGTCGAGCAGGTCCTTGTGCATTGCACCGCCGGTCGACAGGGTGTTCTGATAACCGTAGTCAATCATCTTGCCGCCGAACTGGTAGGAGAAGCCTACATTGAGGTCAAAGCCGTAAGCCTGAGCGTTGATACCGAAACCGCCGTATGCCAGAGGCATTACGTTGTCAATGTACTTGGAGTTGCTGCTGCGAGCGGTTTCCCACTGGTTGGTGAGGTATTCGGCACCTTCAACCACGCCTTCGATACCGGCTGCTTCAGCTGCTGCAACATCATCCTTGGTGTACTTGGCAAAGTAGAGAGCCTGGCCGGGGATGTAGCCGCCGTCGCTGAGAGAGATGTCGTTGAGTTTGTTAGCCTCTTCCTGTGTGTGAACCACACCTGCGTACTGGGGCAGGTAGAGGGTGTACATGGACTTGCCTTCGCGCAGGTGCTGGTAGGTACCGCGTACCCACTCGCCCTTGCTGTTGAGGATGTCTGCAGGCAGCTTGAGCACCTTGTTCCAACCGAAGGTGATGTTGCCGTAGAGGTTTACGGTCACGTCCTTGAGGTTGAGCACACGGTAGTTGAGGTCAAGTTCGAAGCCGTTGTTACGCATCGAGCCGATGTTGGAGGGGATTGAACCGAAGCCCAGTGAGGGAGCCACGGGCAGGTTGAAGAGCATGTCGGATGTCTGACGGTTGTAGTATTCCAAGCTACCGGAGAGCATGCCCTTGAAGAAGCTGAAGTCGAAACCTACGTTGAAGGCGTTGCTGGTCTCCCAGGTGAGGTCAACATTACCTTTCTGTGCGAGTTCGCCGTCGGAGAATACGCCGTTGGCACCGCTCATTACAAAGAAGTCGGCCCAGGGCATGTACAGGGTGGAGTTACCGATACCGTCGTTACCGTTCTGACCGAAGGATGCGCGGAATTTCAGCAGGTCAACGTTGGTGAAGGGTTCCATGAATTTTTCCTTGGCGATATCCCAGCCGGCTGATACCGACCAGAAAGTACCCCAGCGGTGACCGGGAGCGAAGCGTGAAGAACCGTCGCGACGCAGAGAGGCCATCAGGAAGTAGCGGGAGTCAAGGGTGTACTTGCCACGGAACAGGAAGCCGCGGTGAGCGAGTTCGCGACGTGAACCGCCGGCGTCCTTGTTATCGATGGTGTTGTCCAGATAGGGGTTGAAAGCTGAGTAGAGGTTGTCACCGCGGCCGGAGAGAGACTCTTCGCCCATTTCCTCGGATTCATATGCGGCCATAAGGTCCATCTCATGGATTTCGCCGAAGATGTGGTTGTATGACAGGATGCTCTGCAGGGTGATGTCATAAGCGCGAACCTGCGACTGAACTGCCTCACCGCCCATGTCGGCAAACTGGCCGTAAACGGGGTTGAGCACGGTGTGGCCGCGGGTGTTGGACAGGTAGTAACCTACGTTCTGGGTGAAGGACAGGCCCTTGATGGGGGTGATGATGGCGTACCACTTGGAGTCAAGTACGTCGTCCAGAGTCTCGTCCTTGTCAAAGAACATTGAGCCGATGGGGTTGCCCGAAGGAGTACGTGAACCTGCGGGAACGCCGTAACCGTAGTCGGTGCGGCCGTCGCCGTAGTCATAGATGGGGCAACCGTAGGCTTCGTTCCACATGATGTTCTTGGTCTCGGCTGAGCGGATGTACATGGGGTACATGGGAGCCAGACCGTCGATGAAGTAGAATACGTTGCCCGACGAAGTTTCCTGGTCGAGGTTGGTGTCGCGCGAGGAGTTTGTCTTGGTGTAGGCGTATGAGAGGCTGGTACCGAGTTTCAGCCAGGGCTTGGCCTGGTAGTCGACGGTAGCACGGGTGCTGAAGCGGTCGTAGTTGGTACCTTTGACAATACCGTCGTCGCTCAGGTAACTACCGGAGATGTAGAACTGCAGACGTTCGCTGCCGCCGGCAACCGATACGTTGTATTCCTGACGCAGACCGTGAACAAGACCTTCCTTGGCCCAGTCGTCGGCGATGAAGTAGTAGCCGCCCTTGGTGTAGCCGGGAGTGGCATTGGGGTTGAACTTACCGTTCATATCGAAGGTCTTCTGACCGTCGGGAATTGTCCATGTCTGGTAGCCGAGACCGGCGCCCCAGATATTGTTGTTGATCCAGTTGTTGGCTGCTGCGGCAGTCTCACCGTACTTGTTCAGACGAGTATAGTTGTAACCGGTGTACATTGTCTCCATGTAGAGGCGCTGGTCCTTGATTACATCATAACTGGGAATAGCGCGAGAGTTGGAACCCCAGCGGGCTTCGGCGGTAACGCGGGCGTTGCCTTCCTGACCGCGCTTGGTGGTGATGAGGATGACACCGTTGGCACCGCGGGCACCGTAGAGGGCGGTCGAAGCGGCATCCTTGAGGATGGTCATCTCGGCGATGTCGGAGGGAGCGATTTCAGCGGTCGAGCCGATGAAGGGCACACCGTCCACCACATAGAGGGGGTTGGAGCTGGCGTTGATAGAGCCGGTACCGCGCACACGTACGGTGGGAGCCGAACCGGGCTGGCCGTCGGAGCTCATGGTCTGCACACCGGAAACCTTACCGTTGAGGGCGGAAACGGCGTTGGTAACCAGAGCGTCCTCAAGCTGGTCGGCCTTGACAACGCCGGCGGCGCCGGTGTATTCCGATCGCTTTGCTGTACCATAGGCCACGGCGATGACCTCGTCAAGGGCGTTGGCCTGAGGTTCAAGACGAACCACGAGTTTCTGATTGCCGATTGTAACCTGCTGAGAGGCGTAACCTACATAAGAAACCGTAAGATGAGTTGCTGATGCGGGCACAACGATGGTAAAGTCACCGTCAGCGTCGGTAGTAACACCGAGAGTGTTGTTTGCACCCGCTGTCACAGACGCACCGATGAGAGGCTCACCGTTGTGGGCGTCAACGACAGTACCTTTGACAGTACGCGTCTGAGCCGACGCATACAAGCCAATTGAAAGCACTGCCACCAGTAATAGAAACAGCTTTTTCATACTAAATTAGTTAGACATAATTTTGATTAAGTGATAGAATTATCGGTTTTGAATTAGCCTCGCGAAAGGATAATTTTTGCAAATATACGTAATGTTTACGAATTTTAAACAAAACCTGCTCAAAAAATTTGTTTTTTAACATTTAAATTTTCAACATGACAGGGCAGCGGGGCGTTTTTACACCGGCGTGACGCCGCCCGGTGACAAAATGACAGCGGCTCTGCGGGGCAGGGTCGGCAGCCGGGGTCGGACCGGTCTGACTTGTCTGACCTGTCTGACTTGTCTGACCTGTCTGACCTGTCTGACCTGTCTGCCCCCCGGGCATTGTCGGCGTTTCGTCGTGTGCGCAATGTATTGCGCCCCTACAATGCCCTATTACCCCAACCCCCGCCGCACCCGCGCGCGTTATTATAAATGTGCTTATATAATTTTATTTGGCGAAAACGGATATTTTTAGTATCTTTGTGCCCGGTTTTATACGGTTATTGTATTTAACCTGTGTTTATTCACTGAAACATACGTATTATAAATTAATATTATGAGTAAGGAAAAGAAATTCGTAACCTGCGACGGTAATCAGGCCGCCGCCCACGTGAGCTATATGTTCTCGGAAGTGGCAGCCATCTACCCGATTACCCCGTCGTCGACAATGGCCGAATATGTAGATGAATGGGCCGCCGCCGGCCGTAAAAACATCTTCGGCGAAACAGTACTCGTTCAGGAAATGCAGAGCGAGGGCGGTGCCGCCGGCGCCGTTCACGGCTCGCTGACTGCCGGTGCGCTCACCACAACCTACACCGCTTCACAGGGCCTGCTGCTGATGATCCCCAACATGTACAAGATTGCCGGCGAAATGCTCCCCTCGGTATTCCACGTATCGGCCCGTACCATCGCCTCTCACGCACTGTCAATCTTCGGCGACCATCAGGACGTCATGGCTGTGCGCCAGACCGGTTTCGCCATGCTGGCCGAAGGCTCCGTGCAGGAAGTCATGGACCTCTCAGGCGTCGCTCACCTGGCCACCATCAAATCAAGCATACCCTTCGTAAACTTCTTTGACGGTTTCCGTACATCACACGAGATTCAGAAAATCGAGTCAATTGAACAGGAAGACCTGGCTCCGCTGCTCGACCGCGAGGCCCTGGCCCGCTTCCGTCAGCGCGCCCTCACCCCCGACGCGCCCATAGCACGCGGTATGGCCGAGAACGGCGACGTATTCTTCCAGCACCGCGAGGCCTGCAACAAGTACTATGACGCAGTGCCCGACATCGTGGAGGACTACATGGCCAAGATCAGCGCCATCACCGGCCGCGAGTACCACCTGTTCAACTACTACGGCGCCAAAGACGCCGACCGCGTTATCGTGGCCATGGGCTCTGTGACACAGGCCGCCCAGGAAGCCATCGACACTATGATGGAGAAAGGCGAGAAAGTGGGCCTCATCTCCGTTCACCTCTACCGTCCCTTCTCCACCAAGCACCTCATGGCCGCCCTGCCCGAGACAGTTAAGCGCATCGCCGTGCTGGACCGCACCAAGGAGCCCGGCGCCAACGGCGAGCCCTTGTATCTGGACGTCAAGGAAGCCTTCTACGGCAAGGAGAACGCCCCCCTCATCGTAGGCGGCCGCTACAGCCTGGCCTCAAAGGACACCACCCCCGCCATGATCATCGGCATCTTCGAGAACCTGGCGCTGCCCATGCCCAAGGACCACTTCACCGTGGGTATCGTGGACGACGTCACCTTCACCTCTCTGCCCGAGAAGGAAGAAATCGCCCTGGGCGACCCCTCGACCTTCGAGGCCAAGTTCTACGGCCTGGGTGCCGACGGCACCGTGGGCGCCAACAAGAACTCGGTGAAAATCATCGGCGACAACACCGACAAGTACTGCCAGGCTTACTTCGCCTATGACTCCAAGAAGTCAGGCGGCTTCACCTGCTCGCACCTGCGCTTCGGCGACAAGCCCATCCGCTCGACCTACCTGGTGAACACCCCCAACTTCGTGGCATGCCACGTACAGGCCTACCTGCACATGTACGACGTGACCCGCGGCCTGCGCGACGGCGGCTCATTCCTGCTCAACACCATCTGGAGCGGCGACGAGCTGGCTGCCAACCTGCCCAACAAGGTTAAACGCTACTTTGCCGAGCACAACATCACCGTCTACTACATCAACGCAACCCGCATAGCTCAGGAAATCGGCCTGGGCAACCGCACCAACACCATCCTGCAGAGCGCATTCTTCCGCATCACCCAGGTTATCCCCGTCGACCTGGCTGTCGAGCAGATGAAGAAATTCATCGTCAAGAGCTACGGCAAGAAGGGTCAGGACGTTGTGGACAAGAACTACGCAGCTGTGGACCGCGGCGGCGAGTACCACGTACTGCCCGTCGACCCCACATGGGCCCAGCTCCCCGACGACCCCGAAGTGCCCAACAACGACCCGGCATTCATCAACGAAATCGTCCGCCCCATCAACGCCCAGAACGGCGACCTGCTGAAGGTGAGCGACTTCGAAGCCTGCGCCGACGGTCACTGGCAGCAAGGCACCGCCAAGTATGAGAAACGCGGCGTGGCCGCCTTCGTGCCCATGTGGATGGAGGAGAACTGTATCCAGTGCAACAAGTGCGCCTACGTCTGCCCCCACGCCTCGATCCGTCCCTTCGTACTCGACCCCGCCGAGATGTCGGCAGCACCCTTCGGCGAGGACCGCACCATCCCCGCAATCGGCAAGACCTTCACCGGCATGCGCTTCATGCAGGCCGTCGACGTGCTTGACTGTCTGGGCTGCGGCAACTGTGTGGACGTCTGCCCCGGCAAGAAGGGCGTGAAAGCTCTGGAAATGAAGCCCCTGGAAACCCAGCTGGACATCCAGAAGGAATGGGACTACTGCGTGGACCACGTAGAAAGCAAGGCCCATCTAGTAGACGTGAAGCTCAACGTCAAGAACTCACAGTTCGCCATGCCCTACTTTGAATTCTCCGGCGCATGCTCGGGCTGCGGCGAGACTCCCTACGTCAAGCTCATCACCCAGCTGTTCGGCAACCACGAGATGGTGGCCAACGCAACCGGCTGCTCGTCAATCTACTCCGGCTCCGTGCCCTCAACCCCCTACACCACCGACAAGGACGGCCGCGGTCCCGCATGGGGCAACTCGCTGTTCGAGGACTTTGCCGAATACGGCATGGGCATGAAGATCGGCGCCGACAAGCTGCGCGACCGTGTGGCCATCCTGATGGAGGCCTTCAAGGGCTGCGACAAGTGCTCCGACGAGATGAAGGCCCTGGCCCAGCAGTGGCTGGACAACCGCGAGAACGCCGCCGTTACCCGCGAGGTGGCCGACAAGATCGTGCCCCTGTGCGAGGCCTGCGGCTGCGACAACTGCAAGGGCCTGCTGGAGCTGAAGAGCTTCATCGCCGCCCGCAGCCAGTGGATCATCGCCGGCGACGGTGCCGCATACGATATCGGCTTCGGCGGTCTTGACCACGTAATCGCATCCGGCAAGAACGTCAACATCATAGTTCTGGACACCGAGGTTTACTCAAACACCGGCGGCCAGGCATCCAAGTCGACCCCTCTGGGCGCCATCGCCAAGTTTGCCGCATCGGGCAAGCGCATCCGCAAGAAAGACCTCGGTCTAATTGCCACCACCTACGGCTACGTATACGTCGCACAGGTGGCCATGGGCGCCGACCAGGCCCAGACCCTCAAGGCCATCCGCGAGGCCGAAGCCTACGACGGTCCCTCGCTGATCATCGCCTACTCACCCTGTATCAACCACGGCCTGCGCGCCGGCATGGGCAAGGCTCAGGCCGAAGAGGCCCGCGCCGTAGAGTGCGGTTACTGGCAGCTGTGGCGCTACAACCCCGCCGCCGAGCTCCAGGGCCAGAACCCCTTCACCCTGGACAGCAAGGCTCCGGACTGGACCAAGTTCGAGGACTTCCTCAAGGGCGAGGTCCGCTACAGCTCTGTAGCCAAGCAGTATCCCGACGAGGCCGAGGAGCTCTTCGCAGCCGCCAAGGCAAACGCCATGTGGCGCTACAACAACTACCGCCGCCTGTCCGTGCAGCAGTGGGGCGTAGATCCCGAACTCCCTCTGCCCAACGCAGACTGATAACTTACTCTTAACGTGAGTTCGGGATAATAAAAACCCTAAAAAAGTTGAATCGGCAGCTTGAAAAAGTTGCCGATTCTTTTGG
>CANQZK010000076.1 GCA_947628285.1 uncultured Muribaculaceae bacterium
ACACTCCTTCCTCACAAGACAAAAATCGGCTCAAGATATGCGACCCTACCGTTAACATTTATTATTAAACAAGCTCTCATTATATAAAAATCGGCGGCGGTGGTACCGTCGCCGATTGTGATGGGTGGAGGAGGGGGGCTTATTTTACCTTGGCGGTCAGTTCGCTGCCGGCCTTGAATTTGATGTTCTTGCGGGCGGCGATGGTGATCTGCTGTTTGGTCTGGGGGTTGATGCCGGTGCGGGCGGCTTTTTCTACTACTGAGAATGTACCGAAACCGAGGATGGCAACTTTGTCATTTTCGGCCAGTGCTGCACCGATTGCTTCAACAGCGGCATCGAGAGCGTCTTTTGCCTGAGTCTTGGTCAAGCCGGCCTTTTCGGCAATAGCGTTGATAAGTTCTGTCTTGTTCATGTGTGTGAGATGGTTAGATGAAAATTCTTTATGCGCAAATATAAGCTAATAATTTCATACTTAAGCTATGAAAAGTGAAAAAAATGCAAAAAATGCGCAAATTTGAGAAAAATGTGCAGGTTTTGGGCTGTTATGATGTCATCTTACGTAGAATTTTGCCCGTGCCGGGCCCGCGGTGACGATGGCTGTGCCGGGTTGCAGCGTGAGCACGGCGTGGCCGTCTGTTCCGGTCACTGCGCTGGCCACGGTGCGGCCGGCGGGGTCAGTGACGGTCACCTGCGTGGCGGCCTGAGCGCTGACGCTCAGAGTGCGGCCTTCAAGGCGCAGGGTGGGGCAGCACGCGGTCAGGGCTTCGATGCCGGTACTTAAGTCGACGGTGGACGGGGCGGAGGGCTTGGAGCGGTTGCCCTCGGAGTCGACGGCGCGGACGGTGTAGCTGCACTCCAGGGCGTCGGCGGGCACGCCGGTTACATCGAATTCGGTGGCGCCGGCCGTCGAGCGGTCCTCATATCCGGCCAGGGTGCCGGTGGAGGTGCCTCCGGTGGTGACGCTGAAATCGTCCACGGCCACGTTGGCGCCTGTAACCACCTTGATGTAGCGCAGACGCAGCTGGCGGATGCCGGCAGGGATATCGTCGGCGACCAGTGTGGCGCCCTTGCCGGCGGCGGGTATGTCGGTGACGGTCTTGAGCAGGGTCCAGTCGGCCTCGGTGTCGGCGCGGCCTTCCAGCGCAAGGCTGTTCTCAACGGGGCGGCCCGACATGCAGGTCCAGAAGGTGGCGGATGTGATGTCGGCCTCGTAGGGGCGGGTCATGACGTAAGCGCCGTCGGCAGCCAACTTGATGGACGGGGCGGCCTGGCCGTAGTAGCCGGCGCCGGAGTAAATCTCGCGGCTGTCCGAGCTCCAGCCCTGCGGCAGGCTGAGCTTCTTGGCCTGGCCGAAATCGGCGGTCTCGGTCTCGGGCATGGCGCCGCCGCGCCCTACGGTGACGGTCAGCAGATAGTCCGCGGCGCCGTCGACGGGCAGCCAGCGGGCGGTGAAGGCCTCGCGGCTATGCACATAGGGGGCCAGTACCTGCGGGGCGTCGATGAGTATCGGGCCGCCGCTCACGTTGAAGCGGACAATTCCGTCGCTGCCCAGGGTAATGTCGGTAATGGGCGTACTCAGGCCCATGCCGGCGCGAGTGCGCATGGAGGGCTTGGTATCGTCGGTGAAGGAGGTGTAGCGGCCCCCGGCGCCTGGAAAGACGTAGCCGGCCATGACGTCTACATCGTAATTGTCGGTCTCGCCGGATGCCTCCTCTATGTCCACGTACTGGTGGCCGATGAGTTCGTTGACGGCGTTGTCCTCCCACACTGAGGGGTTATACTCCACATGCCATATCAGCATGCCGTCGGCGGGCAGGAAGCGGTCCCAGCCGGTGCGCTTGCGGTTCTCCAGCAGGAAGAATTCGTCGGCGTCGGCGGTGAGCACTATGGCGCCCCGGTTGGTGTCGTGGATGTTCTCCAGGGCCACTGCGGCGGGCTCGCTCAACACCTCGGGCTCAATCCAGCCCATAGCGTTGCGCTCGAACACCGAATAGGACGGTGGCGTGTGGCCGTTGTTGAGGTAGGGGCCGTAGTCCATCACCGACCAGTCGCCGGGGGTGACGCGCTCGGCCGCCTCGGAGTAGCTGTACAGGTCGGGCAGTCCCAACACGTGGCTGAATTCGTGCACGAAAGTGCCTATGCCGTTAGGGGTCTTGTCGGCCATCAGCTCGTTGCAGCAGCCGTAGTTGTCTATGAGTTTGCCGTCCAGGGTCAGCTGCTTGCCGTTGGCTGAGAGCTGATACTGGTGGGGCCAGATGGAGTTGGCGTAGTCAGGGTCGGTGCTGCGGTCGTTGTCGGCCTCGCCTATGCCGGCGTATATCACGTAGACGTTGTCCACCAGGCCGTCGCCGTCGGTATCGTATCGGCTGAAGTCAATCTTGTCGTCTAACAGGCGGCAGGCCTCGGCTACCATCTCCTCGGGGCGCAGGTCCTGGCCGTGGGAGTCGTTCTGGCCGTAATATTTGCGTTCGCGGCTGAGCGTGACGGGCCCGTAGGCGTCGAAGGTGGGGCGGAACTGTCCGGCCGAGGATGCGATGAAGTAGTCGCGACACGAGCCGTCGCCGCCGTCCAGGTTGAAGCCCTCCTGATTCAGGAAACGGTCATAGTACTCGGCCGGGTTCTCCACCTTGAAGCGGATGTCGGAGTACTCGACCAGCAGCACCAGGGCGTGGACATCGCCGGAGTGGGGGAAGAGTTCGTTGAACAGACCCTTGCCCGTGGACTGGTTGGCGCGGAAGCGGGCCGATGCGGCGGCATTGGCCTTGAGCACCTCCGTGGCGGCGCGGCGGGCGCGCAGCTCGGCTACCAGGGCGCGTTCCGACTCGGAGCGGGCCTCGGGGTTGCGGGCTATGACGGCAGTGCTGCGCGTCAGGCCTTGGGCGTCCACTGTGGCGTAGCACATGTAGCCTCGGGCGTCCTCCACCACGGGCAGGCCGTCGGCGGTGACGGTGGTGTGGGCGCGTTCGTCGCCGGTTATGCGTAGTTCAATGGTGGTGCCGTCGGGCTGCACCACGGTGAATGGTGTCCGTTTGGCGCGGACGGCCATGAGCGATAGGGTAGATGTGGCCAGCAGAGCGGCCAGTATGAGTTTTTTCATCGGATTTCGGTTAAGGACTGCAATTTCGGGACTGCAAACATAAGATAAAAAACTTGAATAGCAAAATTATTTTTCCGGGCAGCCACGAAAAAAGCGGGCCCCGGCGTGGGGCCCGCTTTCTATAAGAGTTGTTGCGGTTTATTTGGCAAATTTGATTACCTGGCCGTTGGCGCGGGCAATGTAGAGGCCTGCGGGCAGACCGGCTACGTTTACTTCGCCTTCAGCGCTTGCTGCTACGAGTTCGCCGTTGAGGTTGAAGATTTCAACTGCGCCCTGAGCGTAAACAGTCTTGGCGGCAGCGTCGTAGGTGAGGCCTTCAGCGTGGATACCGTTGATGCCTGAACCCTTATGCTTGATAGCGGCGCTGATCCAGATAACGCCTTCGTCGTTAGCGTCGTCGGGGTTGATGACGTACTTGACGGGGAGCTTGGTGCTGTTGGGGAAGCCCTGCATCAGGCCGTAGAAGTCAACTTCGTAGAGGTCGGTGAAGTTTTCTTCGAAGCCGGCAACGTAAAGTTCGATTTCGTCGCCTGCCTGACCTACAGCGTGACGTGAGAAGTTGTCATCACCGGCGGGGAATACAACGTTACCTACAGCGGTGGCCTTAAGCCAGTCGGGGGTGCCGTCTGCTCCAACGGCGGGCAGCCATGCGGTGGTGCCTTCCAGAGCGTAGGACTTGTTGTTCTCGTCAACCTTGAATACGCCCTTGAACATGATGAAGTTGTAGGTGGCGTCTTCCTCGGTCAGAGTGTAGGTGTCGCCTTCAATCTTGATACCGTCGGCCTTCATGGTCAGGGGGTAGAACATTTCGAAGTGGTCGAAGATATAACCGGGTTCGGGAACGGCAACCAGCTTGATAACCTGGCCGGCTTCGCCGTAAACCATCTTCTTGTTTTCGCCGTTGACGTCGATGTAGGTGCGGCCGCAAACGATGTGCTTGATTTCATCGAATGTCTCGTCGCAGCTAACCTGCAGCGGGGTGTAAGCCTGAGCTTCGATTTCGGTCAGGCCTTCAATCTTGATGAGGGCGCGGCAGTCGGTGTACTCGCTGAACGAGGTAACGCGGGGTTCGAGCTTAACGTTGGTGCCGTTGGCTTTGACGAACTTGAACATGCTCTGGGTGTCCATGCACAGCATTTCGATGTAGTGGCCTACGGGAACTTCGTAGATGTCCTCGGCGGGATTCTCGAGAACCTTGACCATCTTCAGCTCTTCGCCTACCATTTCCTTTTCGTAAACCTTGAACATTTCAGGCATGCTCAGGAACTTGAAGGAAACCCAGGCGCAGCCTTCCTTGGCGGGACGCTGCTGTACGTTAACCTTGATTTCAGCGGCGGTAACTTCAGGATCGGAGATGTAGATGCGGTATGAGCCGTCGCCGATCATGGGAGTAACGGTAACTTTGGGGTTATCGCAGGTGAGCTCGGTGATTTCATAAGCCTTGCAGGGAGCGATGTCCAGAGTGGTGTAGGTTTCCAGGGTCATGGGCGAGGTCAGCACGGTGGGAGTGCCTTCAATGGCGGCAGTGAGCCAGGTGAGTTTGGCGCCTTCGGGGAGTTTGAAGGTCAGAGCGGCTTCAACGGGAGCCTTGCGGGTCTTGACGCCTACCCAGTCGCTTTCCTTAACGTTAACGAGGTATTCGCCGGCGGCGTTGGGCTGAACGGCTTCGCCGTTGAGTTCAGCGGTAACAATCTGCCAGCCTTCAGCGGCCTTGATTGAAATGGCATTCTTGATGTCGGCGGTAACCAGGTTGTTTTGGCCGTTGGTCAGAGTGAGGGCTTCGCCACGGCCGTTCTCCTGAACAGCTGTGATAGCGGCTGCGTTGTCAACTTCGAATACCACGCCCTTAACGTTGCGGCTGCCGTAAACGACAACTGCCATGGGTTTGGTGGGGTCAAAGCCTTTAGCTACGCGAACATCGCCGTCGTAGCCAACCAACTGGCTTGTCTGGGTGTTTTCGCCAATTGTAAGGGTGAGATTCGAACCGGGACGGGGCTTAACGTAGATCATTTCGCCGGCGTTGGCGGTCAGAGTGCATTCTTTGCCGCTTGCGGGCAGGATGGTGCCGTCGGCCAGAGTGAACAGGTATGCGCTGAGGTCAGCGTTGTCGGGAGCGGATTTGAAGAGGATTTCGGTGGGAGCGCCCTTGGTCGATACGGTGAATACGTCGCCGTTATTCAGAGAGTACTGGTAGCCGTTGCTGCCTCCCCAACCACTGGGCTGCTGAACTTCGCCGTTCAGGGTAACCTGCTTGATTTCAGCGCCTGCAGTTTCAATAATTTTGAACTGGAGGTCGAAGTCGCCACCCTTGTCGAGAACGTAGAAGTCTGTCTTGACGCCGGGCTGAATGCCGGTCATGTTGGCCTGACCTACAAGAGTAACGTTATCGGGCCAGTCGACGGTCACGCTGTACTTGACAGCCTTGTCGCTGGGCTTCAGGACAACATTGATGTTGCAATAGTCAAACGTGCCGGGCATTGTGAAGGTATAGGTGCCGTCTTCGTTGATGGTGCCGAAGTTTTCGATTGCCGGAGTGGTGGTTACGGATTCGAATACGAAGGGCTCCTGGGGAGTGATGCGTACTTCAGAGCCTTCGGGGACAACTGTCATGCCCCATTCTTTGGTAGGTGCTACCCATTCCTCACCTTTCTTATATTCGATGGTGACGGGCTTGCCGATGACGCCTTCACCACTAACATATAAGTTGAAGTGGATGTCCTTGGGGGCGGGAGGAGTTACAACGCCGCTGCCGGAGGTGACGATGTCCAGCTTGATGCCGGTGCTGTAGAAGCGGACGGTGTATTCGCCATTGTTATTAGCGGTGAGGGTCTCAGACTCGTTTTTGGTGACAGAGACGATTGTTGCGCCTTCGGCTGCTTTGATCTGCAGGGGGGTGTCGTCAGCATCAGACAAGTCGAGACGATTGAGGCCGTTTTCGAGGGTCAGGGTCTTGCCATAACCATAGTTGCCTTTAACTACCACGTTTGCTGCTTTATCAACGTTGATGATAACACTAACAGCCTATGATGAAAAGACTCCTACGAACGCCATCAGAAACGCGAGTAGAAAAAACTTTTTCATGCAAAGAAAGTTTTGAAGTGAATAAAATTGAGAAAATTGAAAGGTGGTGTCCCTGTCGCCGTGGTTATTCGGCGGCAGGGACTTTTAAGGTTCAGATGCGGACCTTGACGGTTCCGGCAGTTGTGTGTACGATGTAAATACCTGCGGGCAGGGCGGTCAGACCGGTTGCACGGCCGGTGAGGTCATAAGCCTGTGAGCCTGCTGGGGCTATGATGTTGTTGCCTTCGACGCGTACGTCGGGGACGGCGGTGTCGGCGGCGACGTCGTCGATGCCGGCGGCGTCAACGGCGTAGTTGAACGTAACGGTGCCGTCGTTGTTCTCGCGGATGTTGTAAACCTTGCCGGCCATGGGAGTCTTGGTGGACATCCAGATGGCCTGGGGCTGCGATTTGCCGGAGAATTCGGTCACGCCCTTGGTGCCGGGGAAGGGGTCGCCGGCCTCATTTGTCTGGGTGGCGTCCCATACATTGTCGGCGCAGCGGATGCTGATGTGCTCGTAGCCTGAGCTGACGGGGCTGTTGACGGTGTTGCGCTTCCAGATTTTGGCGTCGTAGTGGCAGTAGGTGATTACCAGGCCGTGGCCGGGGATACCCTTGTCCCAGCCCTGCTGCTGACGGTTTTCGAGTATGAAGTATTCGTTGTCGTTGTCGGGGTTGACAATGAAGGCGCAGTCATGCGATGTGGTGGAGGGGCGCAGGGTGACTTCCTTGGTGGTCTCGTCCAGCACCAGGGGCTCGTTCCATTCCAGCTGGTACTTGTCCATGGCGGTGTAGCCCGAGGGGGTGATCTGGTCGTCGTTGTACGTGCCGATGTCCATGATGTCGAAGTGGCCCATGCCGTAGCCGCCGCTGTTGCCGGAGTCATAGACGTCGGGCAGGCCGATTACGTGGCTGAATTCGTGGCAGATGGTGCCGACGCCGTCCATTGTGGTGCCTGTGGCGCCCTTGAGCTCGCAGGCGCAGGCGCCCAGGTTGAGCTGCAGGCCGTCGAAGTAGTCAAAGATGTAGTTCTCAAAGTACTGCATGGCGGGCCAGACGGATTCATACGGGCCGCCCTGTGCCTCGCCGTGGCCGGCGAACACCAGGAATACGAAGTCGATGAAGCCGTCCTCGTTGAGGTCGTACTTGCTGAAGTCAAGGCCGTCGGCGTCGGCCAGCATGCAAGCCTCGCGGAACATCTCGTTGAAGCCCGAGCCGGTGATGCCGTAGAAGGCACGATTCTGCGACAGGGTGTAGGGACCAACGACATCGAATTTGGGAGTGAACTTGCCGCCGGACTGCTCGGTGAAGTAGTCAATCACGCTGCCGGCGGTCGACTCGGTCTTGTAGCCGGGAGTGTTGCACACCTTAGTATAATGTTCAACGGTAGCGGCCTCGGTGAACTTGACGTCCTGATACTCTACCATGATGACAAGACCGGTAACGGTGCCGGTGGTGGGGAACTTCTGTTTGATGGGGGCGGGCTTGTTGGCGTGGCGGGCCTTGGCGGCGCGTGCGGCCTCGGCCTGACGGGCCTCGACGGCGGCGCGGCCGGCGTTGACAATGGCCTGACGGCGCACGGCGGGCGTGGCTATGCCGGTGATGGTGCCTCGGGCCTCAAGCTGACCCAGTGAGTTGACACAGGCGGGACGCAGGGTGCCGTCGGTGTCGCGTAACAGTATTTCGCCTTTGGCAGTTTCAAAGAAGTGGAAGTGTTCGTCGCCGCACAGGGTGGCCTCGACGACGGTGCCGTCGGGCTGCACGAACGTCTGCACCCCGGGCTTGGCGGGCACTGCGTGCAACGCCATCGAGCCAAGCAGACATGCTGCTGCGAGGAAAGATAATTTTTTGTTCATAGCAAATATTGCTCTTATGAAAGGTAGTGTTTGATGATACAATGATAAATTGTAATCTTATTGTTTAAGTTTTTGCAAAATTCTTAAAAAAATATCATACATTCCAACTAAATAATATGAATTTTTTCGTCAATTAAGATTAATTGACAAAAAAATAAACCGTATTCATATCCATTATAATAACTTTGTATCCGGAAACTACCGCTTAATGCTATGCACGCCCGGAGAATGACCTGTTCCGGGACTATCCATGTGAAATACATACATTAATTAATTCAATATTCTCAACCCAAATGAACAAATCATTACTCACTGCTTTGGCACTGACCCTTGCCGCCGGCGGCATCGGTGCACACGCCATTGAAGTAGAAGAGGGTCAGGTAGAGTTCGGCAAACGTACGTTCTACGGCTTCTTCTCGCGCAACAACAGCTACACCAACATCTCAGGCAATGTATGGGGCTTCACCAAACAGACCTTCGAGGCACCCTATAACAACGAGATGATACTGCAGATGAACGGCCAGACCGCCGTCTACGCAGCCGCCGCCATTGACGGCGTATACTACGCAATGCCTTACGTATTCTCATCGTCGATGGAGCAGCCCACACCGCTGCCCATGATGGAATTCAACATCCACACCGGCGAGTGGAACTACCTGGGCGAATGGAGTGAAGGCCTGGACGAGTTCTTCAAGCCCAACGACATGACCTACGATATCAAGAACGACCGTCTGCTGGCTATCGGCGGCGCAATGCAGGACTACGGCCTGTATGAGGTTGACCGTACCGACGGCCACCTGACCCGCCTCTCGAACGTAGCTGCCGGCGGCGGCGTGATTGCCTGCGACGCCTACGGCCGCCTGTTCTCCATCGGTATGGACGGCTGGCTCTACCAGTGGGTATACAGCAACACCTCGCAGACCTACCGCGCCAACCAGCTGGTGCGCGTCGACGGCTACACCAGCATGTACAGCAAGCAGTCAATGGAATTTGACCACACCACCCACAAGCTCTACTGGGCTGCCAACTGCTACAACAACCCCTTCAACGACAAGGCAGCGTCGACCCGCATGATCGAGATCACCCTGCCCGACAAGGCTCCCGGTGCCAACTACACCAAGAACGACAAGGGCTACAAGGTGAAATACGTAGGTGAAGTGGGCTACAGCGGCACGTTCACCGGCCTGTACATTCCTTACACCAACGGCTCGTTCACCGCTCCCGGCTTCGCTACCGAAACCGCCTTCACCTGCAGCGACGACGCCAAGGATGTGACCCTGACCTTCAAGGCCCCGACAACCACCTTTGCCGGCGAGACCCTGGACGCCATCAGCGGCTACGACATCTACCGCGACGGCCAGCGCATCGACATGGTCAAGACCGCCATCGCCCCCGGTGCAGCAGGCACTTACGTTGACAAGAACGTGACCTCAGGCAAGCACCGCTACGACGTGCTGTTCTACAACAACAACGGCGACGGCCCCAAGAACCCCATCTACGCCTTTGCCGGCTTTGACCGTCCCGCACAGGTGACCGACGCCGCCGTCAAAGTTGGCGACGACTTCAAGACCACCACCATCACCTGGACCGCTCCGACCCACGGCTACAGCGGCGGTACCTATGACCCCGCCAAGACCCGCTACGACATTGTCCGTCTGCCCGACAATGTGAAAGTGGCCACCGACCTGGACAAGTGCACCTTCAATGACAACATCCGCCGCCTGATGCGCTACAGCTACCGCATCATCGCCAAGAACGAATCCGGCGAAACCGCTGTCGAGACTTCCGACTTCGTTGCCGGTAACCCCATCGATGAATTCCCCCTCGAAGCCGAGTTCACCAACCCCACCGCTCTGAAACTGCAGTGGACCGCCCTGGACAACAACCACGACAGCTACACCTGGCTGTTCGGCTCCGACCTTGGCCACGCCGTATTCGGAGACTATGAGATGGCCGGCGAATACATCATCTCGCCCACCTCTGTCATCGCTTCCATGATCAAGGATGCCGATGAATGGCTCATCGCTCCTCCCGCCGTATTCGAAGCCGGTACCGACTATAAGGTATCGCTGAAAATGCGTACACTGACCCCCGAAATCGTCAAGGTTTACTACGGTCCCCGCATCTCACCCGAGGGCATGACCGAAATCGCCGAGTTCACCGCCCAGCGTCCCGTATACAACGAGACCAACCAGATGCTGTTCCAGACCTATGAGTGCGACATCCCCGAAGCTGTCAAGGGCACTACCGCCTGTATCGCCGTTCAGATCGCCACTCCCGTGGTTCGCGAAGGTGACAACGCCTACTACTCATACCTGCAGCTCGGTGGCCTGACCATCGACGAGGGCAAGGCAGCCGGCATCGAAGACGTTACCGCCACTGCTCCCGCCAACACCATCAGCTTCAACGGTGAAATCCTGACCATCAACGGCGAATTCGCCAACGCAGCCCTGTACAACATCAACGGCGCCCGCGTGATGACCATCGACACCGCCAGCACATCGCTCAGCGGCCTGGCAGCCGGCCTGTACATCCTTAATGTTGACGGCCGGAGCTTCAAGCTGACCTGCAAGTAATACACCGCCGGACCACCGTCCGCACATTAAATAAAATTAACGCCGTGCCTTGCCGCACGGCGTTAATTTTTTTTCGAAAACCCGCGTGAACATTGGCCCGATTGGCCGTGTTTAGTTAATGTACAATTTAACTAAAGGTACAACCCGTAAAAACTGAAACGTTATGAAAGAAGTAGCTCTCACCGGCAGCAACTGCCACATATTCGCCGACGTACTTTCGGCTCTGCTTCACCGCGGAATCAATGTAAACGCCTTCGTCACCTATCCTGAACGACTGATGCTGGAGGATATCAACCTGACCGTGTCGCGCCTGGATGTAGCCGACCGCGACGAGCTCCGCCGCGGATTCGAGGGTTATCACGATGTGATAATGACCTTCAACGACGACCAGACCGACGTGGACTCAAACGACTTCACCCTGCACTATTATAACGAACTGGTCAACGCCGCCCGCGATGCCGGCGTGCGCCGCCTCATCGTGGTGGGCTCGCCTGAATCGGCCGCCTTCTTCATGGGCGACCTCCGCCGCCGCAACGACATGGACTGGGTGTTCATCTCCACCGAGGGCGATTATGCCGACCGCGCCGCCCGCGAGGTTGTCGCCCCGCAGTACCACAAGGAGGAGTACGCGTATTAAGCTAAGGTAGCTAATTTAGCTAAGATAGCTAAGATATCATAGTAGCTAAGGTAGCTAATGTAGCTGCCTTAGCTATTTTAGCTCTCTTAGTCTATAAAATCCCACAAATCGACGTAATATTTGAGCGCCGAGGCGAAAAAAATCGTCTCGGCGTTTGATTTTTAGGT
>CANQZK010000077.1 GCA_947628285.1 uncultured Muribaculaceae bacterium
CCCATGAAGGCGGCCACGAGGTAGTCCTGTATGCGGGGGAATTTCTCCAGGTCGATGCCGTGGGTGGCGGCGTTCTCGGGCCAGGGGATGAGGTCGCGCTCGCGGGCGGCTTCTTCGGCCTGGCGTTGTTCCTGCTCGATGCGGGTGCGGATGCGGTATTCGAGTTCCTGCTGGGTCTGGGCGTAGCGGTGCATGACTTCGAGGATGCGGCGGGGGTTGACCTGGCCGTAGATGTCGAATTCGCCGCATTTGAGGCGGTAGAAGAAGCCGATTATGCCGGCCATGCTGATGGTGCGGAAGGGGCCGTAGGAGCATATGCCACGCACGGTGTAGGCAAGGTCGCGATGGTCAACGGCTTTTATTTCGCCCAAGGTGACGAGGGCTTCGTGGAGGTGGCCGCTGAGCACGGCCTCGATGGCTTTTTGGCCGTAGGTGGCTATCATGCGGGCCAGGGAGGGGACGCCGGAGCGGAGGGCGTCCTCGATGCGCTCGGCGCACATTTGCTGTTTGTCGATACCGAAGGCACGGGCCATGCGGGCGGCGTCGCCGTAACGTTGTTCGATTGCGTAGCACCAGTCGGGGCGTTCGGCCGTTGCGGGTGCTTTCTTGGTTGAGTTTGTTGAGATGAAGTACATTGAATTTTGGTTATTTAAGGGTTGATTATATACGGATTAAAACGGGTCGTCGGGTTGTGGAACTCGAGGAGCATACGGTTCGGGGTTCTCCAGAGCGTCTTGCATTTGGCGGACGGCTGCGCCGAGCAGTTCGGCGCGGAGTTCCTCGCGGGTCTTGGGGCGGCGGACTATGTCGTTGAGGCGGTAGCGCATGGTGTTGAACAGGTGGCGGATGGCGTCGGAGTAGTCCAGGCGGCCTGCGGTGTCGGTGTGGGTCACGCCCGTAAGCTGCCATTCGGCCAGGACGGCTCGGGCGGCCTGCCGCACCTGGTCGGGCGTGAAGCGGTTGTTGATGCAGAATTGTTCCATCAGCGGGCTGTCGCCTTGGCCGAAGACGTGGTTGTAGATCTCGGCCGACTGGCTCTGTGCCACGCTTAAATTCTTATCAAAACAAATTAAAGATTGCCCTTGGGCAGGCGCAGGCGCGCTCTCTGTTTTTACAGGTTTATCTATAGTATATGTTTTATTATATATATTATGGTGGGTTTGACTCTCCACAGGAGTCAAAGTGTCAGGTTTTTGACTCTGCTGAGGAGTCAAAACAGGAGTCAAAGTGTCAGGATTTTGACTCTGCAGAGGAGTCAAAATTTCATCACTTTGACTCTCCACGGGAGTCAAAGAATCAGATTGAGGTAAAGAATAAAATGTCTTGGCAAGTCTTCTTTCCCCTTCCACTTTTACATCAATTAGTCCCAAATCCATAAGCTCACGCTTCAATTTGAAAATTTTATTTAAAGAAATTTTTGCTTTCTCGGCAAGTTCACGGTCAGTCATACGTACCGGTTCCCAGCGATTGCGATTTATGCAATCAAGCAAACAAAGATAAAAAGCCATTATTGATTGGCTGATATCCTCGGCATAGTATCGTTTCCAGAAGGCATTGATAAGGGCGATGTAGTTGGGTTTCGTTGTCATATTTACGGTTTTCAATTTGGATTATCAATTTTATAATGCAAAGATATAACATTAATTGACTATATTCCAAATATTTTGGATGGAAAATTCAATATTGATTGGTTTTTATAAGGATACTATTGGTTTTTACGCCCCGAAACCCCAATATTTCAGCTCTTTTTTGTTGCCGTTAAGCGCGGTTTTTCGTACCTTTGTGCTGTAAAATCATATTCATCAAGATGTCACGCAAACGCAAACCATATCCCCTGCTTGAGGGGGTGAAGATTACCGATGTCGCCGCCGAGGGCAATGCTCTGGCACGTGTGGACGATATGGTGGTGTTCATCCCTTTCGGCGCGCCCGGCGATGTAGCCGATGTGCAGATAACCCGCAAACGTAAATCATACGCCGAGGGCCGCATCGAGCGGCTGACGGAGCCGTCGGCGGTGCGCGTCGAGCCGCGCTGCGCCCACTTCGGCATCTGCGGCGGCTGCCGCTGGCAGCATCTGCCCTATGAGCTGCAGCTGCAATGCAAGCAGCGCCAGGTGACGGACGCCCTGGAGCGCATCGCCAAGGTGGAACTGCCCCCGGTGAGCCCCATCAAGGGCTCGGCCGACATCTGGGCTTACCGCAACAAGATGGAGTACACCTTCTCGAACCGCCGCTGGCTCACGCGCGAGCAGATGGAGAGCGATGAGGTGTTTGACGACCGCGACGGGGCCGGTTTCCACATCCCCGGCGCGTTCGATAAGGTGCTGGATATCACGGCCTGCCATCTGCAGGACGACCTGGGCAACCGCATCCGTCTGTTTGTCAAGGACCTGGGCCGCCGGCTGGGACTGACCTTCTACGACCTGCGCGCCCAGCAGGGACTGCTGCGCACGCTGATGATACGCATCGCATCGACGGGCGAGGTGATGGCGGTGATGTCGTTCGGCGAGGACGCGCCCGCGCAAATCGAGGCCGTCATGAGTGCCCTGGCCGCGGAATTTCCGCAGATAACGTCGCTGCAATATGTGGTGAACACCAAGGCCAACGATACCATCGGCGACCTGGACGTGCGCGTGTACCGCGGCCGCGAGTACATCGAGGAGGAGATGGAGGGCCTGCGCTTCCGCATCGGACCCAAGTCGTTCTATCAGACCAACTCGCGTCAGGCCTACGAGCTGTACAAGGTGGCGCGCGACTTTGCCGGCCTGACGGGCTCGGAGTTAGTCTACGACCTCTACACGGGCACGGGCACGATAGCCAACTTTGTGAGCCGCCGCGCGCGCCACGTCATCGGCATAGAGTATGTGCCGGAGGCCATCGCCGACGCACGCATCAACTCCCGCGCCAACGGGATTGACAATACCGAATTCTATGCCGGCGACATGAAGGATGTGCTCACGGACGCCTTCATAGCCGAGCACGGCCGGCCGGACGTGATGATTGTGGACCCGCCCCGCGCGGGCATGCACGCCGATGTGGTCAACGTCATCCTCAACGCCGCCCCCGCACGCATAGTGTACGTGAGCTGCAACCCGGCCACGCAGGCGCGCGACCTGGCCCTGCTGGACAGCCTGTACCGCGTCACGGCCGTGCAGCCGGTGGATATGTTCCCGCACACCCACCATGTGGAGAACGTGGTCAGGCTGGAGCGCCGCTGAGCACGGAATTGTAGTAGCGGGGATCTGTGGTGACCTCCTCGCCGACAAAGGGCGGCAGCTCAACCGGGGCATCGGCGGATTCAAGCTCGACCTCGGCCAGCACAAGGCCCTCGTGGCAGCCGCCGAAGACGTCGACCTCCCACACGCGGCCCGCGCAGGGCACAGTGTAGCGGCGCTTGCGGATGACGCGCCCTGTGCACAGCCCTAACAGCTCACGGGCGTCCGCGGCGGGGATTTCATACTCCCACTCGCCGCGCACGGCCCCGCAGTTGCGCGATTTGACGGTGAGGTATCCGCGGCCGTCGCGCACGCGCACACGCACCGTACGGTCGGGGTCGGCGCTCAGATAGCCCTGGGCGATGTCGGTGAAGCCCGTGGCGCCGGCCTGCCAGCCCGTGCCGCTCACCAGAAACTTACGTTCGATTTCCTTTGCCATGTCAGATAAATTTGATGCAAATATACTAAAAATCCGCCTTGCCGCAATGCTTGTGCTGCTTGTCGCCTGCCTGGCCGCTCCCGCCGGCCTGCATGGCGCCGAGAGCTACTTTGTGCGCGGCATTGTGCGCGACTCCATCAGCGGCGCCTCGCTGCCCTATGCATCGGTGGTGGCAGCGGACGGCAACGGCTCGGCCGTGACGGACGCCGACGGCGTGTTTGAGATAAACGTGTCGCCGCGCACCACGGCACTGAAGGTTTCCTGCGTGGGCTATGCCCGAAAGGTGCTTCCTATCCGCCGCGGCCGCCTCAACGTCTATGCCGTATACCTCAGCCCCGAGGCCACGGAACTGAACGAGGTGGTGGTGCGCCGCGCCAAGTACAGCAAGAAGAACAACCCCGCCGTGGACCTGGCCCGACGTCTGCGCCGCGACGCCTCGCTGACCGACCCGCTGCGCCTCCCCTTCTACAGCTACGATAAGTATGAGCGCTTCACCCTGGGCCTGAACGATTTCAACACGGCCGACCATGCCGGGCTGATGCGCCAGTTTCCCTTCCTGGCCGCGCATACGGATACCAGCGAGGTCAGCGGCAAGCCCATTCTGCCCCTGATGGTCAAGGAGAAAGCCTCGGTGATGCTCAACCGCCACAGTCCGGGCGCACACAAGGAGGTGGTGCGCGGGCGCCGCTCCGAGGGCGTGGACGAGGCCGCCGACGCCGAGTCGATGCGCATCTTCGTGGAAGACATCATCCGCGAGGTGGACCTGTATCAGAACGACATCACCCTGCTGCAGAACCGCTTCGTGAGCCCGCTATCGCCCATCGCCCCGGACTTCTACCGCTTCTATCTGACCGACACCGTGGCCCTGGACGGCCGCGACTGCCTGGTGCTGTCGTTCTACCCCCGCAACAAGTCGTCGTTCGGGTTCAACGGCCACGTATACGTACCCATGGGCGACACCACCATGTTCATCCGCAAGGTGGACATGAGCCTGCCCGCCCAGGCCAACATCAACTTCATCGACGGCCTGTACCTGAGCCAGAGCTACACCCGCGCCCCGGACGGCTCGCGCCTCAAGCAGCGCGACGACCTGGTCATCGAGATAGCCGCACCCGGCAAGGGCGGCCTCTACGCCCGCCGCAGCACCACCTACACGGGCCACAGCTTCGACTCCATCCCGCCGGAGCGGTTCGCCTTCGAGGGGCCCGTGGCCGTGCAGCCCCAGGCCGAGCGCCGCGACAGCCTTTTCTGGCAGCAGGCCCGCCGCGTGGAGTTGGCCCCGGGCGAGAGCCACGTAGGCCTGCTGATGCAGCGCCTGCGCCGCGTACCCCTGTACTACTGGGGCGAGAAGGTCCTTCAGGTGGCCTTCTCCAGCTACATACCCACGGGCAATCCATCGCGCTTCGACATCGGCCCGGTCAACTCCATGCTCAGCTTCAACAATGTGGAGGGCGTGCGCGTCAAGTTCGGCGGCATGACCTCGGCCGCCCTGTCGCGGCGCTGGTTCGGCCGATTCTTCGTGGCCTATGGCTTCAAGGACCGCAAGGTCAAGTACTCCGCCGAGGCCGAATACTCCTTCATCGACAAGGCCGACCACTCCCGCCAGTTCCCCATGCGCTCGGTGCGCCTCACATCCGCCTATGACATCTACCGCCCCGGCCAGAACTTCCTCTACACCACACCGGACAACATAGTCCTCTCGGTCAAGCGCCGCAGCGATGACCATGTGGCCTACCGCCGCCTCAACTCCGCCGCCTTCATCTGGGAGACCCGCACGGGCTTCTCCGTGGACCTCACCCTGGCCTCCGAACGCCTCGAAGCCGCCCCTGCCTACATGCCCTTCACCGACGGCTATGGCCACAACCTGAGCCACTACACCCAGAACTACGCCCGCCTGACGCTGCGCTACGCCCCCGGCGAGAAATTCTTCCAGGCACGCAGCTACCGCATCCCCGTCAACCTCGATGCCCCCGCCATCACCCTGCGCCACACCGTGGCCCCCGGCGGCCTGCTGGGCACGCGCTACACCGTCAACACCACCGAGCTCGACCTGCAGAAACGCTTCTGGTTCTCGGCCTTCGGCTACCTGGACGTCTACGCCGGCGGCGGTCACGTATGGGGCTCGGCTCCGTTCATGAGCCTGATGACGCCCAACGCCAACCTCTCGTACATCATCGAGCCCCGCTCATTCGCCCTGCTCGAGCCCATGGAATTCATGTGCTCGTCCTTCGCCACATGGGACGTCACCTACCGCGCCAACGGCGCCCTGTTCAACCTCATCCCCGGCCTGAAACGCCTCAAGCTGCGCGAGGTATTCGGCTGCCGCGGCTACTGGGGCCGCCTGGACAGTAAATGCGACCCCGCGCTGAATCCCTACCTGCTGCAATTTCCCGCCGGCACGGGCCTGAACACCCTCAGCCATGGTCCGTACATGGAGGCCGCCGTGGGCATCGAGAACATCCTGCGCGTGCTGCGAGTCGACTACGTGTGGCGCCTCAACTACCGCCACCCCGGCTATCCCGTCGACCGCCACGGCATCCGCCTGGCCATGCGCGTGAAATTTTAAACCGGTTTTTAGATTTTTATGTCTTTATGTCTAAAACCGGCCTTTATGTCTAAAATCAGTTTTTATGTCTTTCTGTCTAAAACCGGCCTTTATGTCAAAAACCCGTTGTTCGGGCCTGAAACGGTGCAAAAAGCAAGCAAAAAGCGCCGCTAAACAATGTTTTACAACATTTTGTTCATGGCTCTTAAATAGTTAACTTAATTTAACAATTTAGCAATTGTTTTTTCAAATATCCTTGCAAATAACATAATTTCCCATCAGTCAGCACCCTCACGCAAAATTTCAAACAATTTAACGGATATTTGTAAACAATCGCAACCGGAAATGCCAAAATCACGATTAATAAAAATTTGGAAAATTCATCTTACTATACTAACTTTGCACTCGGAAATGAAACGACAAGCATTTAGCTTTTTCATAGAAGAAGTTTATTAAAGAAATCTGGAATAGACATATTAATCTAACATTAAGTACTATGTGTAAGTGAGTAAGGGCGGTCTGTGAAGATCGCTCTTATTGTTTTATGGCCGGGGGGGTGAGATTGGTAGTTACAGCATTAAACGAAGTGTCCGCACACCAGCGTCAGGTAGGGCGGCAGCGTGGCGTCGCGGCTCCAGAGGATGGGCGTGCCGAAAAGCTCCTCGGCCGTGCGCGCCACATCGAACCCCAGTGCTTCAAGCGACGGCCGCACAAGCTCCGGATGCCGGCATGGATCGCCGGCGGTGCGTGCACAAACCGCATCCGGGCCGCAGTAGGGACAGTCGCCCGTCAGGCCCACTGCCAGGCCGCCCAGGGCGCGTTCACGCTCCAGGAGGGTCCGCTCCAGGGCGATGCGCTCGCGGCGTATGATGTCCCGAGCCTGCTCCAGCGGTGCCCCGGACTGCAAGGGCGTGACCTTAAGGAGCATGAAGTCGGCCCGGGTGTAGCGGTGCAGGTCGGTGTGCGCGCAATCGGTCAGCGGCGGGCAACACCATCGCGCCCCGTAGCACGGGCATTGACGGCACAGCTCCTCGAAGCGCCGGCGGTCATGAAAGCGCTCCAGATAGTCAGCCATGGCAATCGAAGCCGTGAAAAGTTCGGTAGAATATTCAATCATAGGGCAAAAATACGAAAAATCAACCTATCGCAGCGAAAAATTAAGCGTTTATATTTGCCCAATCGGAAAAATATGACTAACTTTGCCGCGCTAAACGCAAAGGACCAAGTCAAAAAAACTAAAACCAACTATAATTTATGATCATCGTACAAGTAAAAGAAGGCGAGAACATCGAAAGAGCTCTCAAGAAATTCAAACGTAAATTCGAACGCACCGGCATCGTTAAAGAACTGCGCAGCCGTCAGGCTTTCCAGAAACCTTCGGTAACCAACCGCAAGAAGATGATGAAAGCCATTTACGTACAGAAACTCCGCGCCGTCGAGGAATAACCTTCTGCACGCAAAAGGGGCTCCGTTTCGCGAGAAACGATATTTTTCTCCCAATTTTATTTGCATATATAAAAAGGAAGCGCTAAATTCGTGGCGCAGGCGAAGGTCATAGCCGCCCGGCGTTCATCGAGATGCTCTACGACTCCTTTTTGAAATACATACAGTGTGAGCTGATGCTGTCGGCTCGCACTGTTGTGTCGTATACATCCGACATCAACCTGTGGCGCCGATTCGCCGCCGACCGCTTCGGTCCCGACCTTAAGGAGGCCGACATAGACGTCAACCACCTGCGCCTGTGGGTGGCTGCCATGGCCGCCGACGGCATCTCGGTCCGCTCAATCCGCCGCCGCGTGCAGACCATGCGCGCGCTGTTCCGCTACCTGATGCAGCGCCACGGATTCACCGCCAACCCCGCCGCCGAGCTCACCACCGCACGCATGCCCCGCCGCCTGCCCGACGTGATCCGCCCCGAAGAAACCAAAAAAATCCTGGACGAGCCCCTGCAGCAGGACGACTTCACCGACGTGCAAAACCGCCTGATAATCGACATGCTCTACTCCACCGGCATGCGCGCATCCGAGCTCGTGGGCCTGCTGGACGCCAACGTAGACTGCCGCCGCGGTGAACTTAAAGTACTCGGTAAACGTAATAAAGAAAGACTGATACCTTTCGGTCCCGAACTGTCACAGATGATTACGCTATACCGTTCACTCCGCCCCGCCACCGACACCCCGCAGCTGCTTGTCCTGCCCGACGGACGCGCCCTGCGCTACCGCCACATCCTGGCCACCGTCAAAGGTCAGATGGCAGGCCGCGTGCGCGCCGCACACCCCACCCCGCACGCTCTGCGCCACTCATTCGCCACCGACATGCTTAACGGCGGCGCCTCCCTGCCCGCCGTCCAGGCACTGCTGGGACACGCATCGCTGGCCACAACGCAAATCTATACTCACCTATCATACACTGAATTACAACATAACTATCAACTCGCGCACCCCCGCGCAAAAAAGAAAGGATAAATTATGGACGTACGCATTCAAGCCATTCACTTCGAAGTAGCCGAGAAACTCGTCGCCTTCATCAACAAGAAAGCCGAAAAACTCTGTCGCCGCAACCCGGCCCTGACCGACATAGACGTCACCCTGAAGGTGGTGAAACCCGAAACCGCCATGAACAAGCAGGTCATCATCCGCGTGGCCGCCCCGCAGTACGACGAAGTCGTAGCCGAAAAGACCGCCGACACCTTCGAGGAAGCAATCGACATCGCCCTCGAAGCCATTGACCGCCAGCTCGAGAAATACAAAGAAAAGAAATAACCCGGCCGAGCCTAAATCAAGCTAAATCAAGCTAAATCAAGCTTCATCAAGCTTCATCAAGCTTCATCAAGCTTGATAAATCTTGATTACCAAAACGCAAACAAGCCGGCTCCCGCTTGGGGAGTCGGCTTGCTGTATGCGGTGGCGGGATGTTACTGAATAACCCCGTGCTTGCGGAAGATCTTCTCGATTTTCTCCAGCGCGTAGGCCACCTGCTCCTCGGTGTGCGTGGCCATCAGGCTGAAGCGGATGAGAGTGTCCTGCGGAGCGACGGCGGGCGACACCACGGGGTTGACGAAGATGCCCTCGTCCAGCAGGTCGCGGGTGATGAAGTAGGTCTTGTAGTCGTCGCGCACAAACAGGGGGATGATGGGCGTGCTGGTGTGGCCGATTTCCACGCCCATGTTGCGGAAGCCCTCGAGGGCGAATTTGGTGATTTCCCACAGATGCTCCTGGCGCTCGGGCTCGGCTATCATGATGTCGATGGCCTTGAGAGCGGCGGCGGTGCTGGCCGGCGTGATGCTGGCGGTGAATATATAGGAGCGCGAGTGGTGGCGCAGGAAGTTGGTGATTTCCTTATCGGTGGCGATGAAGCCGCCCAGCGAGGCGAACGATTTGGAGAACGTGCCCATGATGAGGTCGACGTCGTCGGTCAGGCCGAAGTGGTTGACCGTACCGCGGCCGCCCTGGCCGAACACGCCGATGCCGTGGGCTTCGTCCACCATCACGGAGGCGTCGTATTTCTTGGCCAGGCGGACAATTTCGGGGATGTTGGCCACGTCGCCTTCCATTGAGAATACGCCGTCGGTAACGATGAGCTTGACCTTATCCGGGTTACAACGCTGGAGCTGCTTCTCGAGCGACTCCATGTCGTTGTGCTTGTATTTGAACTGCTGTGAGAAGGACAGGCGGCGGCCCTCGATGATTGAGGCGTGGTCCTGTTCGTCCCAAATGATATAGTCCTCACGGCCTGTCAGGCAGGACACAACGCCCAGATTGACCTCAAAGCCGGTGGAGTAAATCATAACGTCCTCCTTGCCGATATACTCGGCGATGCGGGCCTCGAGCTGCTTGTGCAGGTCCAGGGTACCGTTGAGGAAGGGCGAGCCGGCGCAACCGGTGCCGTATTTGCGGGTGGCCTCGATGGCGGCCTCCTTGATGCGGGGGTCGTTGACCAGACCGCTGTAACAGTTCGAGCCGAACATCAGCACTTTTTTGCCGTTGATGATCACCTCGCTGTCCTGTTCCGACGAAATGGCTCTGAAATAAGGATAAACACCTGCGGCTTTTGCTTCCTGCGGTGCTGTATATTTTGCAAGTTTAGCTTGTAATAGCTTCATAGTCTATTAATTATCCAAAAGTATAAACTACCCGAACGGTCCTTCCGGAACATTCAGGCTGCAAAGGTACTAAAAATTTGACAATTGGCTCACTGTTTTGACCAAAAGTTTGCCCTTTTGCCCCAATTTTTACCGTTTTGTAATATGATAGACACCTGAGTAGACGGTGACTGCGGGGCCGGTCATGAGTATGTGGGCGTCGGAGCGTCGGAGGTCCAGGCGCAGGTTGCCGCCGATGAGGCGCACGGTCAGGGGCCACTGCGCACGGCCGGTGCGCACGGCTGCGGCTGCTGCGGCGCAGGCTCCGGTGCCGCAGGCCATGGTCTCGCCGGCGCCGCGCTCCCAGGCGCGCATGGAGATGGTGTGGGAGTCGTCGACGCGCACGAATTCTATGTTGGCGTTCTCGGGCCAGATGTCGTGGGTCTCGAGCTGCGGGCCCAGGGTGCCCACGATGTCGCCGTCGAAGTCGCTGACAAAGACCACGCCGTGGGGATTGCCCATGGACACGGCTGTAAGACTGACGGTGCGGCCGCTGTCCAGACGGACGGGCTGCTCGACCATCTCCGTGCCGGGATGGCGCACGGGGATGTCGGCGGGACGCATCACCGCAGGACCCATGTCGACGGTGACGGTGTCCGTCAGGCCGTCCAGGCCCGGGTGGATATCGACGGTGCGCAGGCCGCTGAGTGTCTCGATAGTGAGGCGCGGGCCGCGGGCTATGCGGTTGTCATATATATACTTGGCCACGCAGCGGATGCCGTTGCCGCACATCTGTGCCTCGGAGCCGTCGGCGTTGAATATGCGCATGCGCACGTCGGCGTGCTCGCTGGGCAGGATGACTATGATGCCGTCGGCGCCCACGCCGGTGTGGCGGCGGCTCATGCTGCGGGCCAGGGCGGGCAGGTTGTCCAGGCTGCGGTGCATGCAGTCCACGTATACAAAGTCGTTTCCCAGGCCGTGCATCTTCACAAAGGGTATATCGGCGCCTGCGGGGGCGGGTGCGGACGACGCGGCCGGGGCGGCGGAGCGGATGGCGTCGCGCAGGCGGTGCAGGCCGGTGTCGAGCACGGAGCGGGG
>CANQZK010000078.1 GCA_947628285.1 uncultured Muribaculaceae bacterium
CCAAAAGAATCGGCAACTTTTTCAAGCTGCCGATTCAACTTTTTTAGGGTTTTTATTATCCCGAACTCACGTTATTAAACAAGCTCTAAATTTCCGTCAGGTGGAATACACTCACTTAAAGGAAAATCTCATATACAATGAGTTGCGCATTAAGGGTTTCAATGTAGATGTAGGGGTCGTACCCATTCAGCGCCGGCTTACCGATACCAAACGAGAACGAGTCCAACTTGAAGTTGACTTTGTATGTAACCTCGGAAGCCGGAGATACTATATCCAATCGGCATACAAAATGCCGGACGAGGATAAATTCCGACAAGAAGAAGCATCACTACGGAACATTGATGATTCCTTTAAGAAAATCATAATTGTAGGAGAAGAAACACCCGTCATCAGAACAGAGACAGGAACTACAATTATGAGCATTTATGATTTTCTGCTCAAGGAAAACTCACTTGAACTTTAACGGGTCAGCGGATTTTCCCGGTGACAGTGTAGCAGCTTCATGTGCATACGTCTGTTCATGAGGTGTACACATGATATGTATTCATGACATGTAGCGGCGCTATACAAAATAATTCCGTTCTTTCATAACATATTTAAAATTTGGAGATTTGTGATATTATCCTTAATAGGTGTTTACTTTGTTGTGGCCGGCAGCCATCAGGGCATCGATGTGTACCGCGTATCCGGCGCACTTGTGTTCAAGGGCGGAGCCGGCGTGCAGACGGTATCGCGCGCACAGGCCGGCGGCCCCGGGCTGTAATAGTAAGGGTTCTCCCCCCCCCCCCCGGCCCCGTCACCGAGAAGGTAGTGCTGTGACGCCGGCGAGGAAAAAATAATCAGGATTAATCAGGTTAAAACCTGATTGCTTTCCCCGATTTAGCCTGATTTAGCCTGAGAAGCCTGATTTAGCTTGATGGGCTTTCAAAAAAAATTGCTATCTTTGCGGATAGCAATTTTTTTATCCCGATGTCCGACCTTACTCCAAATACCGACCCCGAAGAACCGTTCGACCAACAACCGGACCCTGCCGCGCCCGCCAAGCCGTACTGCGACCCTAAGGATGTGGTCAAGCACCGGCTCAGCGGCATGTTCCAGACCTGGTTTCTGGACTATGCCTCTTATGTGATTCTGGAGCGCGCCGTCCCCAACATCGACGACGGTCTCAAACCTGTGCAGCGCCGCATCCTGCACTCGATGCGCACCCTTGACGATGCCAAATTCATCAAGGTGGCCAACATTGTGGGCCACACCATGCAGTACCACCCCCACGGCGACGCCTCCATCTACGAGGCGCTGGTGCAGCTGGGCCAGAAGAACCTGCTGGTGCAGACCCAGGGCAACTGGGGCAACATACTGACGGGAGCCTCGGCCGCCGCCGGCCGTTACATCGAGGCGCGCCTCTCGCAGTTCGCCCTGGAGACGCTGTTCAATCCGCGCGTCACCGAGTGGACCCCCAGCTACGATGGCCGTAACCGCGAGCCCGTCACGCTGCCCTCCAAGTTCCCGCTGCTGTTGGCACAGGGCGCCGAGGGCATTGCCGTGGGCCTCTCGTCCAAGATTCTCCCCCACAACTTCAACGAGCTCATCGACGCATCCATCGACTATCTGGAGGGGCGCGAGTTCACGCTGCTGCCCGACTTTGTCACCGGCGGCTACATCGACGTATCCCGCTACAACGACGGCCGCCGCGGCGGCACGCTGAAAATCCGCGCCAAAATCGAGAAGGTGGACAACCGCACCCTGGCCATCACCGAAATCCCTTACGGCCGCACCGCCGGAGCCGTCATCGACTCGATTCTCAAGGCCTTCGAGAAGGGCAAGATCAAAATCCGCCACATAGATAACAACACCTCCGACCAGGCCCGCATTGTGGTGCACCTCATCCCCGGCACATCGTCCGACAAGACCATCGACGCCCTCTACGCCTTCACCGACTGCGAGGTGAGCGTATCGCCCAACTGCTGCGTCATCAACGGCGACAAGCCGGAGTTCCTGGGCGTCAGCGACGTGCTGCGCCACTCGGCCGACCGCACCGTGCAGCTCATCAAGGCCGACCTGGAATATGAGCTGGCCGACCTGCGCGAGAAGCTCCTGTTCGCATCCCTGGAACGCATCTTCATAGAGCAGCGCATATACAAGGACCGCGAGTTCGAGGAGGCCCGCAGCGACGCCGAGTCCGTGGCACATATCCGCCTGCGCCTGGAGCCCTTCATGGACCGCTTCACCCGCACCATAACCGACCAGGACATCATGGCCCTGCTGGAAATCAAGATGAAGCGCATCCGCCGCTTCAGCTCCGACGAGGCCGACGCCAACATCCTGCGCCTGGAGGACCGCATAGCCCGCACCATCGACCACATAGAGCACATCATACCCTTCACCGTGGCCTGGTACCGCAAGCTCAAGGAGGAATACGGCGCCGACTATCCCCGCCGCACCGTGGTGCGCGGATTCGACAGCATCGAAGCCGCCACCGTGGCCGAGGCCACCGAGAAACTCTACATCAACCGCGAGGAAGGCTTCATAGGCACCGGACTGAAGCGCGACGAGTTTGTCTGCAACTGCTCGGACATCGACGACATCATCATCTTCTACAAGGACGGCCGCTACAAGGTGGTCAAGGTGCAGGACAAGCTCTTCGTGGGCAAGGGCGTGATACACCTTGCCGTGTTCAAGCGCAAGGACCTGCGCACCATCTACAACGTCATCTATCAGGACGGCAAGGGCGGTGCCTACATGATGAAGCGTTTCGCCGCCACCGGCCTGACACGCGATACGGAATACAACCTGACCAAGGGCACCGAAGGCTCAAAGGTAGTATGGTTCAGCGCCAACCCCAACGGCGAGGCCGAGGTGGTCAAGGTGGTGCTCAAACCCCGCCGCGGCCTGAAAAAGCTCCAGCTCGACGTCGACTTCGCATCAATCAAGCCCAAGGGACGCGCCAGCATGGGCAACTTGGTGACGCGCAACGAGGTGCAGCGCTTCTCGCTCAAGGGGCGAGGCGTATCCACGCTGGGCGGCCTGCAGGTGTACTTTGACCGCGACGTGCTGCGCCTCAACTACGAGGGCCGCGGCGAGTATCTGGGCGAGTTCCAGGGCGACGACCAGGTGCTGGTCATCACCCGCAACGGCGAGTTCTACACCACCTCCTTCCAGACCACCAACCACTATGACGACGACATCCTGCGCATAGAGCGGTTCGACCCGGACAAGGTGTGGACGGCCATCCTCAACGACGCCGACCGCGGCTATCCCTACATCAAGCGCTTCCGCTTCGAGGCCTCCGCCCGCAAGCAGCGCTATCTGACCGACAACGAGAAATCAACCCTCATAGCCCTGAGCGACAACGCCGGAGCCATGTTCCGCGTCACCTTCGCCGCCCCGGATGATTACCGCGACCCGCTGGAAGTGGACGCCGACGAGTTCATAGGCGTAAAATCATTCGCCGCCCGAGGCAAGCGCCTCACCACCTACGCCATAGCGCAGGTTGAGGAGTTAGAACCCAAGGAGTTAAGCGATAATCAAGCCGATCAGGATTCTCAAGCCGATCAGGATTCTCCCGAGAGCCCCGAAAACCCCGAGAACCCCGAGCTCTCGGACTAGGAAATCCTTGACGAATACTCAGGCCAGGGACGCCTTTTTGACTGATGAAACGACTGATACACATAGTAATAGCCCTGTTGGCCGCCGTCTGCCCCGCCGTGGCGCAGACCGACACAGCCGCTACTGTGGTCCGCCCCGTGCTGGCCGCCTATACCCTCGAAGTGGGCTCGTCGCACCTGTGCGACACCTACCTGACGCCCCTGCATTACAGCGGCTGGCAGACCGCCCTGGGCTACGAACGCATGCAGGCCATGCGCTTCGACCCCGAGCGGTGGATAATGCGCCTGGGCGGCCGCGTACAGGCCGGGCGCGCGCTCAATCCGGCCCACAACGCCGCCATGTGGCACTTTGACTTCAGCCTGGGCTGGGACATGATGTTCCGTCACCGACTCGGCAACGGCTTCACCCTGGCCGGCGGCGGCACCGTCGGCGCACGCGTCGGCGCCCTCTCGCTGATGCGCAACAGCAACAACCCCGTATCGGCCCGCGCCGCCGTCACCATAGGCATCACCGGCATGGCCGTCTGGAACGGCAACCTGGGCCGCCTGCCCCTGACGCTGGCCTACCGCCCCACCCTGCCCCTGACAGGCGTGTTCTTCGCCCCGGACTACAACGAACTCTATTACGAAATATGGCTGGGCAACCGCAGCCGCCTGGTGCACGGCGCCTGGCCGGGCAACTACTTCGCGCTGGACAACCTGCTGACGGCCGACCTCCACTTCGGCGCCACCACCCTGCGCCTGGGCTACCGCCTGAACGTGGCCTCGACCAAGGCCAACAACCTGGTGACCCGCGACATATCCCACTCGTTAGTAATAGGCATCACCGGCGAGTGGATCAGCCTGCGCGCACGCTCGGCGCGCACCCCCGACGCCAAAGTCATATCCGCCATGTACTGAACCCGCCATGAAGTGTAAACTACCGCTCATCATAACAGCCCTTGTCGCCGCACTGGCCATGACATCATGCCACAGCGTGGACGAGGCCCCCGACAGTCCCGAGGGCAACTTCGACGCCCTGTGGAACATCATCGATCGCCAATACTGCTTCCTGGACCACAAGGGCATCGACTGGGACGCCGTCTATGCCAAGTACCGGCCGCAGGTCAAGCCCGGCATAAACGTGCTGCAGCTCTATACCGTCTGCGCCGCCATGCTGGACGAGCTGCAGGACGGCCACGTAAACCTCACAACGCCCTTCGCCACATCATACTACAAAAAATGGTGGAGCGACTACCCGCAGAACTACAACGAGCGCCTTGTCGACGAATACTACCTGAAATTCGGCGGCCTGACCCGCGGCGGATTCACCTACGCCATTCTAAACGACTCCATCGCCTACGTCCGCTACCCCTCGTTCGCCGCCGGCGCATCGGATACCACCCTGGACTGGATGCTGATGCTGCTGCGCGACTGCAAGGGCATGGTGTTCGATATCCGCGACAACGGCGGCGGCTCCATAGCGGCCGTCGAGACCATCGTGAGCCGCTTCATTGACCGCCGCATCTGCGCCGGATACATCCAGCACAAGACCGGCCCCGGACACAGCGACTTCTCCGAACCATACGCCTACTACTTCGACCCCGTCGACCCTGAAAAGCACTTCAGCTGGCTCAAGCCCGTAGTGGTGCTGACCAACCGCTCAACCTTCTCGGCGGCCAACAATTTCGCCTCCGTCATGCGCCTGCTGCCGCAGGTGACCCAGATGGGCGACCGCACCGGCGGCGGCTGCGGCATGCCCTTCAGCAGCGAGATTCCCTGCGGCTGGTCCGTGCGCTTCTCCTCATCGCCCGTCTACGACGCCGAGATGCAGCTCACCGAATTCGGCGTCGACCCGCACATCCACGTCGACCTCGACCCCGAAAAAGCCCTCCAAGGCATCGACACAATGCTCGACGCCGCCCTGACCTTCCTCGAAGAGAAGAGCAAATAAACTGATTGTAGGAACGCACGACCCGTGCGTCCGCCGACAAAATACTGTGTATCAACAGTATATGCATCCAGGAAAGCGAACACACGAGCCGTGCATCCATACTATTCTACGTTTTGATACACCCTGTCAGGCCACAAAGTGCTCTGCCGGGAGAGCACTTTTGTGCTCTCGGGCGAAATGCAGGAGTAGCCGGGCAGGGTCAAAAGGCGTTTTTCTCGCCCATGAAGGCGTTGATGAGGGTGCGGACCATTATCTTGAGGTCAAGCGCGAGGGTCCAGTTTTCGATGTACCACACATCGTACTGGACGCGTTTCTCCATCTTCCAGAGCTCGTCGGTCTGGCCGCGATAGCCGTTCACCTGGGCCCAGCCGGTGATGCCGGGACGTATCAAGTGGCGCACCATGTACTGGTCAATGAGGCGCGAATAGTCCTCGGTGTGCTTGAGCATGTGCGGGCGCGGGCCTACGATGCTCATGTCGCCCTTCCAGACGTTGATGAACTGGGGCAGCTCGTCCAGGCTGCTGCGGCGCAGAAAATCGCCCAGGCGGGTCTTGCGCGGGTCGTTGGCCGTGGCCTGGGCGCGGTCGGCGTCGCTGTTGACGTGCATGGTGCGGAATTTCATACACGTGAATGGCTGGCCCTTGTAGCCGGTGCGCAACTGCTTGAAATACACCGGGCCGGGTGATGTCAGCTTGATGGCTATGGCTATGGGGATGTAAATCAGCGGATAGACGCACAGGAAGAGCGACGACACGACGATATCGAACGAGCGCTTGACCACGCTGTTGACGGCGCCCTTCAGGGGGTTGCGGCGGATGGTCAGCACGGGCACGGAGCCGATGTCGTGCAGCTCGAAGCCGCGCGATATGTAGTGCGATATCTGAGGGACGTAGAAGAACTCGGCCACGTTGTCGTCGGCCACCTTCACCACGCGGCGCAGCATGTCGTCATGGCCGGGCACGGTGAAGTATATCTGGTCGATGCGGTTGGTGCGTACAAAGTCGTTCAGGCCGTCTATGTCGCCGCAATAGTTGCCGGCGAATGAGGCGGGGCAGGCCTCGTCGAAGAAGCCCAGGACGCGGTAGCCGAAACCGGTGTCGGAGAGCATCTCCTCGTACAGGCGGCGGGCGGTGTCGTTGGTGCCCACTATGGCCACGCGGATGTAGTTGTAGCCGCGTCGGCGCACACTCTTGATGAGCACATGCCCTATGATGGACCACAGGGCAAAGACCACCAGCAGCATGCCGTAGAAGGTCAGATAGAAGGCCTCGGAGAGGTTAAATATGCCCAGGAAGGCGTTGATTGACAGGAAGAAGAGCGCGTGCACCCCGGCCGCCGATAGCGACTGCAGGAACACGCGGTCAATATGGATGGCGCGCAGGGCGTAGCGGTTGCGCTTGGTCCAGATGATTACGGGCAGGAAGCTGACGTTGACCACCACCCACAGCAGCTTGAGGTCCTGCCCGGGGATGCCCGATGTGCCGTAGATGGCCAGGGTGATGCCGAAGAAAATATTGACGAAAGCCCAGTCGAAAGCACTGAGGATTCCGCGCAGGTATTTTCCGTAATAATATTTTCTCAGTTGACTCATGCCTGATGTCCCCACGGCGCGGGGATATGGTACGGTGATTAGGTATAGAGGGGTATAAGGAGTTCACTCCATGCGGTCCCGACAGGTTGTGCCGGGACCGCATGGGGCGACTGTGTTTTTTCAGATTTTCTGATCGATGAGCTTGATTTTCTGCTCCAGGTCGGCGATGTCCTCGCGCAGGCGGGCGGCCTTGCGTTCAAACTCGCGCAGCATGGAGTCGCCGCTCTTGCTCTTGGCGGAGAGGAAGCCCAGGTTGTTCTCGTAGGTGCGGAGTTCCTGGCGGCGGTTCTCCAGGGCGCGGAGCAGGCGGTCGCGTTCGCGGCCCAGCTTGCGGTCGTCGCCCTCAAGCGATGTGATGGACTCGGTGAAGCGTTCCATGCGGGCGCGTGATGTGCGCAGGTCCAGGGCGCGGCGGACCTCGTCCATCTTGGCGCGGAAGGCGTCGTAGACCTTGTCCTTCTCGCGGAAGGGCACATGGCCTATGGCTTTCCAGCGTTCCTGAGCGCTCTGCAGGGCGGCGATGGCTTCCTCGCGGGGCGTGTCGGGGGTAATCTGACCCAGTTCCTCGATGAGGGCACGCTTGGCCTGAAGATGCTCCTGCTCCACGCGGCGCTGGCCGGAGTTGGCCTTTTTCTTCTGCTCAAAGAAGTAGTCGCACGCAGCCAGAAAGCGTTTCCACACGGCGTCGCTGTATTTCTTGGCTACGGGGCCGATGGTTTTCCATTCCTTCTGCATGGCCACGAACTGATCGGTGGCTTCCTTCCAGTCGGTTGAATCCTTGAGGGCTTCGGCGCGCTCGGCCAGCTCGGTCTTGCGGGCCAGGTTGGATGCCAGTTCGGCGCGTGTCGAGCTGAAGTACTGAGCCTTGGCGGCGAAGAACTTGTCGCACAGTTCGCGGTAGCGGGCAAACAGGGCCTTGTTCATCTTCTTGGATGCGAATCCGAAGGTGCGCCACTGCTGCTGGATTTCCATGACGGTCTTGGTGGCCTCGTCCCACGCGGCGAACGAGCGGATGGCCTCGGTGTCGATGGCCTCCAGACGTTCGATGAGGGCTGCCTTGCCGGCCTCGTTCTCGGCCTCGCGGGCCTTACGGGCCTCGAAGTATGCCTGATAGCGTTTGTTGACCTCGGCCGACGCTGTCTTGAACTTGTCCCAGATTTCCTCGCGGAATTCCTTGGCCACGGGGCCTATCTGGCGCCACTTGTTGTGCAGTTCCTGCAGGCGGCGGTAGGCGGTGATGACGTCTTCCTCGGCAGCAAGGCCCTCAGCCTCGGCCAGGAGCAACTGCTTGGACTCCAGGTTCTTCTTGAAGTCATAGTCGCGCAGTTCCTTGTTTATCTTGAGGTTGTCGGAGTAGCGCTCGCGGGCTTCCTGGAATGCCTTCCAGATTTCGGTATCCTCGGTGGGAGGCACGTCGCCCAGGGCGTTGAACTGGTCCTGCAGCTCGCGGTAGCGGGGGAAGGTGCGGTTCACGTTGTCCGTATCCTCAGCTAAGGCGATGATTTCGGCGATGATAGCCTTTTTACGCTCCAGGTTGGCCAGCTGCATGGCCTCGACCTGTGCGGTATGCTGTGCTTTCTTGAAGCGGATCTGGTCTACGACGGCGCGGAACTGGTGGTCCCAGTCGTCGGCATCGGTAGTCGTTTCGGCAACCTCGGGCTGCTCGGCCTGGTCCTGAGGTTGGGTTGCCTTATGGAAATTATTGTGCATCTGGCGCAGACGGCGGATGTCGTCGGTGGTAATCTCGGCGGCGGCCTTGTCCAGAACAGCCTGGGCAGCGGCCATGAGGGCTTCGGCCGTAAGTTCCTCGCGGTCGGTTTCTTCGTCGGCCATTGCCTGCGTCATTTCGGCTTCGGCGGCCTCTTCGGGGTCCTCGCCGGCTATGGTTTCGAGTTCGGTTTTAACAGTTTCATCGGCCTCCACAGGGGTGGAAGTCGGGTTGAGAGTCTTTTCTTCGGCCTGCGGGGCAGAAGCGGGGTCACGCATTTCCATAAGTATAAAATTATGAGTTAGGCGATACGCCGGAGCATATCGCCGTCAAAATTAATCAAAATAATTTGAAATGCAAAAAAAGTTTAATCTTTTGCGTTCAAGTCAGCGAACGAGAGCTAAATTTAGACAGAAAGACATAAAGACATAAAAACAAAAAAAATAAATTTGTCCTTTTGTTCTTATGTCTTTATGTTTTTATGTCTTTCTGTCTAAAAATTGTCTTTCTGTCTAAAAATTGTCTTTCTGTCTAAAAATTGTCTTATTGTCTAATTAAGGAATCAGGCTTCGGGGCGGAGGGAGCGGACGGTCTCGGCGGTGCGCCACAGCTCGCTCTCGCGCATGGCGCGGAGCTCGTCGTTGAGCTTGTCGCGGTAGTCGGGCTGCGAATTGGAGTCAATTGAGCGCTGTGCCTCCACGCCGTCGGCCACGCTGGTGTACAGGCGTTCCATGACGGGCTTGATGGCGTCGTGGAAGGGCGTCATCCAGTCCAGGGCGCCGCGCTGGGCGGTGGTTGAGCAGTTGGCGTACATCCAGTCCATGCCGCGGGCAGCGAACAGCGGCATGAGCGACTGTGTGAGCTCCTCGACGGTCTCGTTGAAGGCCTCGGATGGTGTATGGCCGTGCTCGCGCAGGACCTCGTACTGAGCCTGGAACAGGCCCTGGATGGCGCCCATCAGTGCGCCGCGCTCGCCGGTGAGGTCGCTCACGGCCTCGCGGCGGAAGGTGGTCTCGAACAGGTAGCCGGAGCCTATGCCTATGCCTAAGGCCAGCGTGCGCTGCAGGGCGCGGCCGGTATAGTCCTGCTCGACGGCGAAGGATGCGTTGATGCCGCGGCCTTCCAGATAGTGCGAGCGGACAGTGGCGCCGGAGCCCTTGGGGGCAACCATGATGACGTCGACATCGGCGGGCGGAACCACGCCGGTGCGGTCGGGCCAGGTGATGGCGAATCCGTGCGAGAAGTAGAGCGCGTCGCCGGGGCGGAGAGCGGCCTTGATTACGGGCCAGCAGCTGAGCACGGCGGCATCGGAGAGCAGACACATTATTATGGTGGCGCGGCGGCAGGCCTCCTCTATGCCGAAGAGGGTCTCGCCGGGCACCCAGCCGTCGGCCACGGCCTTGTCATAGGTCTTGCCGGGGCGCTGGCCCACGATTACGTTGAAGCCGTTGTCGCGCAGGTTAAGGCTTTGGCCGGGCCCCTGCACGCCGTAGCCTATCACGGCGATGGTCTCGTCCTTAAGGGTTTCGAGCGCAAGGCTCAACGGAAATTCCTGACGGGTGACGACTGTCTCCTCAACGCCGCCGAAGTTCATTTTTGCCATGATGTTATGATTTTAAATGAATACAAGTCGGATGCCCACGGCGCGGGCGCCGTCGGGGCAGATTATATCGGTTACAAGGCCGTCGGCGGCGCCGCTGCGCGAGGGGCCCGTGAGCAGGCGCACCGTCTGCCCGAAGTGACACTCCCGCTCAAACGACATCTCCAGTTCCGAGGCGCGGTGAGTGTCGTAGAACTCCAGCGGCCGGGTGTTGAGCACGGCCTCAAGGTAGCGTACGGTGTTGACGTGGCGGTTGAAGTCTATGTCGCAGTAGGTGAAGGTATAGGCGGCCTCGTCGGGGGTGCAGCCGGGTGCAATGGCCGGCCGTGACAGGCGCGGCACCAGGCAGGGGCGGTCCTGCGTGGGGAAGCTGTCGCGCTCCAGCTCCGAGAGGTCGGCCATGCGGCGGGTGGCGGTGTCGATGGCCACCCACTGCGAGCGGATATCGGCCAGCGGCTCGCCCTCAGGGGTGTACATGGCGTAGCAGCGGTCGCTGAAGAAGCGGTTGTAGCCCTCAATCCAGGTGTCGATGCAGTAGGTCTCGTTGATGCGCGGGTAGCGGTGCATGCGTATGCCCAAACGTGCCAGCACCCAGCCCAGGCGGCGGGTGGCCAGGTCGGAGTATCCGATGGCCAGGGCGTTGGCGTGGAGCGTGGCGGCCTCGATGGCTCGGGCCACTACCAAGGGTAGCGGCATCAGGCCCTGAGCGTCGGTCTGGCCGGCAGTCAGCTGCCACGTGGCGGTAAATTGTTTAAGCTTGGTATCTGTGGTCATTTCATTCGGATTTAGCCTGAATAATTCATAGTCTCCACAAAAAAGAGAACGCCCTTCTTGTATATTTGCAAGAAAAGCATTAACTTT
>CANQZK010000079.1 GCA_947628285.1 uncultured Muribaculaceae bacterium
TTCCTCACAAGACAAAAATCGACTCAAGATATGCGACCCTGCCGTCAACATTTATTATTAAACAAGCTCTAAATGGACATCCTGCGATTTTACGGCTCGACTGTCGACGAGCGCAACATGGCGATAGCCGCCGACTGCCTTACGCGCGGTCAGATAATAGTCTATCCCACCGATACCCTTTACGCGCTGGGCTGCGACGCGCTCAATCCGCATGCCATCGAGGCTCTGTGCCGCATCAAGGGTATTGACCCGGACAAGAACCTGCTCTCGATAGTGTGCGATGACTTTGCCCGCGCCGCCGAGTATGCCCGCATTGACAACCGCGCCTTCCGCATCATGAAGGCCGCTCTGCCGGGGCCTTACACCTTCATCCTGCCGGCGTCGACCAAGCTGCCCAAGGTGTTCAAGGGCCGCAAGAGTGTCGGAATCCGCATCCCGGACAATGATGTGGCCCGTGCGCTGGTACGTCAGGCCGAACGCCCCGTGCTGACGACATCCGTCGATACCACGGCCGACTTTGACTGCACCGACGCCGACTCGCTTTCGCTGCATTACGATAATTTCGCCGACCTGATGTTGGACGGCGGCCCCGGCACGACTGTGCCGTCGACTATCATCGACCTGACCGACTCGTCCAATCCCGTGCTGGTGCGTCAGGGCGCCGGCGAATTCAATTTCTGAACAAATCAAACTCATATATAATATGGAATCAACCGTAAAAAGCCCCGCGACGGTATACTTGTGCCCGCGCATCACGGCCGACAATCTGGTGAAGGTGTACGAAGCCCTGGGCCGCCGGGCCACAGGCCGCGTGGCCATCAAACTTTCAACCGGCGAGGCCGGCAACCCCAACCACCTCAGCGTGGACGTAATCAAGAAATTGGTGCACCTGCTTGACGGCACCATCGTGGAGTGCAACACCGCCTACGACGGCCGCCGCTGCAACGTGCCCGACCATATGCAGACAGCTGCCGAGCATGGTTTCACGGCCATTGCCGAGGTGGATATCATGGACGGCGAGGGCGAGCTGACGCTGCCCGTGCGCAACGGCCGACACCTGCATGAAAACTATGTGGGCCGCAACTGGCGCAATTATGACTTCACGGTTGTGCTGTCGCACTTCAAGGGTCACCCCATGGCCGGTTTCGGCGGGGCGCTCAAGAATGTTGCCATCGGCATGGCCTCGTCGGCCGGCAAGGCCTGGATTCACACTGCCGGCCAGTCGCGCCAGGTGCCTGTCGACTGGGAAAATGTGCCTCTGCAGACCGATTTCCTGGAGTCGATGGCCGAGGCCTGCGAGTCTGTGTTTGACCGCGCCGGCGAGAACATCCTGTTCATAAGCGTGGCCAACAACCTGTCGGTGGACTGCGACTGTGTGGCCGAGCCTGAACCCGTGCGCATGGGCGACATAGGCATACTGGCGTCGCTCGACCCCGTGGCGCTGGACCGCGCCTGCGTGGATATGGTCTATCAGTCGGCCGACCCCGGCAAGGTGCATCTGATTGAGCGTATGGAACAGCGTCAGGCCACGCATCTGCTGGATTATGCCGAGCAGCTTGGACTGGGCACGCAGAAGTATGTCATCGAGCACATCGAACCTGTTGGCGCTCAGTCCTGAGGCTGCGCTTGACCGCATAGCCGGCCGCGAACGCGCCGTGCTTATGTGCGGCATCAGCGGGTCAGGCAAGACTGTCTTTGCCCGCCGGCTGGAGGAGCGCGGCTACGTGCGCCTCTCGGCCGACGGACTGGCCCGCGCACGCTATGGCGACGAGCTTGACACGGCCGCGCCCGAGCGGCTGCGCGAGATATTCGCTTTGACGGCCGACGAGCTGATGCGGCTGGCGGCCGAAGCTCTGGAGCACGGCCTGCGGGTGGTGGTCGATGCCACCATGTGCAAGCGGGCGCGGCGCGATGCCGCCCGGCGCGTATGCGCGGCCTTGGGCGTCACGCCGCTGACGGTATGGATGCGCGCCCCGCAGGAGGTGCTGCTGCAACGTCTGTCAGGGCGGCGCGGCTCCGGGCCGGACGATTGTATAGTGACGCCCGACATGCTCCGGCGCTTCTGTGCCGGATTCGAGGCGCCCGAGCCGGACGAACGGTACGTAGTTATCGATCAGGAGTGAGTCCGCGCGGCGTTCTGTCGCGGAACAGCAGGCCGAACATCACGGCCACGACAAGCATATAGGCTGCGAACACCAGCCACGACATCTGCCAGCCCTCGAGCCTCAGCTCGGGGGCCGGTTGCGTGAATACCAGACGGTTGACCACAGCCTGGGCGCACAATATTCCCGCCGTGCCGCCTATTCCGGCCGAGAAGGACATGAACACGCCCTGGCCGCGGGCGCGCAGGCGGTCGGGCAGCAGACGGTCCACGTACATGCTGCCGGCAATGTTGAAGAAGTCGAAGGCCACGCCATAGACCACGCATGAGAGCACGAACATCCATACGTCCGGGCCGGTATCGCCCAAGGCGAACAACCCGAAACGCAGCACCCAGGCCGCGATGGCTGTCAGGATTGTGGCCTTGATGCCGAAGCGGCGCACAGCCGCCGGGATGAGCAGGATGCACAGGGCCTCGCTGATCTGCGAGAGCGAAATCAGGACATTGGCGTTGGCGGCCACCCAGGTGTGCGCATATTGCGGGATGCGGCTGAACGAGCTTATGTAGGGGTTGGCGTAGGAGTTGGAAATCTGCAAACCCGCGCCGACCAGGACGCAGAAACCTAAGAACAGCGGCATGCCGCCGCGCAGCAGCCATAAGCGCAGTTCGAGCCCGGGCGAACGGAATACGCGACATTCAGGCATGGTCAGGGCGTACAGGGCAGTCAGGGCACTGAGGGCGGAGGCCAGGACAAGCTGGCGGGCGTCGGCCTGGAAGCCGGCGAAGTTGACCGTCAGCATGGCGCAGATGAACCCCACGGTGCCGAAAACGCGTATGGCCGGGAAGTGGGCGAAGGTGTCCAGTCCGGCACGTCGCAACGCGCTGAAGGCTATGGTGTTGCACAGGCCCACGGTAGGCATGAAGAAGGCCACCGCCACGGCATAGAGCATGAAAAGGAGGCGGAAGGCGGGTGCCGAGCCGGCACGCAGGGCATACAGGCCGGCCAGGCCCATGAATACGGCGCAGACGGCGTGGCACAGCGCCATGACACGTTGCGCGGCCAGCCGGCGGTCGGCCAACAGTCCCATAAGTGCGGGCATGAACAGAGCCATTACGGCCTGCACGGCATAGAACCAGCCTATGTGCGTGCCCAGACCGGCGGCGTTGAGGAAATTGCCCAGCGAGGACAGGTAGGAGCCCCAGACGGCAAACTGCATGAAACTGAGCAGTGCCAGACGGGCTTTCAGTGCACGGGCGGGCTGCATCATTCCTTCTCCGACAGCTCGAGCCAGCGCATTTCCTTTTCGTCCAGCTGATCTGAAATTCCCTGATAGCGGGCCGACATGGAGGCCACGTCGGTGAGCGTCTCGCCGCTGTTGAACAGACGGTCCAGCTCGGCTTTTTCGGCCGTGAGGGCCTCGATTTCGGCGGTGAGAGCTTCGAATTCCTTTCGCTCCTTGAAGGTCATGCGCGGGGCGCGCTCGCGTGTCTCGCTGCGCGGTCGGGCGGGTGCCTTGGCCGGCTTGGAGGCCTCGGCCTGCTGCTCGCGGCGCCAGGTGGCGTATTCGGTGTATGTGCCCGGGAAGTCCTTGATTTCGCCGTCGCCGGTCATGACAAAGAGGTGGTCCACGATGTTGTCCAGGAAGTAGCGGTCGTGGCTTATCACAATCAGGCAGCCCTCAAATTCGGTCAGATATTCTTCGAGGATTCCCAGGGTGACGATGTCAAGGTCGTTGGTGGGCTCGTCCAGAATCAGGAAGTTGGGGCGGCGCAGCAGCACGGTGGCTAAGTGCAGGCGGGCCAACTCGCCGCCGGACAGGGTGTGGATGTACTTCTGCTGGTCGGCCGGGGTGAACAGGAAGCGAGTCAGGAACTGCATGGGCGAGAGCGACTGTCCTCCGCCGGTGTCAACCTCCTCGGTCAGCTCGGTGATGGCGTCGATGACCTTCTTCTGCGGGTCGAAGCTCAGACCGTCCTGGTTGTAGTATCCGAAGCGGACAGTCGTGCCGATGTCCCAGCTGCCGGAGTCGGCCGGGACGAGTCCCTGCAGCATCTTGATGAATGTGGACTTGCCCACGCCGTTGGCGCCGATGATGCCCACCTTTTCGTAGCGTGCGAACACGTAGGAAAAATCGCGCAGTATGACCTTGTCGCCGAACGCTTTGGCCACATGGCTTGCCTCAAAGATTTTGGAGCCGATGTAGGAAGAGCGCATGGACAGGTCGACGTTGCGTTCGGGGCGGATGGCCGTGCGTTCCTTGTCCTTGAGGGCATAGAACGAGTCAATGCGGTAGCGGGCCTTGCCGGCGCGTGCCTGGGGCTGGCGGCTCATCCATTCCTGCTCGCGGCGCAGGGTGTTGCGCACCTTGGCCAGCTCGGCCGTCATGGCCTCGATTCGCTCGGCGCGGCGGCGCAGGTAGTAGTCATAGTTGCCCTGGTAGGTGTATATGGTGGTGTCCGACATCTCTATGATGCGGTTGCAGACACGATCCAGGAAGTAGCGGTCGTGCGTCACCATCAGCAGGGTGGTGCGCGAGCGTTTCAGATACTGCTCCAGCCACTCAATGGCGTCGATGTCCAGGTGGTTGGTGGGCTCGTCCAGGATGAGTACGTCGGGGTCGGCCATGATGACGGATGCCAGAGCCACGCGCTTGCGCTGGCCTCCTGACAGGGTGTCGGTGCGGGCGTTCAGGTCGTTGAGCCCCAGCGATGTGAGCAGTTGCCGCAGGCGGTCCTCGAAGTCCCATGCCGAGGCGGCGTCCATGCGGTGTATCAGGTCGGCCAGGCGGTCGGAGTCGCCTCCGGCCGATACCTCCTCATACTCGCTTACCAGCCGTGCGGCGGGGTCGATGCATCCGGCCAGGGCGGCCTGAGCCACGGTGGGGTTGCCCGGAAATTCCGGCTTCTGTTCCAAAAATCCCGTGCGCAGTCCGTTGCGCGGGGTGACGGTGCCGGAGTCGGGTGCCTCGCGTCCGGCCAGCACCGACAGCAGTGTGGTCTTGCCGGTGCCGTTCTTGGCGACGATACCGATTTTGTCGCCTTCGTTTATGCCGAAGGTGACGTCGCCGAACAGCAGACGGTCGCCGTAACTCTTGGTCAGATTCTCAACCTGTAGCAGTATCATATATGTGTATGGGGCGCAAATGCACCGGCCACGCGCCCCGACGGAGGCACGTGACCGCTGCGGTAACGGTATGGGATGTATGTTTAGCGGGCGGCCAGGACTTCGACCTCAACCAGTACCTGCTTGGGCAGTTCGCGGACGGCGACGGCCGAGCGGGCGGGGTAGGGAGCGGCGAAGGCTTCGGCGTATACCTCGTTCATGGCGCCGAAATCGGCCATGTCGGCCAGATAGACGGTCGTCTTCACCACGTTGTCCATGGTCAGGCCGGCTTCGGCCAGGATGGCGGCGGCGTTCTTGAGCGCCTGGCGGGTCTGTTCCTTGATGCCCTGGGGAATCTCGCCGGTGGCGGGATTGATGGGTATCTGGCCGGATGCGTATACAAATGCGCCTGTGTCAATGGCCTGTGAGTAGGGACCGATAGCCCCGGGGGCCGATGTGGTTGCAATCACTTTTTTCATTTCGTTGGAGTTTGGGTTGGTTTTACAATCTTTATGTCTGATAGTAATGTGCGTGAGGTGAGTTCGTCCTCGTTGAGCTTGATGCGACGGCAGATGTCCACCACGCCGGGGAAGTTGGCCTCAAACGAGGGCAGGAAATCGGATGAGCCGATGGCGTTGAGCCGGTCAAACAACTCCTTGACCGTCAGGCGTGCCGGATCGATGGCCGGTTGATAGCCCATGATGTCGCGGCGCGGGTCGACCTCGACGGGCGACAGCACGCCGGCCTTGACCAGCTTGTCGCACATCAGCGACACCAGGCGCGGCGGCAGCCCGTAGGTGCGCACCACGTTGGTGATGACCATGGCGCCGCTGCCGTCCACAAACCGCCGTACCGCTATGGTGCTTACGGCCAGGATGATGCGGGCGTAGTAGGACGATGATATGTTGTTTATTGAGCTGTCGAAACTGTACAGGAAGATGTTCTGCATGGAGTAGCAGATGACGCCGCCGGCCAGCACCACCACCCACGTGAGCTGCGCCCAGATGAGCATCAACGGCAGGAACGAGAAGGAGCCGTATATGGCGTTGTAGCGGGCCACGTACATCTGGCCCGTGACGAATATCCACTGCAGTATCATGAAGCCCGTGCCGGCAAAGACACCGGCCACAAAGGCGTTGGAGAAGCGAACCTTTGTGTTGGGGATGAGCACGTAGAGCATGGCGAAGAACAGCCACGTGAGCAGCCACGAGAAGCCTTCCAGCAGCAGCGATACTACCGGCGAGAGGAATTCGAAATCGAACAGCGCCCGGATGCTGGAACTGAGCATCACCGTCAGACCACCGATGCAGATCAGCAGCACCGGCAGGATGAGCAGCATGGCCGTATAGTCCGTTATCTTGCGGCCGTAGCTGCGGCCCTGTTTCACGCCCCAGATAAGGTTGAACGTGTCCTCGATGTTGCTGATAAGAGATATGAGCGTCCACAGCAGGAAGCCAATGCCCACACCCACGAATATGCCTTCAGACGACTGGCTCAGGTATGAGTCAACGAAGTTCATGGCGTACTCCACGGCGCGACGCTGGGCCGGAAAGATGGCGTAGAGCTCCTCGGTGATATAGCTCTGCAAACCGAAACCGCGCCCGATGGCGAACAGCAACGCCAGCGCCGGCACTATGGCCAGCAGCGTGCGGTAGGTCATGGCGCAGGCCTGAGTCTGGATGTCGTGGTTCAGGAACGAGCGCACAGACAGGTTGAGTGTCTTGATGATGCGCACGGGCATAGAATCGGCCTCGTCGCGCCAGATATCGGTGCTGACATACTGCCACCACCCCAGCGCCTTGTCCCTGATTGCCTTGACGTTCACTTTCATGCCTCGGTTCCGGTTTAGCTAAGTCAGACATCTATATGGCAGCGCACCTTGCCCACGGGCAGTTTGCCCTCAAGCTGTATGGGTATGCGCCGCTCGTCCGTCGATATCCACGCGTCCATATCGTCCGACGTCTTCTTGCCGCCGTCGCCCGTAAATATGAACGTTATATGATAGCAGTTGAATTCCTTGCCGTTGATTTCTATTTCCTCTATGCCGTGATACTTGAAGGTCAGGCGCTCCTTGGCCTTGCCGGAGAAGATGTTGATGGTGGCCGTGCGGCCCGGAGTCCAGTCATGGAAGGGCAGCGAGCGCATGTAGAAGTATGATGAGAGCATGTCCACCGTAGGACCCACGGCCGTCAGTGTGCGGCCGTCGTCGATCTTGAGCTTGCCCTTCTTGACCACGTGGCGCGTGGTGGTGCCCGTCACTTTGTTGTTGACGCGGCTGAACTTGACTACATCGTGCTTGTCTTCGTTGCCCTCGTGCGCCATCTTGTGATACTCTTCGGGAAGCATGGTGGCGGGGTCGATGACGCTGGTCAGCGTATCGCGCACACGGTAGAAACGGTCGGCCCACGGCGCCGACGCCGCGGTCAGCTCCGCGTGGTACTTGCCTCCAAGGCGCTTCATGGTGATGGTGGCCTCGCCGGCCTTCTTGTTGATCAGGCCCCACTTGTACATGACATTGTAGGTGATCTTCTCGCCGTCGAACTCAGGCCGGGCTGAAGTCAGTCCCAGCATCAGGCACACCATGGCGATGAATATGATGAACTTTCTCATAAATTATTCAACACTTATCTTGACACAAAGTTTGGCGTGCGTGCCCGTGCCGATGTTTGGCGCGTGCGCATCCTCGGGGAAGAACACCGCCACCTGGCCGGGCAGCACGTGCAGCATGCACTGGGCCGAATCGCCGAAAAATTCCACATCCCGCTCGCCGTCGTATCCGCCATGGGGGAATGTCAGACCCCGGCGCGGCGCCCAGCCGATGGTCTCGCGGCCCTTCAGGGGCACGTGTATGTCTATGTAATGGCGGTGGGCCTCCAGGCGGGCATGTTCGCGCGGCAGCAGCATGGGCGCCTCGCTGTTCACGTATACGCCCGGGCAGATGTCCGTGCGCGTGCCCGCGGCCGGATAATCGCCCCGCCGGGCCATAAGCCACTCCACAGCCGCGGCCATCCGCGGCGACAGGGCGCACAGACGTGCGGCGTCAGTCAAATCGCATACCGTCATATCATGCCCTCCTCCGGTTCAGCCGCGAGTTCGTTCTCAAACTCCAGCGGCAATGTCAGACGCGAACTCTGCTCGATGTGTTTGTTGCGCCAGCATCGGCGGCACACAGCCACGTAGCGGTCGTCGCCGCCAATCTCCACCTGCTCGCCCTCCTCCACAAAATCGCCGTTGGAGTCGATGCGTGCGTTGATGATGGTCTTGCGGCCGCAATTGCAGGTCGACTTTATCTCGTCGATGGTATCGGCTATCTCAAAGAGGCGCCGCGAGCCCTCGAACAGGTTCGACTTGAAATCCGTGCGCAACCCGAAACAGATTACGCTGCTGCCCAGATCGTCCACAACGCGTGCCAGCTGGTCAACCTGGCGGGCTGTCAGGAACTGCGCCTCGTCAATCAGGTACCAGTCCACCACGCGATGCTCGTCGCGGTACAGCGACAGCGCCATCTGATAGAGGTCGGTCGCCGCGTAAATCCAGCGGCATTCGCGCTCGATTCCGATGCGCGAATGAATCACATTGCGGGTCTCGCGTGTGTCGATTACCGGCTTGAGGCACAGATAATCCATGTGCCGTTCCTCGAAATTATAAGCCGTAGTCAGCAGCAGCGCCGTCTTGGCTGAGCCCATGGTGCCGTAACGGAAATAAAGTTTGCCTTGTCTGTTCATGACCGCAAAAGTAAACAAAATCCCCGAAAAAACAAAGACTAATCATCCCGCCGTGCAGCGACAATGCGGAATTATGTCGTAGGAATCAAGATTATCATGGCTCTCCTGATTCTCGAGAATCTCGCGATATATATTATTGTACTGCGTCAGTCGAACAGCGGGGCGGTGGCGAAGGAGATGCCTTTGAGGTCTTTGGGGGACAGGAGGCGCTGTTCGGGGGCAATCTGCCAGTCGACACCTATGGCGGGGTCGTCATAACGGATAGATACCTCGGCCTCAGGGTGGTAGAGGTTGTCCACTTTGTATTGGAACTGTGCCGTTTCGGACAGCACGGCGAATCCGTGGGCGAATCCGCGCGGCACAAAGAGCTGATTGCCACGGTCGGCAGAGAGGACAACCGCCATGTAGCGGCCGAATGTGGGCGAGCTGCGCCGCAGGTCGACGGCCACGTCAAGGACTTCGCCCAGCGATACACGCACCAGTTTGGCCTGGCTGTAGGGGCCCTGCTGGTAGTGCAGGCCGCGCACCACGCCGTAGGTCGAGAATGATTCGTTGTCCTGAATGAATTCGACATGGCGGCCGACGGCTTTGTCGAAATCGTCTTGGCGGAATGTCTCGCAGAAGTATCCGCGGGCATCGCCGTAGCGCACGGGCTCTATCAGCCATACGCCTTTTATGTCATGTTCGGTGAACTTCATTGTGGGTCGGTATGTGATTTGGCTGCAAATTTAATAATAATGTGGGATATTGAAGCGGGCCCGTGTATTTTTGCCTTAATTTTATGCCGGACGGCGAGGGGAAAATAAAAATTTTTGCGGATGCTTTGTTATTTAGTAAAATTATAGTAATTTTGCAGTCGCAAATGATGCACTCTACAATGTAGTACATCATCGCAAGGCGACAATCCAGGCGTCGCAGTTTTCGGCAGACCGATGACACTTTGTTGTAATTTGCTATTAGTCAATACAATAGTGTTTTCGGGTCTATTTGGAAGTATGTGCCTTAGGCAAAGCCGCCATCCATTCACGCAGCATCACATGTCACAGGCAGCCGACAGCCTTAAATGGTATGTCCTTAACTTCATAGCCCCATCAGCGGCCAGACGCGAGTCGGCCGTCGCGGTTGTCGACCGGTTCAATGCCGGCTCTTCCCGGGTTGAGCTGTTCGCACCTACGTTCGTTGAGGTACACGAGAGCGAGGGTAGGGTGAAACGCTCGTCCAAGCCGTTGCTGTACCATTACGTTTTCGTGCGCGGGACAATCGATGATGTCAAGGCATTGTGCGCCGGGCAGAACGGCTTCTCGTTCGTCGTGTCAAACGCAACGGCCGACCGCTATGTGACTGTCCATGACGTTGATATGCATGCGTTCATGACCATCGCCCGCTTCTATGGCAACAAGCTGCCCTGCTTTGCCATCGACGATATCGAGCTGGAAGAGGGCGACCTGGTGGAGATTGTCCAGGGCGATTTCCCCGGACTGCGAGGCCGGTTCATACCCAAGCAGCGCGGCGTCAAGGGCAAGGTGCTCATCGCCGTATCTCAATGCCTGGCCGCGGCAGTCTATGACATTAGAGCTGATTACGTGCGCGTACTGGAATTCGCGCATGACAGTCGCCGAATCTACGACCAGCTCGACGCCTTCCTGCCCCGTCTGCTTGAGGCTCTGCGCCGGTATTCCGAGTCGCATAGTCTTGACGCCGAGACAGCTTCGCCCTTGATAGTGTTCACACGCCGTCTGGGCCTTACGCGGGTCGACAATCCGAAAATCGACGCCAAACTGCAGCTCATGCTGCTGGCATCAGCCGTCATGTTGGGCGATTCAGAGGCGGCATCAACCGCGCGTGAGCGGTTCGATAAACTGCAGAACAACATCACCGAGCGCTGGACCGGCGCCCTGCGCGATTTATGTCTCCATGTCATTGACGGCCGGCCCCTGCCGCCGCTGCAGGCCGAGACAGAAGCAACCTCGCGCCTTCAGACACTCATCCGACAGTACTACCGGCAGATAGCCGCCCCGGTACAAGCCCTTTAAGCCCTATTGGCCCTATAAAATACTCACTCCCATGAAAGGAATAGTGCTCGCCGGA
>CANQZK010000080.1 GCA_947628285.1 uncultured Muribaculaceae bacterium
GCGCGTGTCCGGTTCGGCCGCCGTTCCCTACCTCAAGGGCATCATGTTGGCCCGTCAGGGCGTTACCGACGCCGCCCGCAAGGAACTCGAGCAGGCCCGCGCCGCCGGCGTGCCCCAGGCCGCACAGGCCCTGGTCAACCTTGACGAGCTCGTATCGCTGAGCGAGGCCCTTGAATACATCCCCGACAGCGCTCCCCGTACATTCACGCGCTGAAAGGCCCCCCTAAACAGAATCTTCACATTGTATATTTACCGCGAATAAATATAATCAATTAATAATCACAAATTTTGACAAAGATGAAGTTAATTAACATGATACTTGCAGGCTCTCTGTTACTGGGACTCTCCGCCTGCTCGAGCGACGAACCGCAGAACGTTCCGTCCACCGAAGGCGACGGCAACGCGGTTTACTCGACCCTCCGCTTCCGCATGCCGGCCAGCCGCGCCGACGGCAAGAACGACGGTGTCGAAATCGGCCAGGACAACGAAAACAACATCGGCTCCATCCTGGTGGTGATAGCCGCCGGCAAAGACGCCGCCGGTCAGGCCATTACAGAGGAACCCGCCACCGGTGTGGCACCCGCATCATATGAGCTGCTCACATACTCGCTCAACGACGCTCCCACCGCCACCGCATCGGGCAACGACGTGAAGTACACACTTGCCTTTGAGCAGAAAGAGGAACTCCTCAAGCACGCCGGCAAATTCGTGTACATCTTCGCCTACTGCAACCCCACCGAGGAAATCCGCGCCTACATCGAGGGCCTCGGCGCAGCTACCGACAAGGACTTCAAGGACAAAGCCTTTGCCGGCGACCCCTCCACCACCTGGAAGGCCAACGGTTTCCTGATGACCAACGTCAAGTTGGCCTCCAAAAAGCTCCCCAGCCAGGCCGAGATGGAAGCCGCCAACAAGCCCGGCGATCAGGCCATTGACCTGGGCGTAGTCAGCGTGGTGCGCACCGCCAGCCGCTTCGACTTCCGCGACGCATCGGACGCCAAGAACCTGAGCTACGACATCATGCACCCCGAAATCGCCGATAAGAAGATGGGCAGTGTCACACTGACCCGCGTGGCCCTGTTCAACCTGCGCAAGGACTTCTACTATCTGCCCCGCACCAAGGCTACAGCCGCCGCTGCCGAGGTTACATACTGCCCCGGTTTCGACGAGATGGACGAGGGTTATGTGGTATCGCCCGCAAAGGTCGCTTCCAACTTCACCGACGCTCTGCCCGAGGCAATCGACCCCACCAACCCCGCTGCCGCCGGCCTGACATGGACCGACCTGGCCTCCCTGACCACCCGCGAGGATAAGGACGAAGGCTGGGGCTCCGAGACCACCGTCAAGGAAGGCTACCACATCTGGCGCTATGCCACAGAGAACACCTGGGTAGGCGAGGACGACATCGACTACAACCAAACCACCGGCTACGTATTCGAAGCCAAGATGACTCTGGCCGAGCAGGACAAGATCGAGAAGGTCGACGGCAAGAACCAGCCCGTATACGTTTACGGCGGCGTCCTCTACTACAGCCCCGCCGACATCGCTCAGGCTATCGAGAAATCGCCCATCTCCAAGCTGGCCACCGACTTCGCCGCCTGCTGGACCGCTGTCAAGGGCGACGACGGCACATACACCTGCACCGCAGTTGAAGGCGCCGACCCCGCCGAACACAACTTCACCGTTTACCCGGCCAACGACAGGGGCGAGTACCTCTGCTACTACTTTGCCTACAACCGCCACAACGACAACGGCAAGCCTTCAGTAATCGGCCCGATGGAATTCGGCACCGTCCGCAACAACGTCTACAAGCTGGCTGTGACCAACATCACCCAATTCGGTGACTTCAAGCCCGAGACCAATGTAGAGACCTGGGACGTATTCTTCAAACTCGAAGTTCTGGTACGCCCCTGGATGGTACGCATCAACAACATCGAATTCTGATAAAGTCAACACCGACTGAACACCGGGAGGCGGGCCTTATGGTCCGCCCTGTCGGCGCATAAGTACCGCCTCCCGTTTTTCTAATCTTAATTTTCGCTTTTTCAGCAACATGCTCCTTATAAAACAATTCATTTCGCGGTATGCCGCCCGGACAGCGGCGGTTGTTGCGGCTGCAGTGGCGCTGACCTCCTGCGGCAGCGTTTTCGACGACCTTGAGCCTTGTCCGTCGGGCGTGACGATGCGCTTTGTCTACGACTACAACCTCGAGTCGGCCCAGGCGTTCCACAAACAGGTGGATTGTTTGACTCTCCATCTCTACAATGCCGACGGCAAGTACGTGACCACCGTCACCGAGACCTCCGGCAAGCTCGCCGACGAGGGCTGGCGCATGACGCTCGACCTCGCCCCCGGCACCTATCATGCCATAGCCTACGGCGGCCTGGCCTGCGACAAGGCCTCGTTTGCCCACGCCGCTCTGCCGGCCGAGGGTGCCGACTACCGCTCGATAGCAATGTGCCTCAAGGACGACCACATAGGCCGGCGTCTGCACGACCATTTCCACGGTGCGCTTGATTTCACCGTCTCCGCATCGGCCACCGACTACCGGCAGGTCACCATGTCCATGACCAAGACCACCAATCACTTCAGAATCCTGCTGCACAACCTCAGCCGCCAACCCGTTGACGGCAAGGACTTTGAATTCATCATCACCGACGATAACACCCGCCTGGACCACAACAACCGTCCCGTGCGCGGTCACAAGGTCAGCTATCCCGCATGGGACAGCGGCAAGGTGCTGCTGTCCGAGTCCGGCAATGTCCCTGTGGGCAAGGCAGCCGCAGCCGCTGCTGAGGACACCGACCCCTCGTTGGCATTTGGCGAGCTTTCAACCTCACGCCTGACCCGTAACTCCGGCGCACGCCTGATTATCAAGAAGAAGGACGACGGCCGCGAGGTGCTCAACATCCCGCTCAACCAGATTCTGCTGGCATCCATGAGCAGTGCCGACCCCTGGGGCGAGCAGGAGTATCTGGACCGCGGCAGCCGCTGGAACCTGACGTTCTTCCTGGACGAGGGCGACAACTGGCTCCGTACCGAGGTGATTGTCAACGGATGGGCAGTGCGCATCCGCGACATTGATTTCTGATTGTAACCCGACAAGACACAACAAGCAGCCACGATGAGAATCACATCAATATTCAAGACGTTACTTGCGGCGGCCGTCGTCATGACGGCTGTCACGGGCTGCTCGCGCGATGCCTCGGACGAGCCCGCCTCCCTGCGGGAGACGGCAACGCTGAAACTCTACATTGACCTGACCGACAGCCGGGACCGCTCGCGTGCCGTCGGCGACGAGTTCGAGGACTATAAATGGGCCGCCAACGACGGCGAGAAGATGCACACCGTGCGCGTCATAGTCCTTGACGCGCAGCAGCGTGTCGAGCACAACTCACTGTGGACCCTCACCGCCGCCGATATCCGCGCCACAGGCCGTGAATTCCCCGTTAAGGCCAACGAGACCAAGACCATCATACTCATAGCCAACGAGGCCGGCAAGACCGTCACCGCGCCCGACGGCAGCCGAGTGTCGGCGGCCGATCTGTTCGGGTCCATGCTGGCGTCGGACGGCGCCGAGGTGGATGTGGACCGGCTGCGCGGGTATACCCACGAGCTTGAAGCCAATACCGACGGCGACGACATGACAGCGCCCCTGCTGATGAGCGCCATACACAGCTATACCATCGGCAACGAGGAATCCTACTCGGCCACCTTCACCATACATCGCGCCGCAGTCAAGTACACATTCCGCATCACCGCCCCGGATGACGAACCGCATACCGTCAATGCCGTGCACATAGGCCGAGCCGCATCGCGCCAGTATCTCTTCCCGGACGCCGACTTCACCGCCGATAATCAGATGGAATGGAGCGCCTACCGCACACCCGCCGATGCCGGCGCCGACGTGCTGAGTTTCACCCGCACCACCGCCATCGCCGCCGGCAACAGTGAGCAGGTGGAGCTCGCCCCCGTCTATTTGCCCGAGGGCATGAACCTTGCCGCCGGCGACATCTATAACGTCGGCCTGACCGTCGACGGTATCTTCACCGGCATGAAGGACCTCAACTGGTCCATACCGCAGACCCCCGACGTCACCATTCCGATGACCGACCTTCCCCGCGGCACCCACGTGATAGTCGACATCACCCTGAACCACACCGATTTCGAGATTGACTACACCGTGTGCCTGTGGACAGTATACAACATAGACATACCATCTTTCAACTAAGAAATGCCCGGAAGAACCACCATATATAATATGTCACGCCTGAGCCGGTGCCTGCGCCTGCTGCTGCCGGTACTGCTGTTTGCGGCGGTGTGCGCCTGCCATGACGAGATCGACCTACCGCAGGGCTCATGCCCGTCCGGTCTGGACGCCGAAATTACCCTCAACCTGGATTTCGGCAAGGTCAACGTACAGTCACGCGGCGACATCGTTCCCGGCCTGGACAAGCTGGTCACATCACTGTGGGTGGCTGTCTACAACAAGGAGACCGGCCTGCGCACGGGCCTCTACTCGATAGTGCGCAACGACAACTTCGACAACTTCCACGATTACAAGACCATCAAGCTCAACACCCTGTCCGGCCCCAGCTACATCGTGGCCGTGGCCAATTATGACTTCCGCTACGCTTCGGTGGATAACAGCGGCGAGCTCATACCCATGCCCGAGGCCCTGCAGGCCGCCGACACATGGGAGAAATACCGCAACATTGCCGTGGCCTTCGACGCAGACGGCGGTTTAAGCACCTCCGCGCCCCTGAACGCGCTGATGATGGCCGGCGTCTACACCGAGAAGCCCAACAACGACGGCAGCATGCCGCCCCTGACCGTGGTCAACATAGCCCCGGGCATGAGCAAGCCCGCCGGCGGCATACACCTGCGCCGTCTGATATCGCACGTCAAGTTCAACGTCAGCTTCAACGACACCAACATCAAGAGCTGCAAAATTGAATCATGGCAGGCCCTGAACATGCCTACTCACTCATGGCTGATGGAGCGCCCCGACGACGATACCGAGCCGCTCAACTCGCCCGACCTCCGTCCCGCCGACGCGACAACCTATGGCAACTCGCCCGTCAGCACCGAAGTGCACCGCGACAAGAACGTGTTCAACTTTGACTTCTGGCAGCTGGAGAACCGCCGCACAGGCCGCACGCCGGGCGACGAATACACCGCCGACAACGTCTATAACTATCGCGAGAAGGAATATAAGACCGACGCCGGCCTGAACACCGGCCGCTATGTGGCCCTGGTGGAGAGCGCCGACTCAGACGACCCCAACAATATGGCCACTTACGTGCGCATGCAGGTCAAGATGGAGATGGCCGTGGATGAGAACGGCAAGCCCCTGTCCGAGTCGGCCGACAAAATCAGCCAGCGCATGGTCGAGGCCACCTACATTGTCCACCTCGGATATATCAACAAGGACGTCACCGACTTCAACTGCCGCCGCAACAGCGTATACAACTACAACGTGACCATCAACAACGTCAACGACCTCATGGTGGAGGCGCGCCGCGAGGGCGAGGTCACCCCGGCCGTCAACGGCTTTGTCAGCGACGTGGTGGACAACTATCACGAACTCGACGCCCACTACAACGCCTTCAACATCCAACTGACCAAGTCGGATATCGAATCGTTTGAGTACATGATCTCGGCAATAGACATCAACGGCGCCGCCGTCAACTACAATTCCGCCGAGAACCGTGTGCCCCAGGCCACATCGGATGATTTCAAGTACATGAGCTGGATTGAGCTCCGCCCCACCACCGAGGGCGTCCTGGCCTCCTACAAGCCCCGCTCCGGCCGCAACAGCGACGGCAAGACCTACACCCTCAACGAGGTGAAGGGCAAGCTCACTGCCGGATGGTACACCGTCTTTGTCAACGAATACGTGTACGAGGAAGACACCTACGCCAACGGCAACGAGAAGGGCTCCAAGGCCTGGCACGGCTACGTGAACCGTCCCCCCCGCCGCGCATGGCTCAACGTGGCCAGCACAGTGTCAACCGATGCCCAGACGGCCCACTACAAGTCGAAATACGCCATCTCGCAGCGCTCCATTCAGACCTACTATCTGGCCGGCTCCGACTCGGGTCTGGGCGTGGAGCATTTCAACGAATCCGTCGGACTGAACCTGCGCAACGACTTCAACCACATGAACAACAATACCTCGACGGCTTCCCGCAATAAGCAATCCGGACGTTACAACCTTGCATGGTACCTCTCCGGCGGCAACAGATGGCGTGATAACCGCTATCAGTGGAGCACGTTCCTGGATGTGAACGAGCCACAGCAGGTCAACGAAATAAACAATCAAGGCGAATACCGCGCCGCGCGCACCGAACCTCTGCCCTCAATCGTCACACGCGACAATCAGGGGACTTATGACATATACGGCACATATAAGGATTATTATACCGAGACCGATTACGACCCCGACCAGAGCAAGAACCCGAAGTACATCGAGGCCATAACCGCTTGTCTGAATCGTAACCGCGACCTTGACGGCGACGGATACATCGACGCCTCGGAGCTGCGCTGGTTTGTGCCCGTCGCAGCACAGTACATACGTATAATCCTGGGCCGCAGATCGTTGGAACATCCGCTGATGAACTTCGCCGAAATCACCCGTCTGCCCAATCAAAGCAATGCCGACAATCAGCTGAACTCGTCGCTGCTGCTCTACGCATCTGACGGCCAGCAAATCTGGGCCATGGAAGGAACATCGGAATCGCTATGGCGTCAGTGGGGCGGCCCCGCGCCCTGGCATGTGCGCTGCGTGCGCAACCTGGGCGGCGATATGACGCAGATCAATACCACTAACGTCACCACGCCCGCCTTCGGCATCCGTCAGGGCACGGCCTCAAACATCCACATCGTAGACATGACCTACTATGATGACCTCTCCATCCGCGAGGAGGCCTACCACTCATCCGATGTCACCATGCCCGTGCACCACCTCACCGACCAGCGTTACAATCGCTGCTTCCGGTCATATGAGTTCTACGATTCAGTCCTTCTGCTGAGCGACCCTCGTCTGGGCCTTGTCGGCAAGACCGTCAACTGGTCCGAATACCTGGCCAAGACCAATCCCTGCAAGGTGCTCGACTACACCGGCCGCACCGGCTGGCGCGTGCCCAATCAGAAGGAAATGACCAACATAGCCATTCTGGGCTTCCACACCCTGAACCATCGTGGCGCCGACTTCCAGCTGACCTGTACATATTCCTATTACGACTCTGAAGGCTATGCTCCCGGCTATAATCCGGACGACCCCGTCAGCACCGGCTCCCTTAACAACGTATATCGCAAAGATATGAAGATTGTTACCGAGTCGGGCATGATGACGCAGTCCAATTCCGTTTATAATTATACGGTTACGTCAGGTGCCACACAATTCGGCATCCGATGCGTCCGTGACGTGACTAATTGAATGAAAGAATGAGAAAACTGTTGATACTCACAGCCTTGACGGCCATGCTGGCCGGCTGCGGCGGCCGGGCGGATAAGTCGGCGACCACGCCGGCCGGCGCCGGTACGGATTCGGTGGCCTCGCTGCCGCTGCCGTCGGTGCCCGATTCGCTCACCGCGCCGGCTGGCCGTGCCGCCTACGTGGTGGCTCACTTCTGGGACGCCATGGACTTCACCGATACCCGGCTTACCGGCGACACGCTGTTCATGGAGCAGTCGTTCAGCAACTTCATCTCGGTGCTGCCGTTGGTTTCGGACAGCGGGCGCACCGTCGGCGTTGACCGTCTGCTGGATGCCGCGGCCGCCGCGTCTGATTCAACCTACAGCTATGTAGCCTCCGTGGCGCGGCATTATCTCTATGATCCGGAGTCGCCGTTCTACGACGAAACCCTCTATCTGCCCTTTGTGCAGTATGCCCTGCGCCGCTCCGGCGGCACCGACCCGGCCGCGCTGGGCACGCTTGACGATATTGCCATGAACGCCCCGGGCAAGCATGCCCCGGATTTCAGCTTCGAGACCCCCGCCGGCACGCGCTCGTCGCTCATCAAGGGCGGCTCGCGGGCACGCATCCTGCTCATGTTCTATGAGCCCGATTGCGAACGCTGCCACGCCTCCATCGGCCTGATGTCGGCCAGCCCCGACCTGGAATCGCTAATCGCGGCCCGGCGGCTGCGTGTCGTGGCCGTCTTTGCCGGCGACGACCGCGAGCTGTGGCGCAGCAATATCGACGCCATGCCCGCATCGTGGGAAATCGGCCTGGAGCCGGACGGCGTGATTGACAACGGCGACCGCTACCTGGTGCGCGCCACCCCGTCGTTCTACCTCCTGGAGCCGGACGGCACCGTCATACTCAAGGATGCGCCGCTTGACGTTGTGGCCCGCTATCTGAACATCTGAATTCACTTATCCACCTGACGCTTATGCAAATAATTGTCTTTGACCCGGCCGATGTGCGGGTCAATATGCTACCCTTGACCTATACGCGCCCCGTCGGCGCGCTCCGTATCGGCCTGGACACCATGGCCGAGCGCTGGCTGGCCTACCTGCCCGGCGAATACTACTGGCAGACAGAATCTTACCTTGCCGAAATGTTCCCCGGTCCGGACGCGGCCGCCCCTGATGCCCTCTATGTGGCCGGCAACATCGTGGCCGATGCCGCCGTGGCTGCCGCCGTGGCCGCACTGCAGCCCGGCCAGGCTCTGATGAGCGGCGAAGCCCTTGTGGCCCGCCGCGGCGCCGAGGCTCAATCGACTGTAAACTATGAGGGCGAGCTCATCATCCTGACCCAGGTATATGATCTGTTTATGAACAATGCTGCCGTGCTGACCGCCGACATAGCCCGCCACACCGCCGGCCGCCAATCGCAGCCGCTCAGCGCCACGAACACCGTCATCGGCGACCCCTCGCTGATTTTTCTGGAGGAAGGCGCGTGGGTCGAGGGCGCATCGCTAAACACCACAGCCGGTCCCATCTACATCGGCCCGGACGCAACGGTGATGGAAGGCTGCCACCTGCGCGGCCCCATCGGCATGTGCCGCCACGCCGTGGCAAACATGGGCGCACTCATATACGGCGCCACCACCCTGGGCCCCTGGTGCAAGGTGGGCGGCGAACTCAATAACGTGGTCATGACCGGCTATTCCAACAAGGCCCATGACGGCTTCTTGGGCAATGCCGTCCTGGGCGAGTGGTGCAACCTTGGCGCCGGCACCATCGCCTCCAATCTCAAGAACGATTACAGCGAGATAAAACTCTGGAACTACGGCACGCACAGCTTCCGCCGCACCGGCCTGCAGTTCTGCGGCCTGATTATGGGCGACCATTCCAAGTCGGCCATCAACACCTGCTTCAACACAGCCACGGTGGTAGGCGTGGGCTGCAACATAGTGAGCCACAGCATGCCGCGCGTGTTCATCCCGTCCTTCCTTAAGGGCGGGTCGAGCGGTTTCGACCAGATAAGCATGTCGGAATTTTTCACGGTGGCGCGTCGCGTGATGGCTCGCCGCGGCGTCGAACTCACAGATTCGTACCGCCGCATGTACGAGGCCATCAACGAATACGCCGAGCGCTTCAAATAACGCCCGCTCCCGGGCGGAGCGTCAGATTACGGCCAGGCCTCCCTTCGAAGTCTCTTTGTAGAGCGAGGGGATGTCGTGGCCGGTCTGTTTCATGACCTCCACGATGCGGTCGAAGTCCACACGGTGGCGACCGTCCGAGAAGGCCGCGTACAGGTTGGCGTCAAGGGCGCGTGCGGCGGCGTAGGCGTTGCGCTCGATGCACGGAATCTGCACCAAGCCGCATACGGGGTCGCACGTCAGGCCCAGGTGGTGCTCCAGGCCCATCTCGGCCGAATATTCAATCTGTGCGGGCGTGCCGCCGAAAAGCTGCGATGCTGCTGCGGCGGCCATAGCGCATGCCACGCCCACCTCGCCCTGGCAGCCCACTTCGGCGCCGGATACGGAGGCGTTGAACTTGACCACGTTGCCGAACAGACCGGCCGTGGCCAGGGCGCGCAGGATGCGGTCCTCGCTGAAGCCCTTGGATGTGTGCAAGTGGTAGAGGACAGCCGGGACAATGCCGCATGAGCCGCATGTGGGCGCCGTGACTATGCGTCCGCCCGATGCGTTCTCTTCGCTGACGGCCAGGGCGTAGGCGTAGACCAGACCGCGGCTCTTGAGCGACGAGTTATAGCCTGCCGCGTGCACGTAATAGCTTACAGCCTTGCGTCTTACGCCCAGGCCGCCGGGCAGCACGCCCTCCGCCTCGATGCCGCGTTCGACGGCCGCCTTCATCACGCGCCATACCTCGCGCAGGTAGTCCCATATGCCGTCGCCCTCGGTGCGGCCCACGTACTCCCAGTAGCTCAGGCCCGTCTCGTCGCACCAGCGCAGGATGTCTTTGATTTTGGTCATCTCGTAGATGGAATGAGCGGGCTGTCGGCTCTCGCCCTCGCGCACAATGTCGCCGCCGCCTACCGAGTAGTAGATCTGCGAGCGCACCACGTGCCCGGCGGCGTCAAGCGCCTCGAATTTCATGCCGTTGGTGTGGAAGGGCAGTACCTCGTCCGGCTTCCATACAATCTCGCACGGCTGTTTGGGCTCTATCACGCCGATGATGGCCTTGTCCGTGAGGTGGCCCTTGCCCGTGGCGGCCAGCGAGCCGTAGAGAGTAACGCGTACGGCGGCTGTGGACAGCGGCAGCTCGCCTGTGAAGAGTTGTGCTGCCTTCTGCGGCCCCATGGTGTGCGAGCTTGACGGCCCGTATCCTATCTTATAGAGTTGTCTGATTGATTCCATAGAGCAAAAGTAAACATTTTTCGCGTAACCGCCAAATAAGAGCTTGTTTAATAACGTGAGTTCGGGATAACGATATCCAACTCGGCGACATTACATTTAGGCATGAATTATCGGGCGGCCAGTCCTTG
>CANQZK010000081.1 GCA_947628285.1 uncultured Muribaculaceae bacterium
CTGGCCGCCCGATAATTCATGCCTAAATGTAATGTCGCCGAGTTGGATATCGTTATCCCGAACTCGCGTTATTATGGTGGCTACGATGCTGCGTGAGCCGCCGTAATTACGGAATTCGCACAGGTAGATGCCTTGCCAGGTGCCGGTGGCGAGGCGGCCGTTTCTGAGCGGAATTGTAAGTGATGGGCCGACAATCATGGATTTGGCATGGGCCGGCATGTCGTCAGGGCCCTCGTCCGTATGCAGGTAGTACGGGGCATTTTCGGGCACGAGCCGGTCGAATATTGCAGCCAGGTCGCGGCGTACATCCGGGTCGGCATTCTCATTGAGTGCCAGGGCGGCAGATGTGTGTTTTATGAACAAGTTGAGCAGCCCTTTTTGCGGCAATTCGGGCAGATTTCGCATTATTTCACCCGTAATAAGATGTATGCCACGGGGTTGCGGACGCAATGAAAATTCTATCTGTTCAATCATTTATCGGTACGGTTATGAGTGGTGAGTTGAAAAGCGTATCGCGGGGTCCCGTCCGCTATATAAATCACACCGCAGTATCTGAATCCTGAGCGCTTGATCCAGTCCAGCATGATTCGGTTGTCCTCATGGGTGTCGATTCGTATATTGTCCGTCAGGCCGGCGCAAAAGGCCAGACAACAGTCTGCGATGCCTTTGGCGGAGCCGTCGGAAGCTATGCGGTGTATTGTCCCGTAAGGTTCGTCGTTAGTCCATTTCCCGTCAATTCTGTTATATGTCGGATCTTCTCCGATTATGAAGGCAAAGGTGCCGACAATCCTGCCGTCCGACTCGATGACATAGCTTACTCCGGCCGATATGTCATTGCGTAACAGTTCGGTCGAAGGATAGGGGCCTGACCATTGCCGGGTATTGCCGTTTTCAACCATGAACTGTTTGGCCTTCCCATAAATTTCAAGCATTCTGTCGATGTCCCGGGCGGTGCTCTTTCTGATTCTCAGGTTTTGGTCGCGCATGTCGGTGGTCATTTTTTGGCGGGTTTTATGCCGGCCTGGAGGAGGAAGCGGCCGGTGACTGATGCGGGGTTGGCGGCTATCTGCTCGGGGGTGCCGGCGACCACGATGTTGCCGCCGTTCTCGCCGCCGTCGGGACCGAGGTCTATGACATGGTCGGCGCACTTGATTACGTCCAGGTTGTGCTCAATTATGACCAGAGTATGACCCTTGGCCAACAGGCGGGTGAACGAGTCCATCAGCACGTGGATATCGTGGAAATGCAGGCCGGTGGTGGGTTCGTCGAAGATGAACAGGGTGGGGCGGGGACGCTCGTCCGCCAAGAAAGCGGCGAGCTTGACGCGCTGGTTCTCACCGCCCGAGAGGGTGGACGACGACTGGCCCAGCTTGATGTAGCCCAGTCCGACGTCGGCCAGCGGCTGCAGGCGGCGCACTATGCGACGGCAGGCGGCATCGTCGGTCTCGCTGAAGAACTCAATGGCCTGCTCGACGGTGAGGTCAAGGATGTCGTTGATGTTCTTGTCGCGGAAACGGACTTCCAGGACCTCGCGTTTGAAGCGCTGACCGCCGCAGGCCTCGCAGGGCACGGTGACGTCGGCCAGGAACTGCATGGGGATGGTTATGTAGCCTTCGCCCTTGCATTCCTCGCAGCGGCCGCCCTCGGTGTTGAACGAGAAGTAGCCGGGTGTGAAGCCCATCTGACGCGAGTGCTGCTGTGAGGCCATGAGGTCGCGGATTTCATCGTAGGCCTTGAGGTAGGTGGCAGGGTTGGAGCGCGATGACTTGCCGATGGGGTTCTGGTCGACGAAGACAATTTCCTGAATGCGGTCCACGTCGCCCTGCAGCTTGCCGAACTGACCGGGCACGGCCTGGTCGGTCTGCAGGTGGCGTGCCATGGCCCGGTAGAGGATGTCGCGTACCAGGGTGGACTTGCCCGAACCGCTCACGCCTGTCACCACCGTCATTATGCCCAGGGGGAAGCGTGCTGTCACGTCCTTGAGGTTGTGCTCAACGGCGTGTGTGACCTCAATGTAGCTGCTGCTGCGCCGACGCGACCGCGGTATGTCAATTTTGAGCTGTCCGCTCAGGTAACGGCCTGTGTATGAACGTTCGGCGTCGGCTATACCGTCGAGCGGTCCGGCATAGACAATCTCGCCGCCAAGACGGCCGGCGTCGGGGCCGACGTCGACAATCATGTCGGCGGCGCGCATTATCTCCTCGTCATGCTCGACGACGACAACCGTATTGCCCAGCCCCTGCAGCTTGCGCAGCACGCCTATGAGGCGTTCCGTATCGCGCGGATGCAGGCCGATGGAGGGCTCGTCCAGGATGTATAGCGAGCCCACCAGACTACTGCCCAGCGATGTGGCCAGGTTGATGCGCTGGCTCTCGCCGCCGGACAGTGTGTTGCTCAGACGGTCCAGCGTGAGATAGCCCAGCCCGACCTCCACAAGGTAGCTTATGCGGTTGTTTATTTCGGTGAGCAGGCGGCGGGCTATGGTGGCGTCGTTGCCCTCCAGTTTCAGGTCAAGGAACCACTTTTGAAGCTCGGATACGGGCATACGTACCAGGCTGTCGATGGTGCGGCCGCCCACACGGACGTATAGGGCGTCGGCGCGCAGGCGCGAGCCGTGGCACACCGGGCACAGCGTCTTGGCGCGGTAGCGGGCGTACATCACGCGGTACTGCACCTTGTGGCGCTGCGTCTCCATCCACCGGAAGAAGCCGTATATGCCATCCCAGCCGGGGAAACCCTCCCACAGTTGGCGTTTCTGCTCGGCGGAGAGGTCGCGGTAGGCGCGGTGGACGGGAAATTTGACGTCGCCGGCCTTGGAGATGAACAGACGCTTCCACTCGCTCATGGACGGGCCGCGCCAGGGCGCTACGGCATCCTGATAGACGGACAGGTCGGGGTCGGGCACCACAAGGTGCTCGTCAATGCCCAGTGCCATGCCGAAGCCCTCGCAGTTGGGGCAGGCGCCGTAGGGGTTGTTGAAGTTGAACATCTGGTCGCTCGGTTCGGCAAAGGTCATTCCGTCGGCTTCGAAACGCTTGGAGAAATCGTGGCGGACAGTTTGGCCGTCGGCCCCGAAGACGAGGAGCGAGCAGTAGTCGCGGCCCTCGAAGAAGGCTGTCTCGCATGACTCGGCCAGGCGCGACAGCTCGTCTCCGCCGTCGGCTACGGCCAGACGGTCAATGAGCAGGTCGACGGACTTTAGATTCAATACTTTAGGGTCGGTCAGGGCATCGGTTATATCCACGAATTCGTTGCCGATGACGATGCGCGAGAAACCCTCCTTGGCCAGCATCTCAAGCTGGGCGGCCATGTCGCGGTCTGGCGGCAGTGTGACAGGTGTCACAAGCGCTATGCGGGTGCCTTCGGGGTAGGATGTGGCGCAGGCCAGGATGTCCTCGACGGTGTGCTTCTTGACGCGGTCGCCCGATATGGGCGAATACGTGTGGCCCACGCGGCCGAACAGCAGGCGGATATAATCGTATATCTCGGTGCTCGTGCCGACCGTCGACCGCGGATTGCGCGTGTTGACCTTCTGCTCGATGGCCACGGCAGGCGGCAGCCCGCGGATGAAGTCGCATTCCGGCTTGGTCATCTTGCCCATGAACTGGCGGGCATAGGCCGAGAGGCTCTCGACGTAGCGGCGCCGGCCCTCGGCAAAAAGCGTGTCGAAGGCCAGTGAGGACTTGCCCGAGCCGGACAGGCCGGTGAAAACTATGAATTTGCCACGGGGCAGCTTCAGGTCTATGTTTTTGAGATTGTTGACCCTGGCGCCCTTGACGGTAATATAATTGTCAGACATTTTAGAAATTGCTGTTTCGGAAATATTCTTACAAAGTTAGAAATTTTAAGTCATTTGTGCAAGTTTTCGGACCTTTGGCAAATGTGTAAGAAATTTTTCTTACCTTTGCAAAGAATTTCCAATCACAATCACATATGATCACGTTCTTCAAGGCGAATAGCCGAAAAGTTTTTTTAGTGCAATCCGAGGCCAAGCTCACCGACGCGCAGTGCGAACGTCTGACCTGGCTGCTGGAAGGAGCGGTGCCTATGGTATCGCAGACGCTCAAAGGTACGTTTGTGGGCCCGCGCAAGGAAATGATAACTCCCTGGAGTACAAATGCCGTAGAAATCTCGCAGAATATGGGATTGGACGGCATTGTGCGTATTGAAGAGTTCAACCGCGTGGCCGAGGGCGAGACACCCGCCTATGACCCCATGCTGCAGCGCGTCTATGACGGACTCCGTGCATCGGCGTTCGAATCGACCGCCAGCCCGGCGCCCATTGTCTACATCGACGATATCTCCGCTTACAACAAGGCCGAGGGCCTGGCTCTGTCGCCCGAAGAAGAACAGTATCTGCGCGACTTGGCCGCACGTCTGGGCCGTCCGCTGACGGACAGCGAGGTGTTCGGCTTCTCGCAGGTCAATTCCGAGCACTGCCGCCACAAAATCTTCAACGGCACCTTCGTAATCGACGGCGAGGAAATGCCCGATTCGCTGTTCCAGCTCATCAAGAAGACCTCAAAGGTGAATCCCAACGGTCTGGTGTCGGCCTACCGCGATAATGTGGCTTTTGTCCGCGGTCCGCGCATCGACCAGTTCTATCCCGTCAACCCTGACCGTCCCGACTTCTTTGAGGAGCGTCCCGTCAAGACCGTAATATCGCTCAAGGCCGAGACTCATAACTTCCCCACCACCGTCGAGCCCTTCAACGGCGCCGCAACCGGCACCGGCGGCGAAATCCGCGACCGCCTGGGCGGTGGCCGCGCCTCTCTGCCCATCGCCGGCACGGCCGTATACATGACATCATATCCGCGCCTGACCCCCGAACAGAAGTGGGAACTGGCGCTCAACCCCCGCGTGTGGCTGTATCAGACTCCTGCCGAGATTCTCATCAAGGCATCCAACGGCGCATCGGACTTCGGCAACAAATTCGGCCAGCCGCTCATCTGCGGTTCCGTGCTTACGTTTGAACACGCCGAGGGCGGCCGCACCTACGGCTACGACAAGGTGATAATGCTGGCCGGCGGCGTCGGTTACGCCGACGCCAAGGACGCTCAGAAGGGCGAGCCTCAGCCGGGCCAGAAGGTAGTCGTGGCCGGCGGCGACAACTACCGCATAGGCATGGGCGGCGGCGCCGTATCGTCGGTCGACACCGGTTCATATGCCAACGCCATTGAGCTCAACGCAGTGCAGCGTGCCAACCCCGAGATGCAGAAGCGTGTCAGCAACGTGATCCGCGCGCTGGCCGAGGCTCCCGTCAACCCCATCGTGTCAATCCATGACCACGGTGCAGGCGGCCACCTCAACGCGCTGTCAGAGCTGGTTGAATCCACCGGCGGCCACATCGACATAGGCTCGCTGCCCGTGGGCGACCCGACCCTCTCGGCCAAGGAAATCATCGGCAACGAAAGCCAGGAACGCATGGGATTCGTGATCAACGCCGGAGACATCCCCATGGTGGAACGCATCGCCCAACGCGAACGTGCCCCCATGTACATCGTGGGTGAGACCACGGGCGACCACCGCTTCGTGTTCGAGCAGCCCGACGGCGTCAAGCCCATTGACCTGGAGATGGCCGACATGTTCGGCAATTCGCCCAAGACGGTGATGACCGATCGGACCGTAGAACGTACTTATGAACAGCCCGCCCTTGACGAGGCTCAGCTGGACAGCTATCTGCGCGATGTGCTGTCACTTGAGGCCGTTGCCTGCAAGGACTGGCTCACCAACAAGGTTGACCGCTCCGTGACCGGCAAGGTGGCCCGCCAGCAGTGCCAGGGCGAGTTGCAGCTGCCGTTGAGCGACTGTGGCGTCGTGGCGCTTGACTATCACGGGCGCGCCGGTATAGCCACTTCAATAGGCCACGCTCCCCAGGCAGCCCTGGCCGACTCGGCTGCCGGCTCCGTGCTGGCCATTGCCGAGGCGCTGACCAACATTGCCGGCGCCAACCTGGCCAAGGGCCTCAAGAGCGTGTCGCTGAGCGCCAACTGGATGTGGCCCTGCCGCAACGAGGGCGAGGACGCAGCGCTGTACCGCGCCGTCAAGGCCTGCTCGGACTTTGCCTGCGCCCTGGGCATCAACATCCCCACCGGCAAGGACTCGCTGTCCATGACACAGAAATACGGTGCCGAACAGGTGCTGTCGCCCGGTACGGTCATCATCTCGGCCGCCGGCGAGGTTGCCAACATCCGCCGCACCGTCAGCCCCGTGCTGGTTAACACCGCCAATTCGACATTATATTATATAGACCTTTCGTCCGACGACTTGCGTCTGGGCGGTTCAGCACTGGCCCAGACTCTGTCCAAGGTCGGCTCGGACGTGCCCACGGTGAAGGACGCCGCACGCTTCGTAACCGCCTTCGAGACTGTCCAGAAGTTAGTCAAGGGGCGCAAACTGCTTGCCATGCACGATGTCAGCGCCGGCGGTCTTGTGGTCACCCTGCTGGAAATGCTCTTCGCCAACACACGCGGCGGCCTCAAGTTCTATACCGAAGGCTTTGTGCGCTACGGCGAGAAGGACCTGCTGAAGATACTCTTTGCCGAGAATCCCGCCATCGTCATCCAGGTGGCCGACTCGGCCAAGGAATCCGTCGAGAAAATCCTGGACGAGGCCGCTGTCAAGTACTTCCCGATTGCAACGCCCGACAGCGAGCGCGTGCTGATGGTATCGCACGAGGGCAGTGAACACCTGCTCGGCGTGGACTATCTGCGCGATGTATGGTATCGTCCCAGCTACGTGCTTGACTGCCTGCAGAGCGGCGAGACATGCGCTGCCGAGCGCTTTGCCAACTACAAGCAGCAGCCCCTGCGCTATGCCATCCCGGCATCGTTCGGCGGGTCGCTTGAATCGCTGGGCCTGACCGAGAAGCGCACCGGCCGCAGCGGTGTACGCGCCGCCATCATCCGCGAGAAAGGCGTCAACGGCGACCGCGAGATGGCATACTCGCTCTACCTGGCCGGCTTCGATGTCAAGGACGTGCACATGACCGACCTCATGAGCGGCCGCGAGACGCTGGATGACGTGAATATGATTGTATTCTGCGGCGGCTTCTCCAACAGCGACGTGCTGGGTTCGGCCAAGGGCTGGGCCAGCGGCTTTACTTGGAACGAGACCGCCAAGGCCGCGCTGGAACGTTTCTACTCGCGTCCCGACACGCTCAGCCTGGGCATATGCAACGGCTGCCAGCTGATGATTGAGCTCGGCCTGATCAAGAGCATGAAGGAAGGCGCCAAGCCCATCCGCATGCAGCACAACCGTTCGCATAAATTCGAATCCGCCTTCCTGGGCCTGACCATCCCCGCCAACAAGTCCGTTATGCTCGGCTCACTGGCCGGCATGAAGTTGGGCATCTGGGTGGCTCACGGCGAGGGTCGCTTTGAACTGCCCGGCGCGCTGGCCGATTACAACATCGCCGCCCGATACAGCTACAAGGCCTATCCCGGCAACCCCAACGGATCGGCCGGCGCAGTGGCCGCAGTCTGCTCGGCCGACGGTCGCCACCTGGCCATGATGCCCCACCTGGAGCGAGCCATCTTCCCGTGGCAGTGCGGTGTATATCCGCGCACACGCCGCAACGATGAGGTGACGACCTGGCTGGCCGCATTCGTCAACGCCCGCAAATGGATTGAATCCGCAACGAAATAATCTTGTTTGACCCGGGGCTGCGGCACCATGCCGCAGCCCACGGATTTTTGTCGCTATGAAAAACCGTTTATTTGCCGTCTCGGCCGTCTCGGCTGTACTGCCCCTTTGTGCTCCTGCCCTTTCAGCGCAGGAGAGCGAGATTGAAGAAGAACGCCGCGAGATGACCGAAACATCCGTCAGCGGCCTGTCCATCTCGCCCCTGAGCCTGTCCGTCGAGCTTTCAAGCCGCTACATATACCGCGGTCTGCAGTATGGCGACGCCCCCGTGGGCTTCGCGACATTGGGCTACGGCTACAAGGGCTTCAACGCCTACATCCTGGGCGCTTATGCCGTGAACAACAGCCATCAGGAAGTGGACCTCGGGGTCAGCTATACATACCGCTGGCTCACCGTCGGCGCTTCGGACTATTACTTCCCCTCGGCTGCCGGCGAGAATGACAAATACTTTGACTTCGACCGTCACACGACACTGCACAGCGTTGACGCCTACGTCACCGTGGCCCCTGAAAAGGTGCCCGTGTGGCTGACACTGTCGTGCTACGTGTTCGGCAACGACCGCAAGGCCGACGGCAAAAACGCCTACTCGTCATATGCCGAGCTGGGCTATACTTATTCGTTCCGACAGAACAACGCCATATCGCTGGCGGTAGGCTCGGCCCTGAACCGCAGTTTCTACAATAATTACGAGCGCGGATTCAGCGTGGTGAACATTGCGCTGAAGTATGCCACGGCATTCCGCTTCGGCTCGTTCCGCCTGCCCGTCTGCGCTTCCTATGTACTTAATCCCGAGAAGGAGAAATCATATTTCACTTTCTCGTTATTCTTCAACCTATGAATAATCTGAAATCAGCAGTCATACTTGCCGCGCGCCTTGACCGCGAATCCGTAATACCGTTTCCGCTAAGGCCGCTGAACGAAAACGGCGACACACTTTTCACACGCCAGTTGGATATACTGCAGAAGTGCGGCATAGAGCATATAACCGTAGTGGCCGGCTACCGCGCCGAGCTGTACAAGGTATATGAATCCGAGCGGATACGTGTCGTGGTGAACGACAACTACCGCTATACTTCGTCCATGGCGTCGCTGGCCTGCGCCGCGCCGTACGTCGACGGCGATTTCATGCTGCTGGACAGCGATGTGCTGTGCGAGGCCCGCGTATATCACGCCCTGGCCGATACGGAATGTGCCAACTGCCTCATCATAGCCGATGAAAGCCAGAAGGGCGACGAAGCCTATGTGGAGACATCCAACGGCTGCGTCCTCAAGGTGTCAAAGGACCTGCATCAGCTCAACAGCATAGGCGGCGAAATGCTGGGCATTTCCCGCATAGCCTATTCCACTTTTCGCAAAATGATGCTGGCCTGGGAGGAGAATTCCAATCCCTGGCTGAATTACGAATACCTGTGGATGGACTGCATGGCCGTGCATGAGCGCCGCTACATCAAATACACCAACCTGATATGGGGCGAAGCCGACAACCTGGCCGGTTTCGAGAACATGCGCACTCATCTGTCAACCATCCTGCGACGCAAGGAGGACCCGTTCGACCGCGAGAACATCATATCGCACCTGAAGTCAATCATGGGCGACGAGAACGTTCCGGCCGACCCTCCCATCGAGTTCATCGGCGGCATGACCAACCGCAGTTTCAAGGTGACGCTGCCCGGTGGTGTCTACGTGCTGCGCATAGCCGGCCTGGGCACCGAGGGCATGATCAACCGCGACAACGAGGCGCTCAATTCGCTGATGTCGGCCCGCACGGGCGTGGCGCCGGCCATCCTGCACATCAACCCCAAGACGGGCCTCAAACTGACGCCTTACATCGAAGGCGCTCAGCAGCTGACCGGCGCCACCGTGCAACGCTACGACAACATAGGCCACATAACCGAGATTCTGCGCAACCTGCATTATTCCGGCCTGCGGTTCAACAACGAGTTCAACGTGTTCACCGAGCTGGCCAACTATGAGCGCCTGATGGAGCAGTGCGGCGCCACGATGTATGAAGGCTACGACGCCGTGCGTCCCAAAATCCTGGCTCTGCGCGACCGCCTCAACGACCTGGGCGTGGAAATCCGTCCCTGCCACAACGACTGCTGCTTCAGCAATTTTATCAAGGACGATAATGGCAAAATCTATCTCATCGACTGGGAATATGCCGGCATGAACGACCCCATGTGGGACCTTGCCCAGCTGTTCAACGAGGGTTTCGACGAAAACGTTGTATTCTCGCATGACAACTGCGAACTGGTGCTCAACCAATACTTCAACGGTCAGGTGCCCGATACGGCACGCGAGAAGATTGCCATCTACCGCATCCTGCAGCATTTCCTGTGGGCCGTCTGGACCGTGGTAAAGGAACAGCAGGGCGACGACTTCGGCGATTACGGACCCACCCGTTTCAGAATGGGATGTAACGAACTTAACCAACTCCTGAATAAATGAAAGCAAACACCGGCGTTCTCAAGCGCAAAGGCTATCTCTGCGGTATATACTCGGGCATGTCATGGGGCCTCGACACTGTTCTGTTAGGCGTCGTGATGGGCCTGGCCCCTTTTATCGACAATCCCGTCCTGGTGATCGGCGGCACGTTCCTGTGCAGTATGCTGCACGATGTTTTCGCCGCCCTGTGGATGTTCATAATCATGGGTTTCAAACGGCGCGTGCGTGAATTCTGGAGCGCTGTGCGCACCCGCGACGGCCTTTACTGCATGCTGGGTGCGCTGTTCGGCGGCCCGTTGGCCATGACCTTCTACCTGCTGGCCATCAACAAGGGCGGCGCAGCCCTGACGGCCACTGTGACAGCCTGCTATCCTCTGTTGGGCTCGGCCCTGGCTGTGGTCATACTCAAGGAAAAGATGACCTGGCCCGGATGGGTCGGCCTGCTCATCTGCGTGGTGGGCATAGCCTTCATAGGCTATACCGACGAGGGCATGGGCAGCGTCGATGTCGTGGCCGGTATCCTGCTGGCGGCCGTAGCTGCCATAGGCTGGGCCCTGGAGGCCGTTGTCTGCGGTTACGGTATGAAGGCCGGACGTGTTGACCCGCACATGGCTCTGCTCATCCGCGAGGTGACCTCGGGCGTGGCTTATCTTATACTGACGCC
>CANQZK010000082.1 GCA_947628285.1 uncultured Muribaculaceae bacterium
CACTCCTTCCTCACAAGACAAAAATCGACTCAAGATATGCGACCCTGCCGTCAACATTTATTATTAAACAAGCTCTTGATTATCTTTGTACCAAAATATTGATACTATCTACCTCTAAAGCATGATTAGTAACGAAATATTGGCACTTTTGGACAGCTTTAAGCTTGACAACGCCGAGGACATAGCCCGACAGGTAGCCGACGACTTCCGCAAGCGCCGCGTCGAGAAAAACATCTCGCGCCGGCGCATCGCCGAACTGTCCGGAGTGCCCATATCCTCCGTAGCCCGTTTCGAACAGAAAGGACTCATCGCTTTCGAATCACTCATCCGCCTGGCCATGGCCCTGGGCTATACACCGGAAGTCAAAAGCCTGTTCGGAACCGCTAAATTCGACACCATAGCCGAGCTCGACCTCATCCGCCGCAAAACCAACGGCAAACGCGCCTACCCGATATCAAGAAAATAATTCATCAGTATAAAAAGCACAATTTTGCGGTTAGTCTTGTACATTCCGAATAAACCTGTATTTTTGTAACCACGGTTACAGTAACAGCCGTTACACTAACATGAAATTCTACGACAGAGAGATAGAGACCGAGACACTCAGACACATTGAAGCCACTTCACGACATATCGTTATCGCCCCTATCTTACCGTCGAGAACAGCCGCAACATCAAATACGGAATCAAAGACAACTTCCTCAACTTCTGGTTCCGCTTCATCTACAAATACAAAACGGCGATAATGAGATTGACCTCATAGCAGTCAACGAGGCAGACCGCACATTAGTAATCGGAGAAGTGAAGCGCAATCCCCGCCGCATCGACCTGCACGGGCTGGAAGAGAAATCGCGGAACATAGCGTCCAAGCGCAAAGGCTGGCACATAGAATATGCAGCGCTGTCGCTTGACGATATGGGGCTATAACACATAGATCGCCTCCTCGGCCGCGTTACGGATTCAGGCATAAGGCTTTCCGCGCGATTTTTCTTGATTTTTAGCATAATGTTTCAGGGCAAAATTTGCAGTTTTGAAAAAAAATCGCTACCTTTGCGGTCCGATTATGTCCAAACTAATCAATCCGGCAGTAGCATCCGGTGCCTTTGGCCGGGCATCCGTATGTCAAAGCCACATTTAACTAACTATTAATCAATAATCAGAAAGTGGATACATTAAGCTACAAGACTGTATCGCCCAACACCCATCAGGTAAACCACGAATGGGTGCTCATCGATGCCACTGACCAGCCCCTGGGCCGCCTGTGCTCTAAGGTAGCCAAGCTGCTGCGCGGCAAGCACAAACCTTCCTACACCCCTTACACCGAGTGCGGCGACTACGTTATCATCATCAACGCCGACAAAGTCCGTCTGACCGGCAAAAAGATGACTGACCGCATCTATCTCAACTTCACCGGCTATCCCGGCGGCCAGCGCGAGCTCACCCCCGAAGTGCTGATGAAGAAATCTTTCAACAAGCACATCAAACCCGGCATTCACCCCCTGTTTGTCCGTGTGCTCAAAGGCATGCTGCCCAAGAACCGTCTGGGCCGTCGCCTCATCGAGAACATGCACGTATACAACGGTCCCGAGCATCCCCACGCAGCTCAGGAACCCAAAGTTATCGACATCGCCAAACTTAAGTAATTTACCTTCATTATGGAAACAGTAAATGCAGTTGGTCGCCGTAAAGCCGCAGTTGCGCGCGTCATCCTTAAAGAAGGTAACGGCACAATAACCATCAACCACCGCCCCCTGAACGTGTACTTCCCCTCGCAGATTCTGCAGTTTATCGTTAAGCAGCCCCTCACCACTCTGGACTGCGCTGAAAAATACGATATCCAGGTTAATCTGGACGGCGGCGGCTACAAAGGACAGGCCGAAGCTCTCCGTCTGGGCATCGCCCGCGCCCTCGTCAAAATCAACCCCGACGACAAGGCTGTTCTGCGCAAGCAGGGCTTCATGACCCGCGACCCCCGCGCCGTGGAACGCAAAAAGCCCGGTCAGCCCAAGGCTCGCAAACGCTTCCAGTTCTCCAAGCGTTAATCACCCCTCCTCCTTCTATTCAATTCGTATTTGCCTGCGGGCATGATTTCATCGCCCCGTCAAATATACAGAGTTTAGTATCTAAACCGACAGGATGGACACGTTCCCTACCTACCGGTTGAAACACAAAGAACGTAAACAACAAAAACAATCATGGCAAATCCCACATTTGACCAACTCCTCGAAGCAGGTTGCCACTTCGGCCACCTCAAACGCAAATGGAACCCCGCAATGGCGCCCTACATCTTCATGGAGCGCAACGGTATCCACATTATTGATTTATACAAAACAGCCGCCAAGCTGGACGAAGCCGCTGCCGCTCTCAAGAGCATAGCAAAAGCCGGCAAGAAAGTCCTCTTCGTAGCTACCAAAAAACAGGCCAAACAGGTGATCGCCGACCTGGCCCAGAGCGTTAACATGCCCTATGTTATCGAGCGCTGGCCCGGTGGTATGCTCACCAACTTCCCCACCATCCGCAAGGCCGTCAAGAAGATGACCTCCATCGACAAGATGACCAAGGACGGTACTTTCGACAACCTCTCCAAGCGTGAGCGTCTGCAGATCTCGCGTCAGCGCGCCAAACTGGAGAAGACCCTCGGCTCTATCGCCGACCTCAACCGCCTTCCCTCGGCTCTGTTCGTAGTGGACGTGCTCAAAGAGCACATCGCCGTGGCTGAAGCCAACCGCCTGGGCATCCCCGTGTTCGCTATGGTCGACACCAACTCGGATCCCACCAACGTTGACTTCGTAATCCCCGCCAACGACGACGCTTCCAAGAGCATCGAGCTCATCGTCGGCACCGTAGTAGCCGCCATGAACGAAGGTCTGGAAGAGCGCAAAGCCGAGAAAGTTGACACCGTAGCCGCCGGCGAAGGCGAAGCTGCCGCAGCAGCTCCCCGTCGCAGCCGCAGCCGCGTACGTCGCAACGAAGCCGCAGAAGCTCCCGCTGTCGAGACAACCGAAGCCGCAGAAGCTCCCGAAGCAGAATAATCATCCCACACGGGCTTAAGGAATTGGCCCCTGACCGGCGGCCAATTCCTTTGCCTTATTTATTAACAACTACTAAAACAGCATAAGATATGGCAGTAACAATGGCAGAAATCACCAAGCTGCGCCACCTCACCTCGGCCGGCCTGATGGACTGCAAAAAAGCACTCGCCGAAACTAACGGCGACATCGAAGCAGCTGTCGAAATCCTCCGCAAGAAGGGTCAGGCAGTAGCCGCCAAACGCGAAGACCGCACCGCAGCCGAAGGTTGCGTCCTCTCCAAGAACGAAGGCTCATTCGCAGCCATCGTCGCTCTCAACTGCGAGACCGACTTCGTGGCCAAGAACGCCGGCTTTGTTGAACTCACCCAGAAAATCCTCGACGCCGCAGTCGCAGCCAAAGTCAAGAGCCTTGACGAACTCAAAGCCCTCACTCTGGACGGCCTGACCATCGCCGAACTCGTTACCGAAGAGAGCGGCAAGACCGGCGAAAAGACCGAAATCTCGGCCTACGAATGGATTGAAGCCCCCTCGACCACTTCCTACAACCACCTGGGCAACAAGCTGGCTACCATCGTCGGCTTCAACCTTGAGAACGTTGACTACCAGGTTGGCCGCGACATCGCCATGCAGGTTGCATCCATGAACCCCGTTGCCGTAAGCCGCGAGACCGTGCCCCAGGCTGTCAAGGATTCTGAATACAACGTTGCCGTGGACAAGACCAAGGAAGAGCAGGTCAAGAAGGCCGTTGAAGCCGCTCTGAAGAAGGCCGGCATCAACCCCAACCTGGTTGACTCCGAGGATCACATCGCCTCCAACATCACCAAAGGCTGGCTCACCGAAGAGGAAGCCGCCAAGGCACGTGAAATCATCAAGACCACCGCTGAGGCCAAGGCAGCCAACCTGCCCGCCCAGATGATCGAAAACATCGCCCAGGGCCGTCTGAACAAGTTCTTCAAAGAATCTTGCCTGATGGAACAGGAATTCATCAAAGACGGCGACCTGACCATCGGTCAATACCTCGAAAAGACCGCCAAGGGTCTTGCTGCCGTTGAATTCAAGCGCGTAAACCTCAACGCCGACTGATAACCGGCACGAACACCATAGCAGGCGCAGCTCCCACACCGGGCTGCGCCTGTTGCATTTTGCAGCCGGCTGCGGCGCCGAATTGATTTTCCGCCCGGTTTTTTGGCTTGCAGTCCGAATTTTTTGCTTACTTTTGCACCACGAACATTTTTAGGGGTGCCTCATCGGGCCGCCGATGAAGCTGAGATCAAACCCTTTGAACTTGATCCGGGTAATACCGGCGTAAAGAAAAAACGCATGAAAAAAACCTTTTCAGTTGCGGCGGTCGCCATGATGGCGGCCTCGCTGCATTGTGTCGCGGGCGACACCGACTATGAAATCGCCGATACAGCAGCCGCCATTGAGCTGCGCGGCGTTGAAGTAACCGCCAACCGTGCGGGCGCCAAGACGCCCGTGGCCTTCACCAATCTGGACCGTACCGAAATAGCACGCATCAACGACGGACGCGACCTGCCTGGTCTGCTGGAGATGATGCCCTCGGTAGTCACCACCGGCGATGCCGGCGGCGGCATAGGCTATACCGGCCTGCGCGTGCGCGGCACCGACGCATCCCGCATAAACATCACGGCCAACGGCGTGCCCATCAACGACAGCGAGAGTCACAATGTCTACTGGGTGAACATGCCTGACATAGCCTCGTCGCTGCGCGATATCCAGATGCAGCGCGGCGCGGGCACATCGACCAACGGCGCCGGCGCTTTCGGCGCATCGGTCAACATGCTCACGGACGCGCCGTCGTCCTCCCGCTCGGCCATGGTATCGGCCTCATACGGCTCATACAACTCCAACAAGCAGACGGTAAAGGTATCGTCCGGCCTGATGGGCGACCACTGGACCGTGGATGCGCGCCTGAGCCACATAGGCTCGGACGGGTACATTGACCGCGCTTTCTCCAAGCTGTGGAGCTACATGGGCCAGCTGGCCTACCGCAACGACCGCACATCGCTGCGTCTGCTGGCTTTCGGCGGCAAGGAACGCACCTACATGGCCTGGGACTATGCCTCGCGCGAGGACATGGAGCGCTACGGCCGCCGCTACAATCCCTGCGGCCGCTACACCGACGACAAGGGCTAGACGGCCTTCTATGCCGACCAGTGCGACAACTTTGTGCAGCACCACATCCAGCTGCTGCTCAACCAGAATCTGCGCCGCGACCTGACGCTGAACGCAGCCCTGCACTACACCAAGGGCGACGGTTACTATGACCAGTACAAGACGGGCCGCACGCTGTCCGAATACGAACTGACACCCTTTGTCGACGCCGACGGCCAGACGGTAAAGAAATCCGACCTCATCCGCCTTAAAAACAACGACAACGACTTCGGCGGCGGCATGTTCAACCTGCGCTGGACCCGCCAGGCACTGGCCCTGACCGCCGGCGGCGCCGCCAACTGGCACCGAGGCAACCACTTCGGCCAGATCAAGTGGGTACGCAACTATATCGGCCCCATCGACCCGCTGCAGGAGTATTACCGCAACACGGGCCGAAAGTTTGACTCCAACGCCTTTGTCCGCGCCGACTATGACATAAACCGCTATCTGTCGGCCTACGCCGATGTGCAGTACCGCCACATTCATTACACCATCCGCGGTATCAGCGACAACTTTGACTGGAACACCGACGGCATGGCCCGCCTGGACGTGCACCGCGACTGGAACTTCTTCAACCCCAAGCTGGGCCTGACCTTCAACCGCGCCAACCACCGCGCATACGCCTCATGGAGCGTTGCCCACAAGGAGCCCACCCGCGACAACTTCACCGACAGCGACCCGACCCACTACCCCACGGCCGAGCGCATGTTCGACTATGAGTTGGGCTACTTCTACAACTGCCGCCTGTTCAGCCTGGGCGCCAACCTATACTTCATGGACTACCACAACCAGCTTGTGGCCACGGGTCAACTCTCCGACACGGGCAACGCCATCAGCGTCAACGTACCGGATTCATACCGCGCCGGTATCGAAATCCAGGGCGCGCTGCGGCCTGTGGCGTGGTTCGACTGGCAGATCAACGCCACGCTGTCGCACAACCGCATCCGTAACTTTGTCGAGGTTATCTATGAGGACGAATGGACCAATCCCATCGAGATTGACTGCGGCGACACCCCCATAGCCTTCTCGCCCGAGGCCATCGTGCACAACTCGTTCAACTTCCGTTACCGCGGATTCGAGGCCACCGTGGCATCGCGCTTCGTGTCGGCGCAGTACATGAACAATGCCCGCTCGGCCGAGGCTCGTCTGGGTTCGTACTTTGTCAATGACCTCTCGCTGGGCTATACGCTTGACCGTCTGCCTCAGGTGCGCTCGCTGCGCTTCGGGCTGGCCGTATACAACTTCCTCAACCGCAAATATTGCAACAACGGCTATGCCGGCGCGGGCTATACCCTCGGCGCTGACGGCCGTCCCGAAATCTACCGTTACGCCGGCTATGCCGCTCAGGCCACCACCAACGTAATGGCCACTGTAACCCTCACACTCTAAACGCCATGGACTTTGCCGGCATACCCTGGGACAAGATACTTGAAGTGCTCGGATTCAGCATCGGGCTTCTCTACCTCTGGTGGGAATACCATGCCGATCCGCGCCTGTGGATAGCCTCAATCGTCATGCCGGCCATATCCATGTGGATTTACCTCCACAAGGGCATTTATGCTGACTTTGCCATCAACATCTACTATCTGGTCATTGCCGTCTACGGCTACATTGTCTGGACCCGCCCCAGACACAAAACGCGGAATTGCAGGGACGCACGGCCCGTGCCAAGCTCTGACGACAAAGAGCCGCAGGAGAAAGCCGCCCGGCCCATCACGCGCACTCCGCGCCGTGTCATGGCCGGGTGCGCCGCCGTGTTCGGACTATTCTGGGTGGCCTTATGGGCCATACTGAACTATCTGACCGACAGCACCGTACCCGTAGCCGACGCATTCACGACATCGCTCAGCATTGTGGCCATGTGGATGTTGGCGCGCAAGTATCTGGAACAGTGGCTGGCCTGGGTGGCCGTCGATGCTGCCTGCGTTTGCCTCTATGCATACAAGGGCATACCGCTCTATGCCGTGCTGTACACGGCCTACACGGTCATAGCCTTCATAGGCTACCGCAAGTGGCGCCGTATGATGGCCGCGCAACAGTAAAACTCAGCGCAGATAGGGGTTGGTGTCGCGCTCGGTGGCGATGGTGGTGGGACGGTCGTGGCCGGGAATGACCAGCGTATCGCCCGGCAGCGTCAGCAGGCGCCGGCGCACACTGTCAATCAATTGCGCATGGTCGCCACCTAAAATATCGGTACGGCCCACGGCCCCGGCGAAGAGCGAGTCGCCCGCCAGCACGAATTTGCCGGTGGCGCTGTACAGGGCTATGCCGCCGGGCGAGTGGCCGGGCACATGTATTACTTCCAGCTCCTCCTTGCCCAGCATGATGCGGTCGCCGTCGTGCAGAGGTTCGTCAATCTCCACGCCGGCCACGGGCACGCGCATACCGAACTTTGCCGCCTGGCCGGCTATGTCGCGGCCCAGGGGCGCGTCGGCCGGATGGGCGCGTAACGGCACGCCGTAGCGGTCGCGCACATGGTCTATGCCGAAACAGTGGTCCAGGTGCATGTGCGTGTTGACAACGCCGGTCAGCACCAGCTTGTTATCGTCAATATACTTGTCCAGGCGGGCCTCCTCGTCGGCGGTCGTCATGCCGGGGTCAACCACTATGGCCTGACGGGTGACTTCATCGGAGACCACAAAGGTGCTCTCGCCGAAAGGGTTGAATACGAATTGCTTGATTTTGAGCATAGCGGGTAAGGATTACATCGGAACGTAAACAAGTTTCTTCGTATCAAAAAACGCTTCACCAAAGAATTCGTTCACGGAATACTCAATTACGGGCAGCCGAACCGATGCGGCCTCCTCTTCCAGGTCGCCTCCCTTGAGGCAAATCAGACCCGGCTCATAGCGGTTGCCCGGCACGGGGCGGTGCGTGATGTTGGGGCGCACCAGCTTGACCAACTTGTCAAGCTGCATCACGGCACGGCTCACCACATAATCATACGTGGCATGGCACTCGCCGGCGTCGCCGTGCTGAAATGTCACATTCTGCAACCCAAGGTGCTCGGCAATGTCGGCGGCCACCTTAATCTTCTTGCCTATTCGGTCAATAAGATGAAACGACACATGGGGATAGAAAACAGCCAACGGAATGCCCGGAAAGCCGCCGCCGGTGCCCAGGTCCATGATGGCAGTGCCGGGAGCCAACGGACCCAGGAAACGGGCTATGGTCAGCGAATGCAGCACATGGTTGGTGTACAGATTGTCAATATCCTTGCGCGATATGACGTTAATCTTGGAATTCCAGTCGGCGTAGAGCGCGCCCATCTGCCCGAACTGAGCCTGCTGCCGTTCGGTCAGGTCGGGAAAATATTTCAATATCAGATCTTCTCCGATCATATTGCTAAGTGTTTATACCGCAAATTTAGCACTAATTTGCTATATTTGCATCATAAACGCCTCCTAAATTGTTATAACTGCATAAGAACACAGACACAGATCCCTATAATGCTTAAAATCGGAAACTATAATGCCCTGACAGTCAAACGTGAAGTCGATTTCGGCTTCTATCTGTCAACCGATGACGGGCGCGAGATTCTCATGCCCGGCAAGTATGCGCCCGCCGGCCTCAAGCCCGGCGACGTCATAAAAGTTATTGTCTACACCGACTCGGAGGACCGCCTTGTGGCCACCACCGAGCACCCCTTTGCCTGCGTGGGCGAGTTTGCCTACCTGCAGGTGAAGGACGTCAACGCCACCGGCGCCTTCCTGGACTGGGGCCTGACCAAGGACCTGCTGGTGCCCTTCTCGCAGCAGCGCATGCGCATGAACCCCGGCGGAATCTACCTGGTATACATCTATCTGGACGATGTCACGCAACGCGTCGTAGCATCGGCCAAGATCGACCGCTTCCTGGGCAATGTCATACCGGAATACAAGACCGGACAGGCCGTTACCTGCCTGGTGACCGAGCACACCGACCGCGGCTACCGCGTCATTGTTGACAACAAACACCGCGGCATGATATACGACAACGAGATATTCCGCCCCCTGGAACTGCAACAGACCATCACCGCCTTTGTCAAGAAAGTGCGCGACGACGGTAAGATTGACCTCACCCTGTCTGACAAGGCCGTCCGGCGCGTGGGCGACCTCTCGGAGCGCATCCTCGAGTCGCTGCAACAGAACGGCGGCGTCAGCTACATCACCGACAACTCGACGCCCGACCAGATAGAAGCCGCATTTTCATGCAGCAAAAAAGACTACAAAAAGGCGCTTGGCCACCTTTATAAAGAAGGCCGTATAATGATAGGCCGCGACAAAATAGTGCTGACAGCCGATACGCCCTCAATATAACGCACTGACTGTCCGCAAACTAACATTTATTAACAAAAATAATCGGCTTAAAATTTGCACGGTCCGCGAAAAGTGCCTAACTTTGCAGTGCAAATGGCGATATAGTGTAGTGGTCTAGCACGCCACCCTCTCACGGTGGAGACCAGGGTTCGAGTCCCTGTTTCGCTACAAGTCCGCATAACAGTGCGGACTTTTTTTATTTCCAGCCGCCCGGGTCAGACTTGTCTGACCCGCCTGACCTGTCTGACCTGTCTGACCTGTCCGACTCGTCTGACCTGTCTGCCCCCGGCGGGGCCGGCGACGTCATTCCGGGCCGACGGTGTCGCACCAGTAGTCCCAGCTGCAAAATTCTTTGTAGAGAAGCTCGTGCAGGATGGCGCGCAGCTGCGCGGGGTCTGTCACGGCGGTAAGGGGTACTTTCCGGTCATCGATGCTCACCAGGTAAGCGCCGTCGTCGGTGCGCTCGATTGCGCGGGGTTGCCTGAAAAAATATCGAAAAAACATGGCCTGTAGTTTTAGTATTCGCGATAAAATGCGTATCTTTGCGGCCGAAAAGCGTAATCTCTGGCCGGACGCGTTGCCGACGTATATTGCGCAGTTGTTAACATTCTAAATTATATATTTACAATGGATTTAATTAAAGTAGCCGAAGAAGCGTTCAAATGCGGCAAACAGCACCCCGACTTCGGCCCCGGCGACACCATCACCGTTGCTTATCGTATCAAAGAAGGTAACAAGGAACGTATCCAGCAGTACCGCGGCGTTGTTATCCGCATCTCCGGCGAGGGCTGCAAGAAGCGCTTCACTGTCCGCAAGATGTCCGACAACATCGGTGTTGAACGTATCTTCCCCATCGAATCGCCCTTCATCGACTCGATCACCATCAACAAATACGGTAAAGTACGTCGCGCCAAGATCTACTATCTGCGCGCCCTCACCGGCAAGAAAGCCCGCATCAAAGAGCGTCGCGTCATCAACAAGTAATCGGCGCCCTACCCGTTACGACGAAATTACTCCGCCCTCAAAAGAGGGCGCTGAAAAAGTGTTGACTTTTCAGATTCTCCCCTCCGTAGGCTAAAATTAAGAACTCGCCAGGTCATCAAC
>CANQZK010000083.1 GCA_947628285.1 uncultured Muribaculaceae bacterium
GGGCCTGCAGTGTCCCCAGCAGTGTGTGCTGGATGTATTGCGAGCCGTGCACGCTGAATTCCACCGTGTCCTGGCCCGTGAAGGTGCGGGGCGCGCGGAATACGGTGGCCACACATTGGTCCAGCACCTGCCCGTTCACATCTATTATATTACCGAGGTGCGCGGTGTGCGACGGCGCTTCGCCCAGGGGCTTGCCGCGCCATATGGCATCGGCCACGGTTATGGCGTCGGGGCCGCTCAGGCGCACCACGGCTATGCCGCCGGTGCCGGGCGGGGTGGATATGGCGGCTATGGTGTCGCGGAGGTCGGCGTTCAGTTGTTCCATTGGTGCAGGGCTGAGTGTGATTCTATCTGTTCTTCTATCTCGTCGGGCAGGGCGCTGAAGAAGTCGAATCCGGTTATGGCCTCTACCTGGTCGACGGTTGCTACGGCCTGCTGGGCGCCGCCTTCCACGTAAGCGTTGGGCATGATGAAAGCTATGGCCATGGGCGGCGTGGCGTCGGGGGCCAGCACTACCTTGAAGAACCGCTCGGGCACGGCCACGCCCGTTGCGCCTATGGTGCGGGTCAGGCGGTCGCTCAGCACGGGCCCGGCCACAATAATTATACGGCCGAAGCGGTTGGCCCAGCGGCGTTCCATCTTCTCGACCGATGCCCAGGCGCCGCCGTTGAGGGCGTTGACCTGGGGGGTGATGTTGGTCATCAGGTGGCAGTCGGCCATGGCCTGCGCGCTCCATTTCATGTCGGCGGCGGGGGCTATGTGTCCGCGGTCGAATCCGCTGCGGCGGTAATCGTCGGGCGTTGCCGAGCCTTCCACGCGCGCGTCGGCGGCGAACTGGGCGTTCTTGCGCGAGTATGGCCCGTCGGTCTTCTCCGGGGTCAGCTCCCACGCCACATAGTTGGGCTGGTGCATTGAGGGGTTGAATCCCACCTCGAATCCTTCGTAGCTGATCATGCGGTTGTCCACGCCGGCGGGGACGCTTACGGCGGTCAGTCCGGCGGTGACGGCCGCCGGGGCGTCCGCGGGGTTCGGGGCGGTCACAGGTTCGTCATTTGCGCGGGTGCGCAGCATGGCGCCCACCAACAGCACAACAACTGCAACGGCCAGTACGGCCGATGCCGCCGGCGACATGCCGCGCCGGCGCTTCCGAGTATATCTTGTTTGTCGCTTCATGGTGCAAATTTAAGCAATTTTCGCTGATTGTGCCTAAAAACCATAAATTTTAGGGTAGGGGAGGTAATTAGACTAATAGGGCCAATAAGTCTAATAGGGCTAATTAGACCAATAGGGCCAATTTGATCAATAGGCCCAATCCGGCTGGCGGCGGGACGCCGCCCCTCCATGCGCCCCTCCATGCATTTTGGACTTTTTGGCAGATTTTTTGGCAATTTTTGCGTAATATTTGCGAAAAAATAGCGAATAGATTGAATTTAACAAATTTTAACGGGGGGGGGTACACTATTTTACCAAATTGCTTACCTTTGTCCAGTCAAAGTTCTGATCACGCTTTTGAAGTCGTTTTTTTGTGTCACATGTGGCACACTTTTCCTTGAAAAAACTCTCGTTTAATTACCAATCATATATATAGATAAAGGACAAAGGCCCCGGTAAGCAGGCCTCATTATTTTAACTGACGCCCACGGGCGGAGTGAAGCAACGTTGCACCGTTGCCGGACCTATGTCTACGTTTGAAAACACATGAAGTCACTAAAGTTACTGGCGATTGGCATCGCCCTGTCGCTGTCGTCTGTCGCCGCAGCGCAGAAGGTGGCAGTCAAGACCAATCTGATCGGCGATGCTCTGCTCAGCCCCAACATCGGTGTTGAGGTGGGTGTGGCGCCCCGATGGACTGTCGAGGCCCCCTTCAGCTTCAACGGCTGGACTCTGAACAATGGCCGCAAGTGGAAACACTGGTTTGTTCAGCCCGGTGCTCGTTACTGGTTCTGCGACCGGTTCTTAGGCCATTTTGTGGGCATGCACGCACATGGCGGCAAGTATAATGTAGGCTCGCTGCCGGGCGGATTCAAATTTCTCGGTACCAACTTCGGCGCGCTGGAACACAACCGTTTCCAGGGCTGGTTTGTCGGCGCCGGCATCAGCTACGGCTACTCATGGATTCTGGGCAAGCACTGGAATGTCGAGGCCGAAATCGGCCTGGGCTGGGCTTATACGCGCTACGACCGCTTTGAGTGCGCCGGCTGCGGCCGCAAAGTGGAGCGCAACCGCGTGCACAACTACGTCGGCCCCACCAAGGCTGCCCTGAGCGTGGTCTATATGTTCTAAACCGTTGTCAATCAAACACTTTAAGAAGATGAATAAGACTGCAATATACGCACTTGCCGTGCTCGGACTGTCCGTGCCGGCCATGCAGGCGGCTCAGGCTCCTCAGGCCGAGGGCGTCGGCGATGTCCGCGTGTCCGATGTCCGCTTTGACCGCTCCGGCCAGTTCATGGATGTGTCCATGACGCTGGGTCTGGACAGCCTGGACGTGGCCTCGAACCGCGCACTGCTCATCACCCCCGCCATTGTTAACGGCGCCGACACGCTTACCCTGCCCGCCGTAGGCGTCTACGGCCGCACACGTTACTATTATTATCAGCGCCAGTATCCGTCGGGCATGATTTCCGGCGCCGACGAGGTTGCCTTCCGCAGCTCCGACCGCCCCGCCGCCTATGAGTACACTCAGGTGGTGCCCTATGCCGACTGGATGGACGGCGCCGACCTGGTGCTGAGCCGTCAGATGTACGGCTGCTGCCGCCACGTTCTGGCCGCCGCCGGCGATACCGTCGACAGCTACATCGGCCCCTGGCAGCCCGAGCCCGTCTACGTGTTCCCCAAGGGCGAGCGCGAGAAGACTTACAGCATCGAGGGCTCGGCCTTCATCGAGTTCCCAGTCAACCGCACCATCATCAACGCCGACTATCGCTCCAACCCCGTCGAGCTGGGCAAGATTGTGGCAAGCATCGACTCCGTGCGTAACGATAAGGATGTGACCATCAACGGCATAGACCTCAAGGGCTATGCCTCGCCCGAGGGCAAGTGGGACTACAACGCCCGACTGGCCGAGGGCCGTACTGCCGCACTCAAGGAGTACGTCAACAAGCTCTACCACTTCCCCGCCGGCGTAATCCACACCGCCTCCGAGCCCGAGGACTGGGCCGGCCTGCGCAGCTACGTGGCTAAGTCCAACCTGCCCCACCGCGCTGAAATCTTAGAGGTTATCGACTCCGACCTCCTGCCCGACGCCAAGGAATGGCGCATCAAGTCCTCCTGGCCCGACGACTACGCCTTCCTGCTGGCCAACGTTTACCCGGCCCTGCGCCATACCGACTATCGCATAGCCTACACCGTGCGTCGCTACACCGACATTGAGGACGTCAAGCGCGTCCTGGCCACCCGCCCGCAGTACCTCAGCCTCAATGAGTTGTATCTGTTAGCAGGCGAGTATGAGCCCGGCACCGACGAGTTCACCGAGGTCTACGAGACAGCAGTGCGCATGTTCCCCGACGACGAGATGGCCAACCTCAACGCCGTCAACGCCGCCCTGCTGCGCCACGACGTGCCCATGGCCGAGAAATACATCGAGCGCGCCGGTAAGTCGCCCGAGGCTCTCTACGCCCGCGGCGCCCTGGAGATAGCACGCAACAACTATCCCGCCGCCATCGAGCTGTTCCGCAGCGCTGCCCAAAAGGGCCTGCCCCAGGCCAAAGCATCGCTGGCCGAGGCCGAGCGCCGCATGAAGTTCCTCGAGCGCAAGAACAACTATAAGAAATAAATAAACCAACCAAATAAACCAACTCTTTCCTTTACCAAAGGAAAACCCACAAACAAACTTCATATAATAAACAATCAAAAGAGTATGAAAAAATCCTTATTTTTCATGTCCGCCATTGCAGCGCTGGTAATGACCGGCTGCTCGAGCGAAGAGCCCGCCCCCGGCCCCAATGAGGGTGGCTCCGCCGAAGGCAACAGCTACATGGCTATTACCATCTCCAACCTCAGTGTTGGCAGCCGTGCAGCAACAGTTGGCGAACCCGAGTTTGAGAATGCCGCTACGGGTTCAACTGAAGGCAAGATCACAGCCGAAAACCTTTACTTCTTCTTCTTCGACAAAAACGGCAACGCCTTCCCCCTGGTTTACGAGCAGGTTAACGGCGCCGAAGTTGTAACCAACATGGTTAAACCTCTCGCTGCAGAATTCGAAGCCGGAACTTCGGAAGGCGATGGCGAAGACCAGACCGTAACCGGTATCCTCGTTCTCGGTAAGCCCGGCCAGGGCTATGTAGGCGAGGTGCCCGCGCAGGTACTTTGCGTGGCAAATCCCTATACAGATGTAATGAAGAATCTTGAGAACAAGACTCTTGCCTCTGTACTTGCCACCCCGGCTACTCCTCCCGCCTCTTGGGATGGCAAAGCTACCAACTTTGTCATGACATCAGCTTCATATATCAAAGATGGTGCGCTGAAAGTGACTGACGATGTGACTCCTCATATCAAAGGCACTCCCGAAGCTGCCAAGGCTGACCCCGTGCAGATTAACATCGAACGTCTTGCCGCTAAGGTTCGTGTAACCTATGCTGCCAGCTATCCTGTTCAGAAGAGAACCACTAACGAAGCCGACGTTGAAGTAGTAGAAAACCCCGGCAAGTTCACTATCGACAATGTAGCTGATCAGGAACTTGAGGTTGTAATCAACGGCTGGCAGCTGTACAATACTGCCACGCTGGCTAATGCCTTCAAGCAGCTGAATGCCGACTACACTTTCAATCCCACCTGGACCTGGAACGATCCCACCAACAAGCGTTCTTACTGGGCAGAATCCAACCCCGGTGCCAACCTCCGAAAGACCGACTGGGACCTTTACAATGCCGCTCACTTCACCAACAAGTCGTTTAACGCCGCCACACCCGTTGAGAACGTAGTGTACTGCTACGAGAATACCAAGTTCCCCGAACTTGCAGCTACCGACCGCACTGTAAACAAGGCTACCGGTATTGTAATCAAGGCTACTGTACGCAAGAAAGGCGAAACCGCAGGTATCAATCTGATGCGTTGGAACGGTGCTTACTACACTCTTGACGTCCTTAAGGACAAAGCAGCCAAACAGTGGAGCGCCAACAACAGCAATGCTGCATATGATGTAGCTAATGTTGAGTTTGTACAGGATGCTGGCAAAAACACCTACCATGCAGTATACCATATTTCACAAGACAACACTCAGGTTATTCCTCTGTTCACCGACATCCTCTGGTGGATAGACGGTGTGACATCCTACTACACCAATGTAGAGCACCTGGGCGGTCTGTCCGGCGTGGTTCGTAACCACATCTATGACTACGTAATCGACGGTCTGATTGGCCTCGGTATCCCCGGCAACAAGCCTGACGTGCCCGAAGAAACTCAGCATTACGTAGCTTGCCACGTACGCGTTCTCAACTGGCACGTTGTGAAGAACACCGTTACCCTGGAGTAATCTCCCGCTTCTAATCGAACATTGAATTATTGAGAAGGGAACTGCGTCGACCCTGCCGGCGCGGGTCCTTCACTCAAAACCAACGTTTCTCTTCTCCCGGCGTCGGTCGCGGCATGCCGCGACCCTACATCCCCATAATCTTCTCTCCTACCTTAAAACCACCAAGAACCGGATATGCGCTGCCGAGCGCCCCGGTTCAGCCGGGACAACGTGCTCTGCCGAGGGCACGCACCCGGCACCCTCTCCGCAATGGACCGACGTCCGGCGGCCTACGCATGGTCGCAACGTCGGCGTCGGTCCATTTTTCTTTTGAAATCAATCAGGGCCACCACGGCCCAACAACATATAGATAAACCGACTAAACCAATCAACATAAATGAAGCTAAAAGCGAAAATATACGGAGTTGCCGCCGGATTCATTGCAGCGCTGTCAACGGTCACGCTCAGCGGCTGCCATGCGATATATGATGAAAGCGACTGTGTGGAAAGCTACAATCTGGTCAAGCTGGAGTACACACGCAACATGAAATTTGCCGACGCTTTCGCGCCCGAGGTCGACGGCGTGACGCTGTATGTATTCAGCTCGGCCACGGGCAAGCTGGTGCAGCGTATCGATGCCGACCGCAAGGACCTCAAGGACGGCAACAAGGTGCCCCTGAGCGTGGAGCCCGGCAAATACGACATCCTGGTATGGGCCGGCGGCGACCGCTCGAAATCATTCGACATCACCGGAGGCACCCCCGGCGAGACTACTCTGGAGGAGGTGCACTGCCGCATGCAGCGCGCCGAGCGTGAAGGCGCACTGCACCGCGATGACGACCTGGCCCCCCTGTTCCACGGCCTGGTGCACGTTGACCTGCCATATGCCGGCCCCTCGCGCCCCCATGAGTTCACCATCCCCCTGACCAAGGACACCAACGTGATCCGCGTGGTGCTGCAGCACGTAACGGGCGAGACCGTCAACCACAACGACTTTGATTTCACCATCACCGACCGCAACGGCTGGCTCAACCACGACAACTCGCTGCGCGACGCCTCCACAGCCATCAACTACCACCCCTGGCACACCAGCACCGGCAGCGTTGATATCAACAACAAGCCGGTCGACGCCCCCAACAACGCCCCCGCGCTGCCCGTATCGGTTCCGCAGGCACGCTCGGTGCTCGGCGCTTCGCTGGCCGAGTTCACCCTCAACCGCCTGATGGACGATACCAACCCCGTGCTGACCGTCACCAACCGCGCCACCGGCGCCACCGTGCTCTCCGTCCCCGTAAAGGACTACGCGCTGCTGGTCAAGGGCTTCTACCACCGCGAGATGTCCAACCAGGAGTACCTGGACCGCCAGGACGAGTACAACATGACCTTCTTCCTGGACGAGGGCAACCGCTGGGTCAGCACCGTCATAATCATCAACGACTGGCGCATCATACGCCACAACCCCAACCTCGAATAACCGTTTGACCTGAAGAATCAATGAATTATAAAGCAATCAGCAGACAGATGCGCGCGGCTATTGCCGGCCTGGCGTTGCTCGGTGCGGGTTCTTCGTGTGTCAACGACAATTCGTTGTGCCCCGAGGACCAACCCGGTTATCGCGACGGCAATGACGTGTGGCTCTCTCTCAGCATTACCAACTATGAACCCGGCCCGGCCCGCGCCTCTCGCGCCACCGACCCCGAGGGACACCCCGAGGAGGTCTCCACGCCGGACGAGAACTATATCGACACCGACGATGTCACCCTCATGCTCCTGGATGGCAACGGGCTGGTGATGAAGGTGTTCGGCCGCGATGAATTCGTCGTAAGCGAAACCTCCGGCACCACCGACAACGACCGCCGCGATTATGACCTGAAGTTCAAGGTGAACCGCGCCTACTTCGGCAGCGCCACGACCGGCAATATATCCTTCCGCCTCCTCATGGTGGCCAACAGCCGGGGCACCGACGACGCCGCCCCCCAGACCTTCGGCCCCGACCTCTTTGCCTACAACGTGCCCCGCCTGGCAGCTCTGCACCGCAGCTTCAGCTACACCGGCACCACGGCCGGCGCACAGCCCTGGACACCGTCGATTGCCGCAGGCCGCCACATCCCCATGGCGGGCATACGCTCATACACCGTCAGCGCCACCGCACTTGACGCCGCTACCGACGCCGCCGCGCCCCTGACGCTCACCGACCCCATAGAGATGCAGCGCGCCATGGCCAAGATTCGCGTCATTGACAACATCGCCGGCGATGCGAGCAATCCTTGGGAGGAGCGCATCACCTCCGTAAGCCTGCGCGGCGCCTCCTCCCGAGGCTCGTTCATTCCCGAATCCACCAACTGGATTACTCAGACCTACGAGGTTGAGGACGCCACCTGGGAGGCCGACTGGTACAACGCCGCTGACGTGCGCGCCCTGACCGCCCCCGTCACCGAGGCCGGACAGTTCGAGGGCCGCCCCTATATGCTGGGCTACGTCACCGAATGTCACAGCACGGTGTTCGATCCCAACAAGGACACCGTGCCCGTGCTGGTAATCACCACCACCAACAACGCCGGCGTCACCAAGACCCATGAGGTACGGCTCACCGACTTCAAGGACCCCGGCGTGCGCGCCCTGAGCCGCAACCACGTCTACGAATTCGTGGTCAGCAAAAACTGGCAGGCCCAGATTGAAGTTAACTGGACCGCCTGCGATTGGAATACAGCAGAAACTAATGTAGGATTCAATTAATTGTCATATATATGAGATTATTATTGAATATTTATTCGCTTGTCGGCATGGCTGCGATGGCATTGGGCCTCGCAGCCTGCTCCGACGAACTCGTGCAGCCCGGCACCGGTGCGGACTTTGAGAAGGACGTCCCGGTGACGCTCAGCGTCGACTATTCCGTGGGCAATATGCGCCCCGTATCCCGCGCCGACATGGCCGAGGGCCGCGACCGCGAGGTCAACTCCGTCTGGCTGGCATTCTTTGACGCAGCCGGCAAAAAGAAACACGAATTTACGTACGGTCAGAACGATCTGGGCAGCATCGATCAAATGGACGTGACGCTGCGCTCGTTCAGCAACCTGGAGGTGCTCTCCGGGACCTATACCATAGCCGCCGTGGGCAATCCTACGGGCAACAAAGGCATTGACCAAAGTACCAATGCCACCGGCGACCTCATGACGCTGCTGCAGAACGTCGAGACCCTTGACCAGTACCGCTCCATAGCCGTCAGCGCCACCGCCGGCGCCGTCGGTGTCCCCTCGGGCAACCTGGTTATGCAGGGCATTTATGTTGCCGACGGCAGCCACGCCAAGAACCAGCTGTCCGACTATTGGGTAGGGCAGGCCGAGCAGACCGTGGACATCACCCCGTCCACCACCAAGCTCGGCGGTGTAATCCACTTCCGCCGCCTCATCTCGCAGATCAAGTTCCGGATCAAGTGGGATACACAGAAATTCTCCTCCTTCCGCCCCGTCAGCGCCACCATCTACAACGTGCCCGGCTATTCATGGCTGGCCGAGCGTACCGACGGCGCCGCGGGCAATAAGGTGACCAACGCCGGCGATGTTATTGGCGGCGCCGACGCCTACGCCACATCGCAGCGCTTCTACAACTTCACCCCCGACAAGGCCGGCACCGCCGCCACCACCTACACTCTGGACTGGTACCAGATGGAAAACCGCCGCGTGGCCCTGCCCGACCACGCGCCCGCTGACTATGCCGGACGCGAGAAGGAACGGAAGGACGCCGTTGAGGGTATCGCCCCAGGCAAGCCCGGCTCAGAGAAGAACACCGGCGTATACGTCCCCCTGTGCGGCCTCACCGGCGACGAATATCTCAACAACAACAACGCCTCCTACATTGAAGTAAAGGCGCTGATGGACATTGCAAGCCCCGGCGCTGGCGTGCAATCGCGCCAGGTCGAGGCTACCTACACCGTTCACCTCGGTTATTGCGAGAACAACCATAGCCCCTCCGACTACAACTGCCGCCGCAACACCAAGTACATCTACACCATGACGGTGAACGACATTGACAAAATCATGGTTGAGACCGATGTTGAGAACGTCGATCAGAACCACGAGCATGGCGCCGAAGGCGTCATAACCGACGTTACCGACGGCTTCTTCGACGTCGACGCTCACTATGAAGCCTACAACATTCAGCTGAGTGAGGCAGAGCGAACAAATCTCAAATGGTCTATGCGTATCTACACCAGCCAGACTGAGTTCATTACCATCGACCAGGATAACTACATGGACTACCCTGAGAAATATTATAACTGGATAGAGTTCATACCTAACGGTTGGAACACCGGTGCCACCTATGCCGCTCCCTATCATCCTACCACCAACAATTACAAACTTCATGAACTGGCTGACGCTAACGTAGGCTTAAACTACTCAGAACGCTTCACCATGTTCGTGAATGAGTATGTGTATGAGGACGCTGCGGATGGAGGACGCACTACGCCCAACTGGAAAGAGTACGTCAATCTCCCCCCGCGCATGATGTGGCTGAAAGTCGAAGAAAAGCGAAGCGCAGACGGCGAATCGCAATACTTCACCTCAAAGTACGCCGTGCGTCAGAAATCCCTCCAGACCTACTACGGCACCGGCCCCGAGAATCCCTCTGAGGCCCTCACCCTTGAACATGTCGACGAGATTCAGAATGGACGTGAACAAGGTACAAAAAATGCTTTCAGCGATGCAACTCTTAGAGCTCGTGGCGGTCGTTTCCAGACGGCATATAACCTGGGGATTGTTGATGCTTCCGGTACCGTTTCCAATCAGAATTGGAATAAATACGTAGGGTTTACTGAATAATCAACAGACCAGTGTTCCACGGAAGTTTGATAAGTGTTCCACACAATACGGCA
>CANQZK010000084.1 GCA_947628285.1 uncultured Muribaculaceae bacterium
GCCCCTGTAGTTCAACGGATAGAATAGAAGTTTCCTAAACTTTAGATAGCAGTTCGATTCTGCTCCGGGGTACAAAAAAAGCCGCACACAGCGTGCGGCTTTTTATTTGTTATATGTACTCTACCGGGGTAAGAGCCTGCCGGAGCAGAGCAAGAGACTCAGGGGGAACGGCGTCGGCGGGTATGAGGACTATATCGGATACTTTGGGGCCGACAGTCAGGCTGATGTAACGGCCGCGGCGATCGATGGACCGCACGGCGGGAAAGGTCAGCTCCTTTCCGGCCTCGGGGAGCCGGAGTGTCAGGGTACCGTCATCGGCAATCTCGGCGCCGGTGGCCAGAGAACGGGCCACTACGTCGGGGCGCATGGCGTGCCCTAACAGGGCTATGGTGAGCACGGCGGGGTAGACTACAAAAACCAACATCAGCCCCAGCAGTGCAATGCGCCAATCGGTCAGAGCGCCGGCCACAATCACGCCCACGGGCAACATCCACAGCCACCACAGACGCCAAAAAAGCCTCGCCGCTATGGGCCCGGTATAGGCCCTGGCGGTGAGGCTGAATGGTGCGGTACGCAGCAACATTATTAGTCCACTTTGGGCTTGTTGGCTGCGGGGGTTGCGGGTTTGCGGATGCCGTCGCGCTCAAGCAGGGCGTCGATGGTAGGGTCCTGGCCGCGGAAGCGGCGGTAGAGGACATCGGGGGCTTCGGTGCCGCCGCGTTCCAGGATGTTGTGGCGGAACGAGTCGGCGGTAGCCTTGTCAAAGATGCCGTTCTGCTTGAATTTGGCAAATGCGTCGGCATCAAGCACTTCGGCCCACTTGTAGCTGTAGTAGCCGGCTGCGTAGCCACCGGCGAAGATGTGGCTGAACTGAGGCGATGTCAGGGCGCCGTCCTCGGCAGGGAAGAGGTTGACCGATGCGGTGGCCTCGCGCTCAAAGGCAACGGGGTCGGCCACTTTGTCGGTAGTGGTGTGCCATGCCATATCCAGGTAGCCGAACATGAGCTGGCGCAGGCAGGCATAGGCGGCGCCGTACTGCTGCGAGGCGATGAGGCGGTCGATGAGCTCCTGCGGGATGGCTTCGCCGGTCTGGTAGTGGCGGGCGAAACCGTCCAGGAACTCCTTCTCGGTCAGATAGTTCTCATTGAACTGCGAGGGCAGCTCCACAAAGTCGCGGTATACGGAGGTGCCGGACAGGGAGGCGTAGTTGGCCTTGGCCAACAGGCCGTGCAGGGCGTGGCCGAACTCGTGCAGGAAGGTTTCCACCTCGTAGGGGGTGAGCAGCGAGGGCTTGTCGCCGGTGGGCTTGGTGAAGTTCATCACGATGGACACGACGGGGCGGTGGTCGGTACCCTCGGCGTCGACATACTGGTCGGAGAAGCCGGTCATCCACGCGCCGGGGCGCTTGGAAGCGCGGGGATAGAAGTCGGTGTAGATTACGCCGATGAAGTTGCCGTCGGCATCGGTCACATCAAAGGCCTTGACATCAGGATGATACACCTGGATGCTGTCGTTCTGTGTGAACTTGAGGCCGTAGAGCTTGGTGGCCAGACCGAAGACGCCGTCAATGACGTTATTGAGTTCGAAATAGGGGCGCAGGGCTTCCTCGTCGAACGAGTATTTGGCGGCCTTGAGCTTGTTGGAGTAGTAGCTGTAGTCCCAGGGACGCAGCTGTACGGGCTTGCCTTCCAGCTCGGAAGCGAAGGCGGTGAGCTCGGCCATTTCGGCCTCGGCGGCGGGGCGATATGCCTCGCGCAGGCGGTCCAGCAGGTCATAGACGCCCTCGGGGTTCTTGGCCATGGTCTGTTTCAGCGACTGGGTGGCGTAGTTGGGCGAGCCCAACAGGTTGGCAATCTGACGGCGCAGGTCGGCAATGCGCACCACGTTGGCGGTGTTGTCATACTCGCCCTTGGTGTTGAGGCCGGAATTGAGGCGCCACATGCGCTCGCGCAGGTCGGGACGCGACGAATACTTCATGAAAGCCATGTACACGGGCTGGTCCAGCGTGAACAGATACTCGCCCTTGCGGCCGGCTTCCTCGGCGGCCTGAGCGGCGGCGGCGATGGAGCTTTCAGGCAGGCCGGCCAGGTCGTCGGCGGTCAGCCACACCTGCTGCATGTTGCGGTCCTTCAGCACGTTCTGACCGAAGATGGTCGTAAGTTCCGACAGCTCGGCCGACAGCTTGCGGTAGGTCTCGCGGTCCTCGCCCTGGAGGTTGGCGCCGCTCTGTGCGAACGAATCGTATGTCTTCTGGAGCAAAGTCTGCTGTTCGGGGGTCAGGTTGAAGTCGGCGCGGCGGTCGTACACCTGCTTTACGCGGTCCCACAGCATCTGGTTGAGCACAATCGAGGTGGAATAATCGCTGAGCTTCTGCGAGGCCGTCATGGCGATGCGCATCATCTCGTCGTCCGAGTTGGCGGACATGAGCGGGAAGAACACGTTGAGCACACGGTTGAGGTCCTGGCCCACGTTCTCCAGGGCCACAATGGTATTGTCGAAATCAGGCATGGCGCGATTGACCACGATGGCGTTGATTTCAGCGTTGGCGTTGGCAATGCCGCGGTCTATGGCCTCTTCCCACTGCGAATTGTTTATCTGCGAGAAGGGAGGAGTGCCGTGCGGCGTATCGAACGGCTTGAAAAACGGATTTTCAGCATTAGCCATAGCTGCGAAGAAAATAAGGATTGGTAATAAAAACTTTCTCATAAAAAGATATTTTTGCCAAAGTTACGAATAAAATCCCGTAATCTTATCGATTTAACACTTAATAAGAGTAAAGACGGAATTCTGCACCTGTTCGGCCCGGAATAATGCTGTTATGTGCGATAAATTCCCGTTAAAATCCCTGTTTGAAAGCCCCGGCGACACGCTTGATTGATGCATTTGATTACCCGACCGTGCGGCTCTATACATAGCGCCGGCAACGTAACACACGGATAATCCAACGGTTAAACATCTAAATTGCCGGGGCTTGTCTCGATTCCGAGGCAGTCTGTCAGCATTGTGTAAAGGCCCCGGATGGGGCCTTCAACCGGCACTTTGTCAATAAGAGCTTGTTTAAAAATAAATGTTAACGGCAGGGCTGTCAGTCGTTGAGCAGATTTGTGTCTGTGATGAGGGAGTTATGGGGCTCCATAACGACCGAAGAACAGGCGCAAAGATGCCGACGACTGGCAGCTCTGCAGTATTATTCCTTAAAATTGATAACGTATTGTCCATATATAATGCAAACAATGTTAAAGTTTATGAGCCCGTTTTTCCGCCAAAAGTTACTTTGGTCTCGCATATCTTGGCCGCTTTTTGCCTTGTTCCTCAGTCGTGTACATCAAGTACACTCCTTCCTCACAAGACAAAAATAGACTCAAGATATGCGACCCTGCCGTCAACATTTATTATTAAACAAGCTCTAAGATACCATCTATTCGCAATATGGCGATTATTCTACGTACAGGACCAGGCCTTTGAGGTATTCGCCTTCGGGGTGGTAGATGTTGACGGGGTGGTCGGCGGGCTGGGTGAGCTGGTGCAGGATGCGTACGCGGCGGCCGGTCTGGGCGGCGGCGGAGAAGACGGCCAGGCGGAACTGTTCGCGGCTGACGGCCTGCGAGCATGAGAAGGTGAACACCAGTCCGCCGGGGGCTACCTTGGCGATGCCGGCGGCGTTGAGTTTCTGATAGCCGCGCAAGGCGTTGCGCAGGGCGCTGCGGTGCTTGGCAAAGGCGGGCGGGTCAAGCACGATGAGGTCATAGACGCCGGCGGCGGTGTTGTCAAGGTACTTGAAGGCGTCCTCGGCAAAGGCTTTGTGGCGGGTGTCGCCGGGGAAGTTGAGCTCGATGTTGGCGTCGGTGAGGGCGACGGCCTTGGCGGACGAGTCGACCGAGTGGACAAGCTCGGCGCCGCCGCGCATGGCGTAGACTGAGAAGCCGCCGGTGTAGCAGAACATGTTCAGCACGCGGCGACCGGCGGCCATACGGCCCAGCAGGGAGCGGTTGTCGCGCTGGTCCACGAAGAAGCCGGTCTTCTGTCCGCGCAGCCAGTCGATGCGGAAGCGCAGGCCGTTCTCCAGGGCAATGTCGGTATCGGCGCGGCCTATGAGATAGTCGTTTACGGGGTCGAGGCGGGCCTTGAAGGGGAGAGTTGTCTCGGACTTGTAGTAGACGTTGCGCAGGCCGGCGCCGGGGAGTTCCACCAGACAGCGGGCCAGTGTCTCGCGCTGATAGTGCATGCCCACGGAGTGAGCCTGCAGCACCGCGGTGTCGCCGTAGACGTCCACGACCAGGCCGGGCAGGAAGTCGCCCTCGCCGTGCACCAGACGGAAGGCGGTGTTGTCGGGCCGCAGCAGGCCCAGCGATTGGCGCAACTGCCATGCGCGGCGCAGGCGCCCGGCAAAGAAGTCGGCGTCGATTTCCACGTCGGCGAAATCGAGCATACGCACGGCTATGGAGCCTATCTGGAAGTGGCCCACGCCCATAACGCGGCCGTCGGCGGCCACGACGCGCACCAGCGAGCCTTCCTCCAGGTCATGCGGCATCTGCGTGAGGGCGCCGGAGAACACCCAGGGGTGGAAACGGTCAAGCGACTCCTCTTTGCCGCGTTTCAGTCTGAGTTCTGCAATCATTTGAGTACCAGTCGGTAAATATCGTTAAGGTTGGCATAGACCAGCAGCAGCAGCAGGAAGCCCATGCCTATCATGTTAGCTATCTCGATGAATCGTTCGGAGGGTTTGCGGCGGGTGATGATTTCCACCAGCAGGAACAGGGTGTAGCCGCCGTCGAGCGCCGGGATGGGGATGATGTTCATGAACGCCAGGATGACGGACAGGAAGGCCGTGATCTGCCAGAAGCTGTACCAGCTCCACTGTGTGGGGAACAGGCTGCCCAGGGTGCCGAAGCCGCCCACGCTCTTGGCGCCCTCCTTGGTGAACATCAGCCGCAGCGAGCTGACGTAGGTGCCCAGCTGGTCGGTGCCGTTTTTCCAGCCGCGGGGGATGGCCTGGAAGAAGTTGTAATCGACCTCGGTGACGGGATAAATCTTGTTGGCGGGGCGCAGCATGATGCCTATCTTGCCGCCGTCGTTGACCTCGACGGGGATGTCCACGGTCCGGCCGTCGCGTACCACGGCCATGGGCACGGTGGTGCCCTTGACGGCCTGCAGGGCCGGGAAGAATTCGGTGAGCGAGGGGGTGGTGTCGTTGCCGACGCGGATAATGCGGTCGCCCGCCAACAGTCCGGCATGGGCGGCGCCCTCGCCGTTCATCACCTCATCAATATATACGGGCACGCGGGGACTCATGTAGGCCTGATTGGCCTCGACGAGCTGCTCGAGCAGGCGGTCGGTGGTGCGGACGGTCACCGTATCCTTGTGGCCGCGCAGCACGGCTATCTCGGCGCCGGGCTGGATGAAGTCCCAGCCGTTGGAGATGTCGCGGGCGTCGATGGGCCGGCCGTTGAGGGTCAGGATGATGTCGCCGTCGCGGAATCCGGCCTCCTTCATGGGCTCACTGAAGTCCATGCCCTCGGCGATTGCCTCGTAGGGCACCACGCGGTCGCCCCAGTGCAGGGCTATGCCTATGTAGATGGCTATGGCCAGCAGGAAGTTGAACAGCACGCCGGCCACCATGACAAGCAGGCGCTTCCATGCGGCCTTGCTGCGGAATTCCCAGTCCTGCGGTTCGGCGGCGAGGTCCTTTGAGCTTTTGGTCTCGTCCACCATGCCGGCAATGTCGCAGTAGCCGCCCAGAGGCAGCCAGCCCAGGCCGTAGACGGTATCGCGCCAGGTGGGCTTGCCGTCGGGGCGCGGGGTGTGCGCCTTGCCCACGCGGAATGTCTTCCAGGCGTGGGTATCGTCCTTGCTCATCAGCATCAAGGTGCCCTTCATGGGGTCATACTTGAGCAGCGAGAAGCCGGGGTTGAAGAACAGGTAGAAGCGGTTGACGCGGATGCCGAAGATGCGGGCAAAGATGTAGTGCCCGAACTCGTGGACGGTGACCAGGATGATCAGCGCCACCACCAGCTGAAGGGCTTTTATCAGAAATGTTTCCATGTAGAAAAGTGGGAGAAGGGAATCAGAGTGAATGATTCAGGTTATTGACAAACCGGGCTGCGCGCTCGCGGGCCTCGGTGTTGGTTGCCACATAGTCGGCATAGTCCGGGGCGGCCACAAAGGGCATCGCCTCCAGGGTCGACGTAATGGTCCGGTAAATATCGTTGAAGCCGATGCGGCCCTCCAGGAAGGCGGCCACGGCAATCTCATTGGCGGCGTTGATGACGCATGCGGTGTTGCCGCCGCGCTCCAGGGCGTAGCGGGCCAGCGTCAGGCAGGGGAAGCGCTCGGTGTCGGGCTCCTCAAAGGTGAGGGTGCCCACCTGCAGCAAGTCGCAGAAATCGCTGACATCGCCGTGGCGCGTGGCCTCGCCCAGGGCGTAGGCTATGGGCAGGCGCATGTCCGGGGTGCCCATCTGGGCCTTGATGGCGCCGTCGGCGAATTCCACCATGGAGTGGATCACGCTCTGCGGGTGCACCACGGCGCTGATGCGGTCCGGCTCCATGCCGAACAGCCAGCGAGCCTCGATGAGCTCAAAGGCCTTGTTGAGCATGGTGGCGGAGTCGATGGTTATCTTGGCGCCCATGTGCCAGTTGGGGTGGCGCAGAGCGTCGGCGGCGGTGGCGCGGGCTATGGCGCTGCGGCTCCAGGTGCGGAAGGGGCCGCCGGAGGCCGTGATGATGAGGCGGCGCACGGTGTCGCGACGCTCGCCGGCAAGACACTGATATACAGCGGAGTGCTCGGAGTCAACGGGATAGATGCGCGATGTGGAGCCCTTGAGCAGGCGGTTGATGTACTCGCCGCCCACCACCAAGGTTTCCTTGTTGGCCAGGGCGATGTCCTTGCCGGCGCGGATGGCGGCGATGGTGGGTTCCAGGCCGCTGTAGCCCACGGTGGCCGTTACGGCCATGTCCACGTTGGCGCCGGTGACGGCCTGGGCCATGGCATGCGGGCCGCAGGCGGTGTCGATGCCCAGTGGGGCAAGGGCGTCGCGCAGCTGCGCGTGGAGGTCCTCACGGGCTATGATGGCAAGGTCGGGGCGGAACTCCCGGGCCTGTTCTATAAGCTGCTCTACGCGCGAGCCGGCCGCCAGTACGGTGGCCCGGTAGCGGTCCGGGTGGCGCGAGATTATATCGAGTGTCTGTGTGCCGATTGAGCCTGTCGAGCCCAGCACGGCGATTTGTTTTGTCATTTACGTTCTGAAAATGTGATATTGATTGGTCTGTCGCTCAGGCGTCGGGGCGCCGCAGCGGGGGCTAACGGCCGTCCGTGGCCTCGCGGCAGGCTTCTTTGATTCTGTCGGATTCTATCAGATATTCCAGGTGCCCGTCGGGCTCCCAGGTGTAAACTATCATCATGGATGCGTTGGCGTCAGCCATGTTGCGACCCAAATTGTAGGGCGCATAGGGCAGAGTGCGCAGCATCTAGTCCTCGGTGTAGCCGATGTTTTCCTTGGCGAAGGCGGCCATTTTGGCATCGACGGTGTAGATAAATTTGACGGTGTTGGTGACTTCATCATATTGGAGGTCAACATCGGGGGCCGTCAGTTCGGGCTGCTCGGCATAGTAAACGTTGACCGAGTCGACCGATGCCTTGAGCTGCTCGAAAGCGGGCTTGTTGCCGCATGAAACTGATGCCAGAGCCAGCGTCAGAACCGCTGCCAGGGCCGGGAGGAGTGTTCTTTTCATATTCATGACTTTTAAAGGTGGTTAATTTGACTCATAATTGATGTACTTGGCGGCGTCGAGCTTTGAGCCCGCGTGCCATAATTCAAACAACCACTGCTGCCCGTTGGTTGACAGGCCTATGCGTTGACCGGCCGAAACTTTCTGTCCGGCCGCGACGTAAGCCTCGGCCAGGCCGGTATATACTGATAAGAAATCGTTGGGATGCTGCACCACAATGTCGGTCATGCCCGTCAGGGGGTTCTCGGTCTCGCGGATAACGGTTCCGCGGTAGACGGCGGCCACGGGGCCTGCGGCGCCGGGGGCTGTAGAGGGGGCCTCGAAGTTCATGCCCTCGGCGGCGATGGGCGAGAGCACGGACAGGTTGAAGCGCCGGTCCTCGTCGAAACGGCGCACAAAGTCAGCCTCGGCGGCGCCGGCCTCCAACAGCGAATCGGCCGCGGTGAGTTGCGTGGCCGCTGCGCCGGCGACGGGTGCCGGGGCGGTGGAGTCCGTCAGGATGGCGTGGAGGTTGGCCGCATAGGCGCCGTTGATGTCGGCGGCGCGCTGCAGCGAGTCCAGCTGCAGGGCCATGGCCAGATAGTCGGAGCGCTCGCTGCCGCGCAGATGGCCCGGCAACAGTCGCCCCAGGGGCGTGAACATGAACACCACTGCAATGAGCGAGCCGATGGCGGCCACCGCCGCCACCGCGGCCAGCACGGCGCGCCAGCCCGTCAGGCGCACGCTCCAGCTGCGGGCCAGCGTGTTCTCGTTGACCACCTCCAGGCGGTAACGGCGCCGCACGGCCGGCATGGGTCGCGCCGGCTGCGCGGAACGCGCCGATGCGTCGCCCGCCGGGGCAGCCGACGCATCGTGATGTCTATCTATGTGGAACAGGTTTTTCAACTCTGCAAAGATACAAAATTTTGAACAATTCAAAAAACATGCTTGTTATCAATGCAAAGTTCAACCCTAACAAAGACTAAAGGATCTGAAAACATCTATAAATCCGCAGAAAACTCTAAAGTCAATATTAATCTCAAAAACTCTAAAGAATGAAAACTAAATCGGTTTGGGCTCTTGCCGCCCTGGGCGCAATGACCCTCACAGGCTTTCAGGCCAACGCACAGTCAGAAACTGTCGTGATTGATGAAGACGAAGTGGTCGTATCAGACGTCCCCTGCAAGACCCACTACTATTCGACAGCCAAGGACAATTGGTTCATCCAGCTCGGTGCCGGCATCACATCGCCCTTCGTTGAACAGCACATGGAAGGCAACGGCCCCGCAAGCCACCACCTCACAGCCGTCTACAATGTAGGCTTCGGCAAATGGTTCTCTCCCTACATCGGCTGGCGCTTGGGCTTCAACGGCGGCGCATTGCACTGGGACAACGACCAGTTCACAAAATGCAAACACGTAAACGCCAACCTTGACTTCATGTGGGATATGTTCAACTCCCTGGGCGGCGTCAACTCCGAACGTGTATTCTCCATCATCCCCTTCGTGGGCCTGGGCGGTACCTATACCTGGGACTACAAACCCGCCGACCAGTCCAACATCATGCGCGAGGACAACAGGGGCGTCAAGGGCAACTCATGGACACTGCCCGTATCGGCCGGTATCCAGCTCCGCTTCCGCCTGTGCAAATACGTCGACTTCTTCGCTGAAGGCCGCGCACAGTTCTACGGCGACAACTTCAACAACTACGCCTACGGCGACCCCGTGGACATGAACCTCAGCGTAATCGGCGGCTTCTCGTTCAACATAGGCGGCGCAGGCTTCAAGAGCTACAACCCCTGCGACTACATGGGCTATATAGCCAACCTCAACAACCAGGTCAACGACCTGCGCGGCGCACTGGCCACCACCACCGCAGCCCTGGCCGCTGCCGAAGCACAGCTCCCCTGCCCCGAGGCTGAACAGGTAACCGTGATCAACAACGCCGCTCCTCTGATGGCAACCGTCCGCTTCAAGATCAACTCCGCCCGCATCTCGCAGGAAGAAATGGTCAACGTCTACAACATCGCACAGTGGATGAAAGCCAATCCCGACCAGAACGTAGCCATCGTGGGCTATGCCGACAAGGACACCGGTACATCAGCCTACAACATGGCACTGTCAAAACGCCGCGCCGAAGCCGTACAGAAAGCCCTCGTGGACGAATACGGAATCAACCCCGACCGTCTGGCCATCCAGGCAAAGGGCAGCGACGTACAGCCCTACGACGTCAACAACTGGAACCGCATCGTAATCTTCTCACAGCAGCAGTAACACCGCATCTTCATAGGCAGGGAGCCGCATCCGTCACGGGGTGCGGCTCCCCTCTTTTTGCGTGAACAATCCCGCCGCCCGGGCGTTATATCCTAACGTGAGTTCGGGATAATAAAAACCCTAAAAAAGTTGAATCGGCAGCTTGAAAAAGTTGCCGATTCTTTTGGTAA
>CANQZK010000085.1 GCA_947628285.1 uncultured Muribaculaceae bacterium
TGTCCGAGGCTCTCGGTGACGGCCGGCTTGTAGGGCATTTCCAGGGTGTCGGGCATGTGGCAGGCGAATGATACGTCCATGATGGCGGTGCTGACGCCGTCGTTCTCCACCACGTCGACCACGGAGGAAATCAGATTGCCCGTGCGCCAGGTGAAGGCGCTGCCGGGCTCCAGTATGACGCGCAGGTGCGGGTGCCGGGCCTTGAAATCGCGCAGCAGCTTCACAAGGTGCTCCACGTCGTAGCCCTCGCGGGTCATCAGGTGGCCGCCGCCCATGTTCACCCACTTAACTTGCGGCAGCAGGTGCCCGAACTGGCTCTCGAAGGCCTCGAGCACCTTGGCCAGGTCGTAGCTGGAAGATTCGCACAGGGCGTGGAAGTGCAGACCCTCTATGCCCTCGGGCAGACCGCCGGCCAGCGCGTCGGCCGATACGCCGAAACGCGACCCCGGCAGGGCCGGATTGTAGATGTCAGTCTCGATGACCGAGCAATGCGGGTTGACGCGCATACCGGGCGATACCTTGCGCTCATGCCCGGCGTTCCATGCATCGACATCGGCCTTGAACCGCTCCCATTGCGAGAGTGAATTGAACGTGATGTGCGAGCTGTCGGCCAAATATGCGCCGATGGTCTGCGGCGTGTAGGCCGGGCAGTACGAGTGAATCTCGCCGCCTAGTTCCTCACGGCCCAGACGCAGCTCGTTAAGCGAGCTGGCCGTGCACGACGTGCAGTAGCGGCGCACGATGTCAAAGGTGCGCCACAGGGCGTTGGCCTTGAAGGCCATGATGATGTCGGCACCGGAGCGGCGCGACACGTCGCTGATAAGTTCGAGATTGCGGCACAGGGCATCCTCGTAGACCACGTAGGCCGGTGTGGGTATTTCGTTCTCTTTCATTTTTCAATGATGTCAAAGCGGGCATATTTCAGCAGAAGCTGTTTTTCGCCTATGTTACGGAAATCGACGGTCACGGACATGCCTATCTCCTTGCTCTGTATGGACTGCACCACGCCGCGGCCGAATTTCTGATGGAGAATCACCGTGCCGGGGCGCAACTCGTCGGCAGTGTGAAGACCGCCCGACTGAACGGGGCGCGATGCCGACGATGACGGCGCCGCCGCCGGAGCCGGAACCGGAGAGCTTGCGGGCCGCGAATAGCGGGGCGTCTCGGGCCGCGCGAACGGGCTGAACGACGGGCGCGAGGGTATATCGTCAGGACCCAGGGTGCTGCCGTGGCTGAAATTGAGATAGCGCGCGTCGATGTCGGACAGGAAGCGCGACGGGCGCGGCGCCGTTGGCTGCCCGTTGCGGTAGCGGCTCTTGGCGTTGGTCAGCATGCAGAAGCGTTTGGCGCGCGTGATGGCCACATAGAACAGGCGGCGCTCCTCCTCCACTTCCTCATATGAATTATTGCTCATGGCCGAGGGCAGAAGGTCCTCCTCCACGCCCACCACATAGACATTGCCGAACTCCAGGCCCTTGGCGGCATGGATGGTCATCAGCGTGACAGTATCGGCCAAGGCGGGGTCGTCCTTGTCCTGGTCGGTGGCCAGGGAGACGTCGGCCAGGAAGTCGGCCATCGAGGGATGCTCCGACACGCCTTCCTCGCGGCGGTCCGAGGCAAAGTCCCTGACGCCCTTGAGCAGCTCCTCCAGGTTTTCGCGCTTGGATATGCTCTCCGGGGTGGTGTCGGATATGTACATGGCCAGAAGGCCCGTATACTTGATGATTCTTTCGGCCAGGACGTCGGCGTCCTCGCCCTTCTGATGCGCGTCGACAAAGCCGGAAAGCAGCGAGGCGAAGGCGTCCAGCTTGCGGCGCGTGCCGCCGTTGACTGAAAGGGCTGCGTAGAGCGCGGGAGTGCGCAACACCTCCCATAAGCTGACGCCGTGCTCGATGGCGGCTGAGGTGAGCTTCTTGACCGTAGTCTCGCCTATGCCGCGGGCGGGGGTGTTGATGGCGCGGCGCAGGGCCTCGTCATCGCGCGGATTGACGGCCAGCCTGAAGTACGAGAGGGCGTCCTTCACTTCCTTGCGCTGATAGAAAGCCAAACCGCCGTAGATACGGTACGGGATGGCGCGGCGGCGCAGGGCCTCCTCCAGCACACGGCTCTGCGAGTTGGTGCGGTACAGGATGGCGAAGTCGCTGTATGAATCGCCCGTCTGCGCACGGCGCAGCGAGATGGACGATGCCACCAGCCCGGCCTCCTCATAGTCGCTGTAACCGGTGCGCACCTCTATGCGCTCGCCCACGGCCCCGCGCGAGAAGACTGTCTTCGGTATCTGCCGCTCATTCTTGGCTATCAGGCAGTTGGCGGCGTTGATTATGTTCTGTGTCGAGCGGTAGTTCTGCTCCAACTTGAATGTGAGCAGGCCGGGCCAGGTGCGCTTCATCTCCAGGATGTTGCGGATGTTGGCGCCGCGGAACGAGTAGATGCTCTGGGCGTCGTCGCCCACCACGGACAGCTTGCCTATGCCCTTGGTGAGTTGTGCCACAATCATATTCTGGGCGAAGTTGGTGTCCTGAAACTCGTCGACCAGCACGTAGCGGAAATACTCACGGTAATGCGCCAGTACGTCGGGGTTGTCCCGGAACAGTTTCGATGTGTTGAACAGCAGGTCGTCGAAGTCCATGGCGTCGGCGGTGCGGCAGCGCTGCACGTAGATGCGGTAGATATCCACGGTGCGTCCGCGGCGGGCATCGCGATCGGAGCGCATCAGCTCTGCGTCCCGCTCGTAGTCATAGGGCGAATACAGGGCGTTCTTGGCCATGGAGATGCTGTTCTGCACCGTGGAAGGCTTGTAGATTTTCTCGTCCAGTTCCAGCTCCTTGATAATCATCTTGATGAGCGAACGGGAGTCGGCCTGGTCATAGATGGTGTAGTTGCGTGAATAGCCTAACTTGTCGGCGTTATCGCGCAGGATGCGTGAGAAGATACTGTGAAAGGTGCCCATCCATATGCGGCGGGCGGAGGGTGTGCCCACTAACTTCTCGATACGCTCACGCATCTCGTTGGCGGCCTTGTTGGTGAAGGTCAGCGCCAGGATGCGGCCGGGCTCGTAGCCGTGCGCCAGCAGATGGACCACCTTGTACGTCAGCACGCGGGTCTTGCCCGACCCGGCGCCGGCAATGACAAGCTGCGGACCGTCGATGTACTCGACTGCGGCTCGCTGCTGCTCGTTCAGTTCATCTAGATAGTTTTCGGTCACGAGAATCGGTTGTATTGTGGCAGGTATTCGAAACCGGCATCGGCCAGCTTCTTGATCAGCGCGGCCTTGTCAATGTTGAGGTCGTCGCAAAGTTCGTCAAGCGACTTATAGCGGTCACGCAGCTTCATGTTGACCGCGCTGTACAACATAAAAGGGTCCTGAGGCAGATTGTCCATTTAATTCTGATTAAATTCTTCCAGTTCAATTGTAGCTAACTCCCAGACACTCATGGCGTTCTCCAGTTCCTTGGTGACAGCGGCATGGCGGTCGTAGATGTCGGCGGGGAGATCACCTCCGGCGGCTAATGTGTCCTCGATGGCCTTGACTTCGGCCTCGAGGCGGGTTATTTCGGCCTCGGCGTCCTCCACCTTGCGGCGGGCGCGCTTCATCATCTTGTCGCGCTCGCGCTGCTCGGCGTAGGAGAGCTTGCGCTGCGGTGCGGCGGCCTTGTCGGCAGCTTTTTCGGGCGCCGGAGCGGCTTTGGTCGGTGCCGGCGCGGGCGCGGCGGCTTTGTCGGAACGTTCGAGCTCCGAAAGTGAGGCTATGCGTTTTTTCTCCAGGAAATCATAAATTCCGCCCAGGCACTCGGTCACCTTGCCGCCTGAAAATTCGTAGACTTTCTCCACCAGGCCGTCCAGGAACTCGCGGTCGTGGCTCACCACGATAACCGTGCCGTTGAAGTCCTTGATGGCCTGCTTGAGGATGTCCTTGGTCTTCATGTCCAGGTGGTTTGTGGGTTCGTCCAGGATGAGGAGGTTGACCGGTTCGAGCAGCAGCTTGATCATGGCCAGACGGGTGCGCTCGCCGCCGGACAGCACCTTGACTTTCTTGTCCGAGGCCTCGCCGCCGAACATGAATGCGCCCAGGATGTCGCGGATTTTGGTGCGGATGTCGCCCACGGCCACGCGGTCGATGGTATCGAAGACGGTCAGCGTCTCGTCAAGCAGCGATGCCTGGTTCTGGGCAAAGTAGCCTATCTTGACGTTGTGGCCTATCTTCAGGCTGCCCGTGAATGGGATCTCGCCCATGATGCACTTGACCAGCGTAGACTTGCCCTGGCCGTTCTTGCCAACAAAGGCCACCTTCTCGCCGCGGCGGATGGTGAAAGTGGCGTTGTCAAACACCTGATGGTCGCCGTAGGCCTTGCCCACATTGTCGGCAATTACGGGGAAGTCGCCTGAGCGCGGGGCTGGCGGGAAACGCAGGTTGAGGTGCGAGGTGTCCACCTCGTCCACCTCGATTCGTTCAATCTTGGCCAGCTGCTTCATGCGGCTCTGCACCTGCACGGCCTTGGTTGCCTTGTAGCGGAACCGCTCTATGAAGGCTTCGGTGTCGGCTATCTGTTTCTGCTGGTTGGCATAGGCACGCATCTGCTGTTCGATGCGTTCGCGGCGCAGCTCGACGTATTTGCTGTAGTTGACCGAATAGTCATAGATCTTGCCCAGCGAAATCTCGATGGTGCGGTGCGTAACGTTGTCGATGAACGCGCGGTCATGGCTGACCAGCACCACGGCCTTGGCCTTCTGGATGAGGAACTGCTCCAGCCACTGGATTGACTCGATGTCAAGGTGGTTGGTGGGCTCGTCCAGCAGCAGCACGTCGGGGCGGCGCAACAGCAGCTTGGCCAACTCGATGCGCATACGCCAGCCGCCGCTGAACTCTGAAGTCGGGCGGTCAAAGTCGGTACGCTCAAAGCCCAGGCCCAGTAGAGTCTTCTCCATCTCGGCCTCGCCGTTGCCGGCGCCCATGATGGCCATGCGGTCGGTCAGGGTGGTCATGCTGTCAATCAGTGCATGATAGCTCTCGCTCTCATAGTCGGTACGCTCGGCCAGCTCGGCGTTGAGCCGGTCCAGCCGCTTCTGCATCTCGTCGATATGCGAGAATGCCTTGGCCACTTCCTGACGCACGGTGAGGTTATCGGTCAAAATCATGGTCTGCGGCAGATAACCTACGGTGACGTCGGCCGGGATGGCCACGCTTCCCGAGGTCGGCTGCTGCAGACCGGCGATAATCTTCAGCATGGTCGACTTGCCGGCGCCGTTCTTCCCGACAAGGGCTATGCGGTCCTTGTCGTTTATCACATAGTTGATGTTGTCGAACAGCGAGTGGGCAGAAAATTCTACTGAGAGATTATTTATTGAAATCATTCAAATGACAGGATGATGTCTTTGATATCCGAGGCGAGTTTCTCGGCGCAGGCGGCGTCGTGAGCCTCGGCGTATATACGGATTATAGGTTCGGTATTGCTCTTGCGGAGGTGCACCCATGAGTCGGCGAAGTCAATCTTGACGCCGTCGATATCGGTAATTTTCTCGTTGGCGAAACGCTCCTTGACGGAGTTGAGGATGGCGTCGACGTCAAGCGATGGTTTCAGTTCGACCTTGGTCTTGAACATAGCGTAGGCGGGCAGAGCGGCGCGGATTTCGCTGGGCTTCTTACCGGACTTGGCCATCATGGTCAGGAACAGGGCCACGCCCACCAGGGCGTCGCGGCCGTAGTGCAGTTCGGGATAGATGACACCGCCGTTGCCCTCGCCGCCTATGACGGCGCCGGTGCGCTTCATCTCGGTGGTGACGTTGACCTCGCCTACGGCGGCGGCCGAGTAGGTGCATCCGTGAGCGGCGGTGACATCGCGCAGGGCGCGTGACGAGCTCAGGTTGCTCACTGTGCAGCCGGGCGTGTGGGCCAGGATGAAGTCAGCCACGGCCACCAGGGTATACTCCTCGCCGAACAGTTGGCCGGTTTCCTGTACCAGGGCCAGACGGTCCACATCGGGGTCGACAATCACGCCCAGGTCGGCCCGGCTGTCGCGCACCAGGTCGCAGATGGCGTGGAGGTTCTCGGGGATGGGCTCGGGGTTGTGGGCAAAGCGGCCGGTGGGCTCGCAGTTCATCTCCACAATCTTGCTGACACCAAGGGCGCGCAGCAGCTCGGGGATGACAACTCCGCCCACTGAGTTGACGGCGTCGACGGCCACGGTGAAGTCGGCCTTGCGGATGGCCTCGACATCAACTAAGGGCAGAGCCAGCACGTCGTCTATATGCTTGCGGTTGTAGGTGTAGACATGTCCCAGGTCGGTCACGGGCGCGAAGTCAAAGTCGTCGGCTGCGGCGATGGCCAGCACCTGCTTGCCTTCGGCGTCGTTGAGAAATTCGCCGTGCTCGTTGAGCAGCTTCAGGGCGTTCCACTGCACGGGGTTGTGCGATGCGGTGAGGATGAGGCCGCCGCAAGCGCCTTCCTTGACGACGGCAATCTCGGTGGTAGGCGTCGAAGCCAGGCCGATGTTTACCACGTCGAAGCCCATGCCGGTGAGGGTGCCGCAAACCAGGTCGCACACCATCTGACCGGACAGACGGGCGTCACGGCCAACCACTATGGTACGCGAGGTGCGTGTGGTGGTCTTGCCGATAAATGTAGCGAATGCTGCGGTGAATTTCACGATGTCGAGCGGTGAGAGGCCCTCGCCGGGGCGGCCGCCTATGGTGCCGCGGATGCCTGAAATTGATTTGATGAGTGACATATCTTTTAGGGTTAGGGTTGTCTGTATAGATTATCGTCAGAATTTGGGACGGAAATAGCGGATTGAATACAGCCAGGGCACTACGTTGCTCATCTCGTTGGGCATGCCGTACTGCGACTTGATGATTATGTTGACGCGGGCGTCGACGGGCAGATACTGCAGCGGCTGTTGCACGCCCACGCCGTAGCTGTATGACGAGCTCAGCTCGTAGTTGCCGTAACGGAAGGCGCAGTTGCCGCCCAGCACGTCGTCGTTGCCCTCGGCGGAGCTGAATTTGCCGTCGGCATAGCTGCGCATGTCGTAGCGGGTGAAGCGGAAGAAGAGCAGTTCGTTGGCCACGGCGGTGTCGCCGGGGGTGCCGGGGTCAATCACCTGCATGTACATGTTGCCGTCCTCGTCCAGACGGTAGTAGGGCGCGTTGGGTCCGGTCTCGAATTTGTTGTCCTCGGGCACCGAGTTGATCACCCGCTGGTCTGCTAAAAAGACGTTGACCAGGTGATTCTCGTCGGTGAGCAGTTCGGCATATGATTTGGAATCGCTGCACGAAGCCGTCGATACAGCCGCCGCAACGAGTGCTATGCCGGCGAGGACGATGTGTGTTGCTTTCATATAGTGGGTTCTTGTTACTTTCTCTTTAATGTTGACCTAAATAGAGTTTCTTGTTGACCGACAGCAGGCGTGCCCTTAAACTCGCCGCCGGCGGCGTTGAGGTGGCCGCCGCCGCCGAAGTGCTCGGAGCAAAGCTCGTTGACGGGAAAATTGCCTAACGAGCGCATGGACACCTTGACGTAGCCGTCCTCCTCGCGCAGAAAGGCCGAATAGACCACCTCGGGGATGGCCAGGGGACGGTTCACCAGGCCTTCGGTGTCGCCTTTGACGTACTTGAAGCGGTTGAGCTCATCGCGCGACAGGGTTATCAGCGCGGCGCCGAATTTGGGAAAGACTTCCATCTTCTCCAGAATGGCGTAGGCGTTGAGGCGCATGGAGTCCTCGCTGTGTGTCTCGAACTGGCGGCGGTAGATGCTCTCCTTGTCGGCGCCCTTGCGCACCAGCTCGGCGGTTATGGTGTACAGGTCGGGATCCTGGCAGTTGTATGAGAAGTTGCCCGTGTCGGTCATCATGCCGGTAAGCAGACACTCTGCGGCGGGCTTGTCAATCTCCGAGAACAGGCCCAGGCCGCATATCACCTTGCACAGCACCAGGCATGTTGACGAGTCCTGCGGGCGCGAGATGCACACCTGCGCGAAATCTTCGGGGCCCAGATGGTGGTCGATGAGCACTTTTGGAGCCTTGGCCTTCTCGACAAGGCCGGACAGGCGCCCTATGCGGTGGAGCGCATTGAAATCGAGGCAGACCAGCAGGTCGGCTTCCTCGATGAGCTTGGCGGCGAAGTCGGGATAACGGGTGGCGTCGACAGCCTCCTTGGCGCCGGGAACCTTGCGCAGCAGGGGCGCAATCATGTCCGGCACGATGACGGTAACGTCCTTGCCCATGCGCTGCATCACGGCGCGGAAGGCCAGTGACGAGCCCACGGCATCACCGTCGGGGGCCATGTGGGTGACCGTTACTATTCGGCTGCTACGGTCAAGCAGTTCGCGAAAGGCGCGTATGGATTTGGCATCAATGGTGTTTTCAATCATAATGGGCAAAATTACGAAATTTTTGCCAACCCGACACGCGCTTCACCTTAAAAAATGTAAAACAGAGCGCAGCGGGGGCTTATTCGTCGTCGCCTACATCGTCGAAGTCGAAATCCCAGCCCTCGTCCGATGCGTAACTGTCGGTGAAGCGGGCCAGTTCGCGGCCCTCGCGCTTGGTGGGACGGCCCAGACCCTTGCGGCGGTCCACAAAGCCTGAAATCTTCACAACCTCCAGCAGATCGTACTGGTCCTGCGGCGTGATATTCTCGGCGTACTGCGGTACGAGCTTGGCGCCCAGGCGGTTCTGAGTCACCGCCAACACGCGGAACGAATACGTCACGGGCGATTTGCGCACGTGCACCACGTCGCCGGGCTTGACGGTTCGCGCGGGCTTGACAGGGTTGGTGTCGTCGCCTATGGTCACGCGGCCTTTTTTACATGCGTCGGTGGCTATGGTGCGGGTCTTGTAGATGCGCCCGGCCCACAGCCATTTATCTATACGTATTTCTGAATCAGCCATTTGAGTTATAGGGATTTATGTCGGTCTATGCCGCGCTCGCTGCGCAGGCGTCCGGCCTCGATTTTGGATTTGATCAGAGCCATCGACTCGGCATGGTGCGGATTCGATTTTTCAGGGTACCACAGGTGGTACACCAAGCCGCAGCGGAACAGCTTGAAGGTGCGCACACCGGAGGCCTGCAGACGCTGCTCCAGGTCGTTATCCTCGCCGCCCCACCCCGTGAAATCCTCGTCATATCCGTTGACGGCCAGCAGGTCGGCGCGCCAGAAGAACAAGTTGACGCCCAGCCCGGTGCCGGTGCGGTGATAGCGGTGCGAGAGGGGTACGGCCAGGAAGCGCGGCAGACGCACGGCCTTTTCGCGGTCCTTGAGCAGGGCGCGACTGAAAGGGGTGATGAAGTCGGTCCACTGCCCGGTCTGCTCAAAGGCGGCCGTCGCGGCGGCGTTGAGGCGTATGCGCGTGCCCTTGATGTAGTGGCCGGGCTTGGACGCGGCCACGTGGTCGGCCACGAAGTGGCGGCTCAGCACCACATCGCCGTCCACCTGGATTATGTAGTCGGCATCGGTGGCGGCTATACCCTTGTTGCGGATTTCGGCCAGACGGAAACCATCGTCGGGATGCCACACGTGCCGCAGGGGCACGGGAAAGTGGTCGGCATAGCTACGTAAAAGCTCGCGCGTCTCGTCGGCGGAACCGTCGTCGCACACCACCACCTCGTCAGGCATAAGTGTCTGACGCAGAACGGAGTCCAGGCACAGGCGCTGGGCAGCCGGACGGTTATAGGTCGAAATCAGCAGGGCTGTTGTCATAATGGCGCTCCGGGCGGGAAGTTACTTATTGTTGAACTTGCACATGGCGTCCTGAGCGCCGGCCAGGACGTAATCGCGCACGGCCTCGACAGCCACATCCACGCGGGCGGGGAGCTGTTCGGCCTGCGTGCGCTT
>CANQZK010000086.1 GCA_947628285.1 uncultured Muribaculaceae bacterium
CACCACGAATTTGCCGGTGGGGTTGACCAACAGCTTGACGTCGTCGCCAAACAGGGCGCGTACCTGCTCGGGCAGGCGCTCGCGGACGCGGGGCAGGAGAATCTCGGCCATATCGCGCGCAATCATCTGCTGCATGCGCTCGTCACATTCGGCCTGCGTCAGGCCCGTGGCGGCGGGGGTGAGGAATTCATCGTGCTGCGTGGAGATGACTATTGTGTCGACGCGCACGGGACGGCCCTCGGCGGTATATTCCACCGTCACCTGGCTCTTGGAGTCGGGACGCAGATAGGTCATATCCACGCCCTCGCGGCGGATAACGGCAAGTTCCTTGAGCAGGGCGTGGCTAAGTGCCAGCGTCACAGGGATGTACAGGGGAGTCTCGTCCGTGGCGTAACCGAACATCATGCCCTGGTCGCCGGCGCCTTGCTGCTCGGGCTCGGCGCGGTCCACACCGCGGTTGATGTCGGGGCTCTGCTCATGCACAGCCAAGAGCACGCCGCATGAAGCGCCGTCGAAACCTAATTCCGAGCGGTCATAACCTATTCCGCAGGCCACCTTGCGGGCTGTAGACATGATGTCGACGTAGGCCTCGGAGCGGACCTCGCCGGCCACGATAATCTGACCGGTGGTCACCATAGTCTCGCACGCCACCTTGGAATTGGGGTCGCGCGCCAGAAATTCATCCAACACAGCATCCGATATCTGGTCGGCCACCTTGTCGGGGTGTCCTTCCGAGACGGATTCAGACGTAAAAAGGTAATTCATAGCCAAATAATAAAAAGGTTAATAAAAAAACCGCAAGTCACCGTGGGGTGCATTGCGGGCGATTTGGCCGTATCCGGGGCACGCAGAGCGTCCTGACACGCGATTTTAGCATTTTTTCGTGTGGTTGCAAGCAGCCAAATCTGTCCACATTTACGCCGCAAAGGTAAGAAAAAATCCCGGCGTACGCAAATAAAAAAAGTTAACGGGCTAACGCGCGTGTTATAGGGCCTATAGGGCCTATAGGGCCTATAAGCCCTATCCTATTGGCCCTATTGGCCCTACCGACCGCGTCAAAGTGCCGTCATGGCCTGTTTGATGGCGGATTCGATGGTCAGGGCGGGGTTGGCGTCGAAGAGGCGCTCGAGCACTTTACGGCTGGCCGGGCGCGGGAAGCCCAGTATGACCAGGGCCTCGAGGGCCTCGTCGAAGGCGGCGCTTACGGGACCGGCGGCCACGCCGGGCAGGACGGCGCCGGCGCCGGGGGCCTTGATTTTGTCGCGCAGGTCCACTATGATGCGGTCGGCTGTCTTGGCGCCGATGCCCTTGATGGCCTTCAGGCGGCGTGTATCCGATGTGGTTATGACGGCGGCTAACTCCGTGGCGTTCAGGGCCGACAGAATCATGCGGGCGGATGCGGCGCCCACGCCGGATACGCCTATGAGGGCGCGGAACATCTCGCGCTCGGCCTCGTCAAGGAAGCCGTAGAGCACCCAGGCGTCGTCGCGGATGGATTCGTGCACCAACAGGCGGGCCTCGGTGGCGCGTTCAAGGGCTGTGAAGGTGGGCAGGGTTATGTTGAGCAGGTAGCCCACGCCGCCGGCGGTCTCGATGCAGACGGTGGCGGGGTTGAGCGAGGCTATGCGGCCGGTGATGCTTTCTATCATGCGAATAGGGTTTTGAATGCTTGGTCGACACGGGCCACCTCGACAATCTCGATGTCGAATTTGGCTGTGTCTATGCCTTTTAGGTTGCCTTTGGGGCAGATGAAGCGGTCCAGTCCCAGCTTGGCGGCCTCGGCCAGGCGCTGTTCCATGCGTGCCACGGGACGGATCTCGCCGGCCAGGCCGATCTCGCCGGCCATGACGGTGCTGCGGGGCACGGGGGTATCGAAGTTGCTCGACAGGATTGCGCACACCACGGGCAGGTCCAGCGCGGGGTCGCTGACGCGCAGACCGCCGGCTATGTTGAGGAATACGTCCTTGGCGGCGAGTTTGAAGCCCACACGCTTCTCCAGTACGGCCAGGAGCATGTTCATGCGCTTGGAATCGAAGCCGGTGACGGAGCGCTGCGGGGTGCCGTAGGCGGCTGTGCTGACCAGGGCCTGGACCTCGATGAGGAAGGGGCGCAGGCCGTCGACGGTGACGCCGATGCTGACGCCGGAGAGGTCGCCGTCGATGGGGCTGACCAGGAGCTCGGAGGGGTTGGTGACCTCGCGCAGGCCGCGCTGGTTCATCTCGTAGATACCTAACTCAGAGGTGCTTCCGAATCGGTTCTTGATGGGGCGCAGGATGCGGAACATGTACTGGCGGTCGCCCTCGAACTGCAGGACGGCGTCGACTATGTGTTCCAGCACCTTGGGGCCGGCCAGGGCACCCTCCTTGGTTATGTGGCCTATGAGCAGCACGGGCACGGCGCTCTCCTTGGCGTACTTGAGCAGCCGCGCGGCGCACTCGCGCACCTGGCTGACGCTGCCGGCCGAGGATTCGAGGTCGTCCGAGGCGATGGTCTGTATGGAGTCTATGACGACGATTCCGGGGTTGATCTCGCGGATGTGGCTGAAGATGTTTTCAAGCGAAGTCTCGCAGGCTATGAACATGTTGTCGCTGCCGCGGCCTATGCGGTCGGCGCGCATCTTGAGCTGCGAGGCGCTTTCCTCGCCCGAGGCGTAGAGGATGGTGCGCGATTTGATGGCCAGCAGGTTCTGGAGCACCAGGGTGGACTTGCCCACGCCGGGCTCGCCGCCTATAAGGACCATGGAGCCGGGCACAAGGCCGCCGCCGAGCACGCGGTTGAGCTCGGCCGAGGGCATTTTGATGCGGACTTCGTCGGCCGCGGTGATGGCGTTCAGGGGCGTGGCGGCCGAGCGTTCGCGCCCGGCTACGGGCGAGGGCGACCGCGACGGCCCCGTGGCCACGCGCTCCTCGGTGAGCGTGTTCCACTGGCCGCAGGCGGGGCAACGGCCCTCCCAGCGGGGCGATTCGGCGCCGCACTCGCGGCAGAACCACACGGATTTGTATTTAGTCTTGGCCATGGGCGGCGGGGGTGCTATGGGTGGTGAAGGCGCGGGCGCGGAACTGCGAGAGGGCTATGGCCGTGGCCGTGGCCACGTTGAGCGACTCGGAGGTGGGCCTCCCGGGCGGATAGGACGGGATGAGCAGGCGGCGGGTGACGGCGGCAGTGACCTCGGGGCCTATGCCGCGGCCCTCGTTGCCCATCACCAGGATGCCGCGCGGGGGCAAGGCGGCGGTGTAGATGTTCTCGCCGTCGAGGTAGGTGCCGAAGACAGGCCCGTCGGCTCGGGTCAGGACGTCGGGCAGGTCGCAGTACACCACGCGCACGCGGGCTATGGCGCCCATGGTGGACTGGATGCACTTTGGGTTGAAGCAGTCCACGGTGTCGCGCGAGGCCAGGATGGTGTCGAGGCCCATCCAGTCGGCGGTGCGGATTATGGTGCCCAGGTTGCCGGGGTCCTGCACGCGGTCCAGGGCCAACATGAGCGTGCTGCCGGGGTGCTCGGGCAGCTCGGCGGGCTCGGGCAGGGCATAGACGGCCATGACGTCGGGCTGCAGCGACAGGGACGTAAGCTCGGCCATGCCGGCGCGGCCCACGGGGATGACCTGCGCGCCCGGGGGCAGCAGGGCGGCGCCGCGCTCAAGCCACGCCGGGGTGGCGTAGAGGCTGTGCAGACTGAAGGCGCCCAGGGTATCGCGCACGCATTTGTCGCCTTCGGCCACGAACAGGCCGGCCTTGCGGCGTCCCTTGACGTCGGCCAACGAGCGCACCAGCCGCTGCATGGCGCGGGTAAGCTGGGGTGCGTCGGCGTCAGAATTCATATCCGGCTTGGGTTGCCATCTCGCGGTCCTCGGTCAGGGTTGAGCCTATGGTGGTGAGCAGGTCGCCCACGATGGCGCCGTTGATGCCTATGCGCATGGCCTCCAGCTGAGTGGCGCGGCACATGCCCTTGCGGCCGCCGGCAAAGCGCAGCTGTGCGCGGGGATGCACCAGACGGAACACGGCCACGGTGTCCAGAATCTCGTCATCCGTAATGGGCGGCGTGTCCTGCAGGGGTGTGCCGGGGATGGGTATGAGTATGTTGATGGGAATGGACACGGGGCGGGCCTGGCGCAGCGCCAGGGCGAATTCCACGCGCTGGCGGGCGGTCTCGCCCATGCCTATGATGCCGCCTGAGCATACGTCCATGCCCAGGGCGTGAGCGGCCCGGATGGTGCGCAGCTTGTCGGCCTGGGTGTGGGTGGAGCACAGGGTGACGAAGTGCGACGGCGCCGTCTCCAGGTTGCAGTGGTAGCGGCGCACGCCGGCGTCGCGCAGCCGGCGCAGGTCGTCGTACTCCAGCAGTCCCAGCGAGGCGCAGGCGTAGATGTCGGAGTGTTCCCTTATCTTATTATATATGTCCACGATGGCGTCCAGGCGGCGTCCGCCGGAGCTCTTGCCGCTGGCCACCAGCGACAGGCGCCCCACCCCGCCGCGGCGGTTCAGCTCGGCGGCCTGCAGGCAGCGCTCGGGGGCGATGAGGTCGTAGGTCTCGCAGCCGGTCTGGTAGTGGGCGCTCTGGGCGCACCACTTGCAGTTCTCGGGGCAGCGGCCCGAGCGGACGTTGACAATGGAGCAGGAGTCGAAGTGGCGGTCGTGAAAGCGGGCGGTCACGGCGGCGGCAGCGTCGCGCAGGGCGCGGCTGTCGAAGCCGAGCAGCGCATAGGCCTCCTCGTCGTTCAGTTGGCCGCCGTCCAGGACCTTGTCGCGCAGTTGCGACAGATCATATTTGCCTTCCATCCGCTCAGATGTCGATTTCGTCATAACCCTCGGCGGCGAGCTCATCGGGGTCGAAACCTTCGTCGTCCGGAGTGAAATCGTCGAAATCGTCCAGGTCCGTGGCGGCCTTGGCTGCCTTTGCGTCCATCTGACGGTCAAAGTCGGCCATGTCGACAGTCTGCGGGGGAGCCTGACCCAGCGCCAGGGTGCAGACGGGGTCCTTGAGCGTCTTGCCGGGCTCAATCTCTTTCATTTCCATGAACATGGCGCGGTCGGTCATGTAGTCGAACACGAAGAGGAGCTTCTGGCCCTCGTCGTCGATAAAATCCTCAAGGACAGCATCGTCCATGAGCCAGGCTTCCTGGTCGGAGTCGATGTCCATGTCCTCATAGGTGATTTCCTTTCGCTTCTCCCAGTTGTCGTCGCAGATGAAGAAGGAGTCCATCATCGTCTTGTCGTAGCCCACGGAGTCGCAGATGGCGTTTTTCAGGTCAAGGAAAGTGGCCTGGGCGTCGATTTTAATCTCGCGCTTAAAATTGGCGGCGCCGTCAGAAACGATTCTAAAGTTGAAAATCATATAGTTACAGATAGGTAATTCGTTAGTTACATGGCGCGAAAGGCCCGAAAACCTTTCACACTGCGAAGATAACAAATATAAGACCAAAATTGCAAAAAAATCGCCGCGAAAATTTGCGAGACCGCGCCGAGTGCCTGCATGCCTATAGGGCCTATAGGGCCTATAGCCGGTCAGAACGGGGCCGGGGTTTCGGAAGCGGAGAGGTCGGCGTTGCCGCCGCTGAATGGGTTGGCGGACGCAAGAGGGTCGGCCCCGGCGGGGGCGTCGCCGGTGAGGCTCGAGGGCATCTGCTCAAGCATGTGCGAGGCTTCGTCCCAGTTCTCGAAGCGGGCGAATGAGGCTCGGAAACGCATCTGGACATCGCCCACGGCGCCGCTGCGGTGCTTGGCTATGATGAACTCGGCCAGGCCGCGGATGTCGCGTCCCTGCTGGTCCTCGCCGCTCTTGAGGTAGTACTCGGGGCGGTGGATGAAGCATACCATGTCGGCGTCCTGTTCGATGGCGCCGGACTCGCGCAGGTCGGAGAGCTGGGGGCGCTTGTTCTCGGTGCGGGATTCGACGGAGCGGTTGAGCTGCGACAGGGCCACGATGGGGATGTCCAGCTCCTTGGCCAACTGCTTGAGCGAGCGGGATATCATGCTGACTTCCTGCTCGCGCGAGCCGAATTTCATGCCCGAGGCGTTCATGAGCTGGAGGTAGTCGATGATGATCATGCGCACCTGATGTTCGCGCACCAGGCGGCGGGCTTTGGTGCGGAGCTCGAAGACGGACAGCGAGGGGGTGTCGTCCACGTAGAGCGGTGCGCCGGTCAGGGCGTTGACGCGGGCCATGGTCTGGGTCCACTCCAGGGGGGTGAGCTGGCCGGACTTGATCTTGGAACCGTCCAGCTCGCACACGTTGGAGATGAGACGGTTGACAAGCTGCAGCTTGCTCATTTCCAGCGAGAAGATAGCCACGGGGGTGTTGTAGTTGACGGCCATGTTCTTGGCCATCGAAAGCACGAAGGCGGTCTTGCCCATGGCGGGGCGGGCGGCTATGATGATGAGGTCGGAGTTCTGCCAGCCGGAGGTAATCTTGTCCAGCTCGCGGTAGCCGGACTCCAGGCCGCTCAGGCCGCTGGTGCGGTTGGATGCGGCCTGCATCTGGGTGATGGCCTGCATCACCACGGGGTCAATCTGGGTGACTTCCTTCTTGAGGTTGCGCTGGGAGATTTCAAAGAGTTTGCCCTCGGCTTCCTGCATGAGGTCCTCGATGTCGTTGCTCTCGTCAAAGGCCTTGCTCTCGATGTTTGAGGCGAAGGAGATGAGCTCGCGGGCCAGGTATTTCTGGGCGACGATGCGCGAGTGGTACTCGACGTGCGCGGCTGAGCCCACATTGGACGTCAGGCCCACGATGAAGGCCGGGCCGCCCACCTGCTCCAGGGTGCCGTTGAGGCGCATCTGGTCGGTGACGGTCAGGAAGTCGATGGGGCGCTGTGCGGCGCCCAGGGTGGTGATGGCCTCGTAGACCATGCGGTGGGCGGGCTCATAGAAGCACTCGGGGCGCAGGATGTCGCAGATGGTCGTGTAGGCGTCCTTTTCGAGCATGAGTGCGCCCAGGACGGCGGCCTCCACCTCGGTATCGCGGGGGGCCTTGCGGCCGCCCACGTCCAGAGGGTCGGCCTGCGTATGGCGGGGACGGCGCGGGCGGTCGGCCTGTCCGGCAGGTGTATCCATTGTCATTTGAGTCTGAAGTTGTAGCCGAGTGTCACCTCGATTGAGGTGCAGCGCGAGGCGCTGTAGACATCGGCCTTGGAGGAGTGAAATATATTGCCCAGCCCGAAGTAGTAGCGGGCCTCGAGCGTCAGGGAATGGCGGGGGGCCACGTAGACCTCTATGCCGGCGCCGCCGGTGATGCCGTAGTCAAACTTGTTCTGCACGGCCATGGCCAGGTGCTCGTACTGACGGGGGCGCTTGGGCCAGCCCTCGGCGGCGGTGGGGTTACGGTAGTCAAAGTTGGCCGTCGTGCCCTCGCTCACCAGGTAGCTCACCTCGGGACCGAGGTTGACAAAGCCCTTGAAGCGGTTCGTGCCGAAGATTATCTGGGTCATGACGGGCAGGTTGACGTAGGTCAGCGTGCGGCTGTACTGCAGGGGCGAAGGCTCCTCGGGGGTGTTGAACTGCTCCTTCCAGCCGCGCTGCACAAAGCCCAGCTCGGCCACCAGCCCGAAGAGCTTCTCCTCGGCGTAGCGGAATGTCACGGCGCCCGTGGTGCCCGTCTTCATGGTCTGGGTGATGGAGGGCGATATGTCCATGCGCGAGAGGGTGACACCCCCGCGGGCGCCCAGCCAGATGTGCGAGTTGTAGTGGGTCTGGGCCGTGGCGCCGACGGCGGCGGCAAGCGTCAGCAGCGCGACGCCCGCGGCCTTAGATAATGCGCGTGGCCACACCATTGCCGGGCAGATAGGTGATGATGTACAGGGCGGTGTTGACCGGGCCGGTGGCCGGAATTACACCGGGGGTATTCTCGGCGTCGGCCTCGGCATTTGACTCGGCCTCGGAGCCGTCAAAGCGGAAGGCCGACTGCAGGCCGCGGTACTCGGCGGGGTTGTCCAGGTCGATGCCCCGGCCGCGGCCGTTGCGCATGGCCTCGATGAGGTAGCGGGCCGTGTCGTAGCCCAACATGGCCTGCGAGGGCACCGTGGCCGCGGGCTCTACGCCGAATTTGGCCTGAAAGGCGCGGTTGAAGTCGGTGACGTCGGCGTCGGTTTCGTCGCAGAAGAAGCGCGAGTAGAGCGTGGCCTCCAGGCGGTGCAGCTGCTCGGCCGCATCGGCACGGAAGATGGTCCAGTCCGGGTAGCCGAACAGAGCCACCTCGGACGGGTCGGCCTTGCTCTCGCGGAACGTCTGCAGCGCGCGGGCAAATTTATTGAACTCGCTCAGCGAGCCGGATGCGGGTATGAACACGTGGCGTGCTGCGGGGTCCAGTTCCTCGATCTCGCGCTGCGACAGGGCGCCGTCAAAGAGTATCTCCTTGTAATCCACGCCGTTGGCCCGGAAGTGGCTGCGGGCGGCATCGGTGAAGGCAGCCTTGTCGCTGCGGCCGCCGCGGGCCATCAGGAATACCGGTGTGTAGCCGGCGTACATGCCGTCGATGGCCTGAAGGGCCTTCTCGTACATCTGTTTGTGGGGGATGTTGGCCTGGATTATGTTGTCGTGGTTGAGGTAGAGTGTATCCTGCACGGCCATGATGTTGAACACGTAGGCTTCATCGTCCGTGGCGCCGACGATGGCCTGGAGCGAGGCGGCGTTGTCCGGGCCGACAATCACCGACGCACCGCCCACGAACGGGCTGCGCATCAACTGTCCGATGCGGGGTACATCGCCCTGAGTGTCAAACACTTCAATGGTCACGCTGTCGCCGCGCTCACCGGCACGGTCTGCCGCCAGGATCATGCCGCGCACAAAGTCGGTGTTCAGCCGGGCATGCTTGACAGGGTTCTCCTCGTTGAGCATCAGGGGCAGCAGCACGGCTATCTTGCCGGCTGTGGCTACGGACTCGACGGGCACGATGTCGCGGCGCACGGGCGTCAGGCTGTTGTCCTGAGGCTCGACCGTCAGAGGGTCGCTCACGGGCTCCCCGGTGCTCTCGGAGTCTTCCGGTTCTTCGGAGTCGACAACCACTACGGGCCGGCGCACGGGCGTCAGGCTGTTGTCCTGCGGGGCGACAGTCGGGATAGGCCGTTCGGGGGTATCGGCCGTGGCAGCGGCGTCCGAGCCATCGTTGGCCGGGATGGTGATGACCTCGCCGGCACGCAGGCCGTTGTTCGTCGAGGGGTTGAGCGCGATAATCTCCTCGGCCGTGACATTGAACTTGTGGCTCAGGCCGAACAGTGTGTCGCCGCGCTTCACCTCATAGCGGATAGTGCCGTGGGGAGCTGACGCCGCCTGTCCGTGAGTCGTTCCCGCCGTCACCGTGGGGCCCGAGGGCGTCACCGGCTTGACGTCACGATACTGGCTCACAGGGAAATACAGCACCATGCCGGCGCGCAGACCGTCCTCGGCGGCGCGGTTGAAGTGGATGAGGTCCTCGCGCGTCACACCCAGACGCCGCGTGAGCGAATAGAGCGTATCGCCGCGTTTCACCTCATAATAATAATTGTCGACACCATTGACCTTCTTGATAGGCAGGTCAAGGGCCGCGGCGGCCGACGGACAGACAGCCAGCACTATACCGAGCAAAGCGTTACGAAAATTCATATACATGAGTTTAAGAGCTTGTTTAAAAATAAATGTTAACGGCATGGCTGTCAGTCGTTGAGCAGATTTGTGTCTGTGATGAGGGAGTTATGGGGCTCCATAACGACCGAAGAACAGACACA
>CANQZK010000087.1 GCA_947628285.1 uncultured Muribaculaceae bacterium
CCTCATCACAGACACAAATCTGCTCAACGACTGACAGCCCTGCCGTTAACATTTATTTTTAAACAAGCTCTAAGAAATTCAGTTTTCCCATCCTCCGGTCCCGGCGCACATCCGGCGTCGGGACCGGTTTCATAAAAAATAGCCTGTCAGTACAACATTTACTGTAAAATCAAGTTAAAAATATAGTTACCCTTACAGTTACTCTGACCGACATAATTCTAAAAAACACGCATGAAATACACACTCCTGACCTTGGCCGCCCTGTTGGCGGCCGGCGCAGCCACGGCACAGCGCACTGAGACCACCCTGGCCGACGGATGGTCGTTCGCTCAGCCCGGACAGACTCCCCGTCCCGTCACCGTGCCCCACGACTGGGCCGTGCACGGACCCTTCGACCGCTCAATTGACCTCCAGACCGTCGCCGTGGAACAGAACGGCGAGACCGTCCCCACCGAGAAGACCGCCCGCACCGGTGGCCTGCCCTTCATAGGCAAGGGCACCTACACCCGCACCCTCGAGCTCCCCGCCGACACCGCTGGACGCGAGTTCACGCTGGTATTTGACGGCGTGATGAGCAACGCCCGCATCCTGCTCAACGGCACCGAGATAGCCACCTGGCCCTACGGCTACAACTCATTCCACGTAGCCCTGCCCAAGGACGTGATGCGTCCAGGCGCCAACAGCCTCACCGTCGAGGCCGAGAACAAGGAACAGCAGTCCCGCTGGTACCCCGGCGCCGGCCTGTACCGCAACGTCCACCTGGTGGAGACCGACTGCATACACATCCCCGTATGGGGCACATACATCACCACCCCGCACGTGGGCGATGACTACGCCTCCGTACATCTGGAGATGAACATCGAGGGCGCACCCCGCAACGCCAAGATTGGCGTGGTGACGGACATCATCGACCCCGAAGGCCGTGTAGTGGCCACGGATTCAAGCGAATATGTGGCCCGCGGACAGAAATTCGGCCAGAACTTCCTGGTTGAGCAGCCCCGCCGCTGGGACATCGACTCGCCCACCCTCTACACCGCCCGCACACGCCTGATTGCCGACGGCCGCACCGTCGACACCTACGATACCCGCTTCGGTATCCGCAGCCTGGAGTACATTCCCGCCAAGGGCTTCTTCCTAAACGGCAAATACACCAAATTCCGCGGCGTATGCAACCATCACGACCTGGGCCCGCTGGGCGCCGCCGTCAACCGCTCGGCCCTGCGCCACCAGCTGGAGATGCTCAAGGACATGGGCGCCAACGCCGTGCGCACATCCCACAACATGCCCGCCCCGGAGTTGGTTGAGCTCTGCGACGAGATGGGCCTGATGCTCATGGTCGAGCCCTTTGACGACTGGGGCTTCCGTCCCAAATCGCCGGGCGGCTACGGCTCCATCTTCAAGGACTGGGCCGAGCGCGACGTCACCAACATGGTTGAACACTACCGCAACAATCCCTCCGTGGTGATGTGGTCAATCGGCAACGAAGTGCCCAGCCAGTGGGGCGAGCCCGGCATGGACGAACTCACCATGCTTCAGAACCTTGTGCACCGTCTTGATCCCACCCGCCCCGTCACCTGCGGCATGGACCAGATAGGCGCCGTGACCACCAACGGCTTCGCCGCCGCCCTGGACATCCCCGGCTTCAACTACAAGCCTCAGCACTACGTATCGTCGTACAACAAACTCCCCCAGCACATGATTCTCGGCTCCGAGACGGCCTCCACCGTATCGTCGCGCGGCAAATATTTCTTCCCCGTGGTCATGGCAGACGACTATCGCAACGTGGAGCTCCATCCCGGCAACCAGTCCAACAGCTACGACAACGAAACCTGCTCCTGGTCAAACACCCCGGACATCGACTTTGCCATGGACGACGACCATCCCTGGGTGCTGGGCCAGTTTGTCTGGACCGGATTCGACTACATAGGCGAGCCCTCGCCCTACGATACCGACGCATGGCCCTCGCACAGCTCGCTGTTCGGCATCATCGACCTTGCCTCGCTGCCCAAGGACCGCTACTACCTGTACCGCTCGCAGTGGAACAAGACCGACACCACCCTGCACATCCTGCCCCACTGGAACTGGGCCGGACGCGAGGGCGAGGTGACTCCCGTATTTGTCTACACCAACCTGCCCAAGGCCGAACTCTTCATCAACGGCAAGAGCCATGGCGTGCGCGAGAAGAACGACTCCACCCTGTACAACCGCTACCGCCTGATGTGGATGGAGACCGTCTATGAGCCCGGCGAGGTCAAGGTCGTGGCCTATGACGAGAACGACCGCCCCGTGGCCGAGAAAGTGATGCGCACCGCCGGTCCGGCCCGCAGCCTGCGCCTGACACCCTCGCGCACCGAGATGACCGCCGACGGCCGCGACCTGGTATACATCACCGTCGAGGCCGTGGATAAGGATGGCAACTTCGTGCCCGTGGACGAGCGCATGGTCCGCTTCACCGTAGACGGCGCCGGCACCTTCGAGGCCGCAGCCAACGGCGACCCCACCTGCCTGCTGCCCTTCCAGAACCCGGAGATGAAGCTGTTCAGCGGAGCCGCAACGGCCATTGTACGCAGCGCCGACACCCCCGGCACTCTGCGCCTTAAAGCCTCTGCAAAAGGCCTTAAACCCGCCGTTACGGAAATTCATGTTAAATAACATCTGAATTTTTGCCCCTCTAACAGTCCATTGTTTAAGAAATTTTCTCTAACTTTGTGCCAAATAATAACTATCTCACCTTAGACTAATATTTTACTATGGAACTTAAAGAAAAAATCCATCAGGAATTCGTAAAACGCTTCGGCCAGGACGGCATCGTCTATGCCTCGGCCGGACGCATCAATCTTATAGGCGAACACACCGACTACAACGGCGGCTTCGTGTTCCCCGGCGCCATCGATAAGGTTATCATGGCCGAAATCAAGCCCAACGGCACCGAAAAAGTTCGCGTTTACTCAATCGATATTGACGACTATGCCGAATTCGGCCTCAACGAGGACGACGCTCCCACAGCATCCTGGGCACGCTACATCTTCGGCGTTTGCCGCGAAATCCTCAAGCGCGGCGGCGTTGTCAAGGGCTTTGACGCCGTATTCGCAGGCAACGTACCCCTGGGCGCCGGCCTGAGCTCGTCGGCCGCTCTGGAATCATGCTTCGCCTTCGCACTCAACGACCTCTACAACGACAACCAGATAGACAAATTCGACCTGGCCAAGATCGGTCAGAGCACCGAGCACAACTACTGCGGCGTGAACTGCGGCATCATGGACCAGTTTGCCAGCGTATTCGGCAAGAAGGACCATCTGATGCGCCTTGACTGCCGCTCGATGGAATTCGAATACTATCCCTTCGAACCCAAAGGCCACACCCTGGTGTTGGTTGACTCCGTTGTCAAGCACGAACTGGCCGACTCGCCCTACAACAAACGCCGCGCATCCTGCGAGCGCGTAGCCAAGCGTCTGGGCCTCGAAACCCTCCGCGACGCCACCATGGAGATGCTCAACGACATCAAGAGCGACATCTCGGCCGAAGATTACTTCCGCGCCAAATTCGTCATCGAGGAGAAACAGCGCGTGCTCGACGTCTGCGACGCCCTCACCAAAGGCGACTACGAGACCGTCGGCAAGTGCATGTACGCCACTCACGAAGGTCTGTCAAAGGACTATGAGGTTAGCTGCGAGGAACTCGACTACCTCAACGACATCGCCAAGGAATCTGGCGTGACCGGCTCGCGCATCATGGGAGGCGGCTTCGGCGGCTGCACCATCAACCTGGTCAAGGACGAAATCCTGCCCGCCTTCATCAAGACGGCCAAGACCAAGTTCAACGAGCGCTACGGCCACGAACCCAAAGTGTACGAAGTCATCATTTCCGACGGCGCACACCGCGAGACCCCCAAAGACTGATAAAACCCAATCAACCGGCCGACTCCCCAAACGGAGTCGGCCTTTACCACATATACTTATTATTTGTTTATGGCAAACAAAGAAACTGTCCTCGTATCGGGCGGCGCCGGCTACATCGGCACTCACACCGCCGTGGCTCTGGTCGAAGCCGGCTACGACGTGGTCATCATCGACAACTTCTCCAATTCCGAACCCTCAGCCGTTGAAGGCGTCGAGAAAATCCTGGGCCGCAAAGTGGCCTTCGAGAAAGTCGACACATGCGACAAAGACGCTCTGCGCAAGGTGTTTGAAAAATATCCCTTCAACACCGTCATCCACTTCGCTGCCTACAAGGCCGTGGGCGAGTCGATGGCCGAGCCCCTCAAATACTATCAGAACAACCTGGTGTCCTTCATGAACATCGTTGAGATGATGAAGGAATTCAACCGTCCCAATATCCTGTTCTCCTCATCGGCAACAGTATACGGCGACGCCGAGAAACTCCCCGTCACCGAGACCACACCCCGCCAGCCGGCAACATCGCCCTACGGCAACACCAAACAGATAGCCGAGGACATCCTGCGCGACTGCTGCCGCGCCTACGAGGGCCTCTACGGCATTGCCCTGCGCTACTTCAACCCCATCGGCGCACATCCCTCGGCACTCATCGGCGAGCTGCCCCGCGGCGTGCCCAACAACCTCATCCCCTTCGTGACACAGACCGCCGCCGGCATCCGTCCCATGCTGAGCGTGTTCGGCAGCGACTACAACACCCCCGACGGCACCTGCCTGCGTGACTACATCGACGTTGTCGACCTGGCCAAGGCCCACGTTGCTGCCGTCAACCGCATGACCGGCCACAAGATGGAGCAGAAATATGAGATCTTCAACGTCGGCACCGGCACACCCCTGTCCGTTCTGGAGCTCATCACCCGTTTCGAGACCGCCAATGACCTCAAGCTCCCCTACAAGATCGTTGACCGCCGTCCCGGCGACGTGCCCGCCGTATGGGCCGACACCGCTCTGGCCAACGAAGTCCTGGGCTGGAAGGCCGAGCGCGACATCGACGACACCCTGCGCGCATCATGGGCTTGGGAGAAACACGTTCGCGGCATCAAATAAACCCGTAACAACCGCATGATTACAACCGAAACCAAGGGCGACATCACTCTGCTCACCATCACCAACGCCACAGGCGCCTCCGTCACACTCTCCACCCTGGGCGCCGGCATCGTGGCCGTCAACGTTCCCGACGCTGCCGGCCGCATGGCCGATGTTGTACTGGGCTATGCCGATCCCGCCGACTATATGGCCGACGGCCCCTGCGCCGGCAAGATTCCCGGCCGCTACGCCAACCGCATTGCCCGCGGACACTTCAGCATCGACGGCCGTGAATACTCGCTGGCCATCAACAACGGCCCCAACGCCCTGCATGGCGGCCCCACCGGCTTCCAGAACCGCATTTGGGCCGTTGAATCCGTAGGCGACAACACCGTCGAACTGTCCTACCACTCGGCCGACGGCGAGGAAGGCTACCCCGGCAACCTCACCGCCACCGCCACCTACACCTGGACCGACGACAACGTGCTGCGCCTGCACCTGCACGCCGTCAGCGACGCCGACACCGTGGTCAACCTCACCAACCACGCCTACTTCAACCTGGCCGGACACAACGCCGGCTCCGTGCTGGACCACGTGCTGCAGCTCAACGCATCCGGCTACCTGCCCACCGACGATACCCTCATCCCCCTGGGACACGTCGACCCCGTAGCCGGAACACCCATGGACTTCACCGCACCCAAGGCCCTGGGCCGCGACATCAAAGCCGACTTCGCCGCGCTCAACTACGGCAAGGGCTATGACAACTGCTACGTGATAGACGGCGCCGACGGCACACTCCGCGTGGCCGCCGTGCTCACCGACCCCGTCAGCGGCCGCAAGCTCACCGTGGCCACCGACCAGCCCGGCGTACAGATATACACCGGCAACTGGCTGGCCGGATGCCCCGCCAACAAGGCCGGCCGCTCATACGACGACTATGACGGCGTGGCAATCGAGTGCCAGGGCTACCCCGACGCTCCCAACCGCGCAGCCTTCCCCTCGCAGTTGCTCCGCGCCGACAGCGCCTACGACCGCGACATCGAATTCCGCTTCACAGCCGAATAACTTCAACCCGTAAAAAAATCTAACTCAAAAATCTATATTATCCGATAATGAAACCCACACTTTTTGTACTTGCAGCCGGTATGGGCAGCCGTTACGGCGGCCTCAAGCAGCTCGACGGCGTCGGCCCCAACGGCGAAACCATCATGGACTACTCCATCTTCGACGCTATCCGCGCCGGTTTCGGTAAAGTAGTATTCGTAATCCGCAAAGACTTCGAAAAAGACTTCCGCGAAAAAATCCTTTCGAAATACGAAGGCCTCATCCCCGTCGAAGTCACCTTCCAGAGCATCCAGGACCTGCCCGAAGGCTACACCTGCCCCGCCGACCGCACCAAACCCTGGGGTACCAACCACGCCCTGCTGATGGGCGCCGGCGTCATCAACGAGCCCTTCGCCGTCATCAACGCCGACGACTTCTACGGCCGCAACGCCTTTGAAGTTATGGCCAACGACCTCATGCGTCCCCGCGACCGCAAGGGCGACTACTCCATGGTTGGCTTCCGCGTAGGCAACACCATGACCGACAACGGCTCCGTAGCCCGCGGCGTCTGCGAGAACAAAGACGGCCTGCTCACCTCCGTAGTTGAACGCACCGCCATCGCTTACGACAAGGACCACAACATCACATTCACCGACGAGAACGGCCAGATCCAGACCATCGAGCCCACCACTCCCGTTTCGATGAACTTCTGGGGCTTCACTCCCGACTACTTCGACTACTCCGCCCGCGAATTCAAGAAATTCCTTGACCGCGACATCAACACCCCCAAAGCCGAGTTCTTCATCCCCCTGTGCATCGACACCCTCATCAACAGCGGCGAAGCAACAGTGCGCGTACTCGACACCGACTCGAAATGGTTCGGCGTGACCTACTCTGCCGACCGTCCCGACGTGGTAGCCAAACTCGCTGCCCTCCACGAAAGCGGCGAATACCCCACCCCCCTGCTGAAAAAATAATCCACACCACCACACAATCCCCACAAGGACGGCCCCGGCCGTCCTTGTGTCGTTTCCGGGCACCCTGTACGGTTGTTAACGTATCCTAAACCTGCGGGGCGCACACAACATAACGGGGCATGTTCCGTTATGGTATTGATAAATCATTCTTACACACAAAAAATACACGTCTATGTTCAGAAAATTTATTGTGACGGTGGTTATGATGGCAGCAGTGATTGCCGCATCGGCCGCACTTCCCATTGACAAATACACCATCAACCGCAAAGACCTGCCCGAAGCTGCCCGCGAGATGCTGGACGAACACTTTCCCAAGGCCAAGGTCAGCATGATTAAGGTGGACCGTCATCTGCTCAAGAAAACCGACTATGATGTCAAGCTCTCCAACGGCACCAAAATAGAATTCAGCAACAAAGGCCAGTGGACCAACGTGGACTGCAAGAAAAAGAGCGTCCCCGAAGCACTCGTGCCCAAAACCATCCGCAACCACGTGTCCAAAAAGCACGACGGCGAGAACATCGTGCGCATCACCCGCACCGCCCTCTACTATACCATAGGCCTGTCAAATGGCAAGAACCTCAAATTTGACAAACTTGGAATTTTCCAGGGCGAAGTGACCGATAAAGAAGTCGAGCAGACCGATACGGACGATACCGAGGAAGTTGCCGAGAACAGCCTCTGACCCCGGGGGACCGTCAAAACTCATCAAACGGCCGCCAGCGGTGCCGCTGCATGTCCACACGCATCGCAGTGACGAAGGCCACCCCCTCGGCCTTGAGCAGGTCGGCCTGCCGCGGCCAGTGTGGCGCTATACGGCCCGCCACGTTCACCACCCTATGGCAGGGCACCTCTGACTCAAAGCCCATGCCGCCGAGAATCCGCCCGACAAGCCGCGCACATGAGGGCCGCCCCGCCAGCACCGCTACATCACCATAACTCAGCACCTTACCTGCCGGTATGGCACGGACAACTTCTGCGACCTCGCGTGCAAACGCGAGGTCGTCCACTATTCGGTCCTGTACGTGACGTGGCATATCGCCCGCAAAACTACGAAAAAATCCCGGAATGTTTGCATGGATAAGCCGTTGTTACTAAATTTACGCACCCAAAAACACATGACCCATGAACATATTGGAAGCCATAAAGCAACGACGCTCCGTGCGCCGTTTCGACGGCCGCGTGCTGACCGACAACATGCGCGCCCGCCTGCTCCGCGCCATCGACGAATCATTCAGCCCCTTCGGCGGCCGCGTGACAATCCGTCTGAAACGCTTCGACCTCAAAGCCGGCTACAAACCCGGCACTTACGGCTTCATCTCCGGCGCCGAAGACTATTTCCTGATAGCTATGGCCGACGACGACGCCTCGCGCCTGACAGCAGGCTTCCGCTTTGAGCAAGTCGTACTCGAAGCCTGCCGGGCCGGACTGGGCACATGCTGGATAGCAGGCACCTATCGCGGCTCAGACTTTGACTGCGGCCAGACGTGGCCCGAAGGCGAGCACCTCCAGGCCGTCTGCCCTGTTGGCGTCGCCCTCAAGCCCGGCCTGAAAGAAAAAATAATCCTCCTCAGCGTCGGCAGCGACCGCCGCAAACCATGGGAGAGCCTGTTTTTCATCGAAGACTTCGACCGCCCCCTGACGCGCGACAACCGTTTCGCCCCGGCCCTGGAAATGCTGCGTCTGGCACCCTCGTCAAGCAACTCCCAGCCCTGGCGCGCCCTGGTCCAAGGCGACACCGTACACTTCTACCGCAAATCCACCGGCCGCTGGACCCTCATAGACTGCGGCATAGCCCTCAGCCACTTCTACCTGACCGAGCAACACCTCCACCCCGCCCCGACCGATCAACCCTCCGGGAACCCCCATCTGTCCGCGCACCCCGGCACGTTCCTCACCGCCCCCGCCCCCCCCCCCCCCCCCCCCGCCGGCCCCGCCGGCCTTGAATACCTGACCTCCTACCGCCGCAGCGAATGACGCAACACTGCTCGTTCATTTAAGCAATGTCAAATTGATTGTTTTGACAAAATATGTATACTGCTGATACACAGCATCTTGCCAGCGGACACACGGGCCGTAGGTCCCTACTATCCGTCTATTTTGCATTTTGATACGCCACCACGCCGTAACAACCTACAACCACCTAATTAACAATGCATTGCATGTCGTGAAGGACTTGCCTCGATTTTATTAGTAAATATGTCTAAACTCTATAAGCTCACAGGGTAAGAATCCGTCCCATAAGTGTCGCAAGTCTTTTTCCTGACAATAGCTATCTTGGGGTGCATACGCACACACTGGCACTAAAAGGCAGGGATTTTATGTATTTCTCCATAAATTCCCAATCAGGCGACCCATTAGATTTTACAGGAAGCTTAATTTTATGAGATTCAACAATTTGTTTTTTAAATGCTCTGCCATAATTAGGGTTTACTGAATAATGCATAATATGCTGTATAACAGGTAATTAATTTGTTTAAGCATTTGTTTTTTT
>CANQZK010000088.1 GCA_947628285.1 uncultured Muribaculaceae bacterium
CGTGAGCTTCTGCGTCAGCGACACCCTGCCGGGCTTCTACCGCACGCCGATGCGTGACCCGCGCGGCAGGCAGTAGTAGCCCGGCAGGGTGTCGCTGACGCAGAAGCTCACGCCCACGCCCGTGCCGTACCACTTGCCGAAGCGGTCGGCCAACTCCACGTTGACGGTGTCGACCTGCACGGTATCGGCCAGCGGGGTGGTCACCTCCAGCCACAGATTGCGGTAGGCGTAGGCATCGGTATGGCGCACGGCCAGGGACAGACGTCCGCAGTTGGCCGAGTCGGTCATCTGCGGCTCGACGGACAGCGTATCGCCGTAGGCCCAGCCTTCAGCGGGCACGGACACGAAGCTGCCGAACTCCGGCGGCGTGGTGGAGCACCCGGTGGCAAAGGTCAATGCGGCCGCAAGGCCTATGGCGGACAGCAGGCGTCTCATTGCGCGGGTTCTTTGGGCTGTTTGGGTTCCTTAGGCTCTTTAGGCTGCCTGGGTGCGGAGCCATCAGCGGCGGCGGGGGCGTCCCCGGCCGGGCGCGGCTTCTTCTTGCGGCGCTTTTTGGGCTGGGCGGCGGTGGCTGACTCTACGGCGGGTGCGTCGGCAGACTTGGCGGATTCAGCCTTGGGCTCCTTGGGCTCCTTGGACTGACCGGCGGAGGCATCCTTGGGCTTGGACTTCTTCTTTTTCTTCTTTTTCTTGTCGAAGCGGGTCAGGTCGTCCTCTCCCAAGATGTCGCCGAATGCGGCTTTCTCCTTGGGTTTGTCCTTATCGTCGGGCAGCAGGCTCAGCGGCTTCTCGCCGGCCTTGTTCAGGGCTATGACCTCAAAGACGCGGGCGGCGGGGAGGGTCACCAGGTTGACGGCCATGTTCTTGTCCGTCGAGTAGGTTATCTCGCCCTTGAACACATCGGTCTTGAAGTGGAAGTATGTGGCGTCGGCAGTTTCCAGACGCACGTCGCGCGGCGGCAGGCGCTTGACGCTCTCCACATAGGCGTCCACCTCAAAGTTGAGGCAGCACTTGAGCTTGGCGCACTGGCCGGCCAGTTTCTGCGGGTTGAGCGATATATCCTGATAGCGGGCGGCGCTGGTGGCCACGGAGACGAAGTTGGTCATCCACTGCGAGCAGCACAACGGTCGTCCGCATGGTCCGATGCCGCCGATGCGGCCGGCCTCCTGACGCGCGCCTATCTGCTTCATCTCAATGCGCACCTTGAAGGTATCGGCCAGCACCTTGATGAGCTGGCGGAAGTCCACGCGCTCATCGGCTATGTAATAGAATATGGCCTTGAGGCCATCGCCCTGGTACTCGACATCGCCTATCTTCATGTTCAGACCCAGGCGGGCGGCGATGCGGCGTGAGCGTATCATGGTGTCTGTCTCGCGGGCACGGGCCTCGTGATAGCGCTCCAGGTCGGCCGGACGTGCCTTGCGGAACACCCGCTTGGTCTCAGCCGCCTGGCGTTCGGGGCCTCCGCGGCGCGACTGTGCGGCAGCGACGGCCTCGCGCTTCATGCGGCGCTCGGCCAGCAGGCCCACCAGCGTCACGCGACCTATGTCGTGACCCGGCGAGGCCTCGACGGCCACCATATCGCCTATCTCCAGGGGTATGTGCGTGCTGTTCTTGTAGTAGCCCTTGCGCGTGTTCTTGAAGGTCACCTCCACAATGTCGCTGTCGGCATAGCCGCCGGGGATGTCCTCCAGCCAGTTGTAGCTGTGCAGCTTGGCGCGCGGGCCGCACTCGTTGGCATCGACCGTCGGCGAGGGCACGGACGGCTGAGCCGGTGCCTGCGGTGCCGGGGTCGATTCCTGTTCGGGGCGGTCGGCCTTGTTTTCTTCCTCGGCCATGGCTTATTTGGCAAAGGCCACCGAGCGGGTCTCGCGGATGACGGTGATTTTGACCTGTCCGGGGTAGGTCATCTCATCCTGGATGCGCTTGGCTATTTCGGCCGACAGTTTTTCGGTCTCGACATCGTCAATCTTGTCCGCGCCCACAATCACGCGCAGCTCGCGGCCGGCCTGGATGGCGTAGGTCTTGACCACGCCGGGATAGGACAGGGCCAGTTGCTCAAGGTCGTTGAGGCGCTTGATGTAGGCCTCGACAATCTCGCGGCGGGCGCCGGGACGGGCGCCTGAAATGGCGTCGCACACCTGCACGATGGGTGCCAGCAGCGATGTCATCTCCACCTCGTCGTGGTGGGCGCCGATGGCGTTGCAGATTTCAGGCTTCTCCTTGTATTTCTCGGCCAATTTCATGCCGAAGAGTGCGTGCGGCAGCTCGGGTTCCTCGTCGGGCACCTTGCCTATGTCATGCAGCAGGCCGGCGCGGCGGGCCTTCTTGGGGTTGAGGCCGAGCTCAGAAGCCATGATGGCGCAGAGGTTGGCCGTCTCGCGCGAGTGCTGCAGCAGGTTCTGGCCGTAGCTGGAGCGGTATTTCATCTTGCCCACCATGCGGATAAGGTCGGGGTGCAGACCGTGGATACCCAGATCGATGGCGGTACGCTTGCCGGTCTCGATGATTTCCTCCTCGACCTGGCGGCGCACTTTGGCCACTACTTCCTCAATGCGGGCGGGGTGGATGCGGCCGTCGGCCACAAGCTGGTGCAGGGCCAGGCGGGCTATCTCGCGGCGCACGGGGTCGAAGCCTGACAGCACGATGGCCTCAGGAGTATCGTCCACAATGATTTCAATGCCGGTGGCGGCCTCCAGGGCGCGGATGTTGCGGCCTTCGCGGCCGATGATGCGGCCCTTGATTTCGTCGGAATCGATGTGGAACACAGTCACCGAGTTCTCGATGGCGGTTTCGGTGGCCACACGCTGGATGGTCTGGACCACAATGCGCTTGGCCTCCTTGTTGGCGGTCATGCGGGCGTCGTCCATTATGTCGTTGATGTATGAGGCGGCGGCCGTCTTGGCCTCGTCCTTGAGCGATTCAATCAGCTTCTCGCGTGCTTCCTGCTGCGAAAGGCCGCTGACGTGCTCCAGTTGCTCCAGAGCCTCGCGGTGCAGGCGTTCCAGCTCGGCGGCGCGGGCGTCGAGCGATGCCGACTGCTGCTCCAGGGCCTGGCGGGCCGTGTCCACCTCGTTGCGGGCGCGGGCAGTCTCGCTCTGCAACTGGTTGAGCTGCAGCTCGCGCTGTTTCTGGCGCGTCTCGGCGTTCTGCACCTTTGACAGGCGCTGAGTGGCCTGCTTCTCGGCCTCGGTGGTTATGCGCAGAGCCTCCTCGCGGCCCTGCAGTTCTTTGTTGCGCTTGAGATCATCGGCCTCACGCTCGGCGTCGGCAATTATCAGCTTGGCACGTGTGCGCGCCATGCGACGCTGTGCCACCAGTGTGGCCACTACACCTGCCACTGCCGCCAGGACACCTATCGTTATTGTCAGCCATATATGCATGATATACAAGTATAAATTGGATTAATATTTGATATTTAAGGTTTTACAAAAACAGAGAAAGCGCCCTGAAGCCTCTGCCTGAGGGGCTTGCGGGCGCCGTGCGGTGCGATGTCGATAAGCTGACGCACTCCCGGGAGCGGCAGACGCGCTGCCGGCGGGTGTCATTGGTCAAGTTTGATCAGCAGGGAGTCGAGTTTCTGTTCGAAATCCTCCATCAATCGCTGCTGTTCAACCATTTGGTCGGCCTTGCGGTAGTACAGTTCGGCGAACGCCAACGCCACCTTGGCCAGAATATAATGCGAGTCCTTCCCGGGCTGTTCGCGGCTCATCTTGGTCCAGAATTCATTGACATGATAAACCGCGCGTCTGAAGACGGGCTCCTCGCTGAGCTTGATGTTGAACACAAACGGCTCGACATCAGCAATATGAGCTGTAAATCTATGTAGCTTATCTTCGTTCATCGTATCTCACGGTAAGTCAAAGGCGTCATTCGATCAGATCGTCTATGCAGCGGTCGACGTCCCGCAATAAATCTGCAATCAAGGCCTTTGCCAGCTCGAGGTCGGAGCGCGAGCCGCCGCGGAGGTTGCTCGCTACGGTCAGATATTCAGCCCGGGTGCGCAATTGGTCAATCTCCTTGTCCTTGGCGAGCAAGGAGGCCTTGAGCATGATTATCTCTTGCCTGGCAGCCTCATATGCCTGTTCCATCGATTCATAACGTTCGGTGAGAACCAGCAGTTTGGCGCTTACGGCGTCTATCCGGCTTTTGAAGTCGCGGGCCATTAAATGCAAATTTTCACAAAAGTAACAATAAATTCTGAATAAACAACGCCCCGACCAAAAAAAAATTGAAAAATTCGGCCAAAGCCATAGAATCGTATCCATAAATCCGGGCGGGGGCGGATGCAAAAAAGCTGCCGCGACGAATCGCGGCAGCTTCGGTTATGGAGTTTCAAAAGCGCTTACTGCTGGAGCTTGAATGAAACGGGGAGTGTGTAGGTCACCTTCACGGCCTGACCGTTGTTACGGCCGGGCTGCCAGTTGGGCATGGAGTTTACTACACGGAGGGCCTCACGGTCAAGGGCGGGGTGACGGCCACGGAGTACGCGGGCACCTTCAATCTTACCGGTCTTGGACACAACGAATTCCACTACTACGCGGCCCTGTACGCCTTCTTCGGCTGCGGCGGGCGGGTAGTTGATGTGGTCGGAGAGCCATTTGTACATGGCTGCCTCGCCACCGGGGAATTCAGGTTTCTGTTCAACCATGGCGATGTTGAATACCTTTTCGGGTTCCGGAGCTTTGGGCTCTTCGGCAATCACCTGGTCTTTAACCTGCTGTTTGTTGATGTCGTTGGTACCTTCGGTGATATCGATGGCACCGGCCTGTGCTTCGTTTTCAATCATCTCGCTCTGTTCCTTGACGTTTTTGGTTTCGTCAAAGTCCTTGTCTTCAACGATCAGGGTTTCGGTGATACGCTGTTCATTGGCGACTTCTTCGGGCTGGATGATTTCCTCGGGTTCTTCAAACTGTACCTGTTCCTCTTCGATTTCCTCCTCGACTACGTCTTCAGGAGCGAAGGTGGCGAGTTCCTGTTCGGTTGAAGCGTCGGGACCCTCTTCTTCGCCGCGGCTGAATACGCCGGTCAGGGAGAGGATGAGGAGAACGAGAATCGCTGCCAGGCAAGCGAGAACTATTACTACGGCGCGGGTGTGGCGTTTAACTGAGGCCTCGCGCATGGTGTATGCGCCGAAATCCTTGTTTTTGCCTTCGAATACTATATCGCGCCACTCTTTTGATGAAAGATCTACGTCTTTTGCCATTGTAGTTAACGGTTAAAAGGTTAATAAATCATTAGCGTATAGTGGGACGAATGATAGTTTCGCCGTGCTGTTGTGCATAGTGCTCGAGCAGAACTGTGTCGGTGTGGCTGGGCAACTCGATGCTGTAACGGGAGATCTGATTGATGTTCATCTCGTCAAGTGCATTGATGAGGCCTTCATACGTGGTGTTGGGACCGGGTTTGATAACCACTACGGGACGGGTCTTGAGCGAGTCGGACGAGTTTTTCTTGGCCAGTTCGTCAAATTGTTCCTTGGTGATTTCTTTGTTTTTCCACTTGGTCTTGAGGTCGTCGTATTCAGCCATTACCTCTTTGTTCTTGTCGCGGAGGATCTTGCGGATGCCCTGTGCCTGGTGGTTCACGTTACCGATGAACTGTTCTTTGGTGAGGTACTTGGGCGACTGGAAGGTTGTATCGGCAATACCTTCATAGTAGTAGATGTTATGGATGGTCTTGCCGGTTTCGGGGTCGACTTTGGGGTTGTTGTCATCGCCATACTCGGTGTCGAGGATGATGGTGAACGCCTCAGAAGCCTTGGCCTGGTTCTGCTGCTCCTTCTTGACTTCTTCGTTGGTGGGGAGGACGATTTTCAGAGTCTGTGACTTGATCATCGTGGTACACAGCATGAAGAAGGTAATCAGAAGCATGTTCATATCCACCATGGGAGTAAAGTCCACATGGATCTGCATTTTCTTCTGGGCGCCTTTTTTCTTTTTGCCGCCGTCGGATTGTTCGATTTGAGCCATTGGATTTTACTTAATTTGTGGGTTCGTCTTCAGATTTGAGTGCGGTCATGAGGCTGAACTTGTTGAGCTTCATGGTCTGCAGGTTGTCGAATACGCGGTGAACAGTGGTGAAGGGGGTGTCCTTGTCGGCCTTGACGGCGATACCCTGGCCCTGGCGCATCAGAGCGCCGTAGAGGTTCTGGAGTTTCTTGGCGTCCTCAGGCGAGAGGGAAGCCGACTGTTCGTTGTTGATACGCTGAGCCACGTTGTAGATGGCCTGGAGCCAGATCTGGAAGTCGTTGAGACGGCCCTGACGGTTCTTGTTGTCGTTGATAGGAATACCTACGGCGGGGTTGGTCAGGTCAGACTGGAACTTGTCGCGTTCGGTGATCGACATGTTGAGGAAATCCGACATCTTGGCGAAGGGGACACCGAACATGTTGATTTTTGAGAATTCGGCAATCTGCTTGTTGGTGAGTTGCACCGGTGCGTTCTCGTGCTGTTGGTTGTAAATGGAGACGGCTTCTTCAAGCATCATCGAGCGAATCTTCTCGGACGAGAGGGTCGAGTCGGCATCGCCGGTGAAGGAGATGAAGAGCTTACCTTCGACGGAGGCTTTGTCGTCAAGCTTGCCGGATTTGTCGGCCGACGAGACAAGGACGGTCACCAGGTTGTTTACGGGTACCTTCTCTTCCGATACGGACGAGGGGGTGTAAACGATGGTGGGCTCCTTCTGAAGGAATGTAGAAGTCAACATGAAGAAAGTAAGCAAAAGAACAGTCACGTCACTCATCGCGGTCATGTCGATGAGCGTACTCTTTCTTTTAATTTTTACTTTTCCCATATTTACCTATGTTTGAAGTTGATTATATAAACGTGGTAAGCAGGGATTAGTGAGTAGCGGCAAATGTTTGCACGATTGAGAAACCTATTTCGTCGATTGCGTAGGTGAGGTTATCGATCTTGTTGGTGTAGAAGTTGTATGAGATAACGGCGAACGCACCGGTTGCGATACCGAAGGCGGTGTTGATAAGGGCCTCCGAGATACCGGTCGAGAGTTCGGTCGAGTCAGGAGCACCGGACTGGGCCAGAGCCTGGAACGATTTGATCATACCCATTACAGTACCGAGCAGACCGACAAGGGTACCGAGGGTGGTGAGGGTAGCCACGATGGGGAGGTTCTGCTGCAGAGCGGGCATCTCAAGTGCGGTGGCTTCTTCAACCTGCTTCTGGAGGTTGACGATCTTCTGTTCTTTGGTGAGCTGGGTGTTGGCGTCCATTTCCTTGTAGGTAACGAGGGCGGCGGCAACTACGGCGGCTACAGAACCTTTCTGGTCCTTGCAGAGCTTCTCGGCACCGGCGATGTCGTTTTTCTTCAGGCAGTCTTTGATGGCAGCAACGAACTTGGTGATGTTGCCTTTGCCTTTGGCAGCCGAGAGGGCGTACCAGCGCTCAAGGGAGATCACGATAACGGTGAGGAAGAGGGTCTGCAGGATAGGCACGATGAAACCGCCTTTGTAAACTATGCCCCACAGGTTCTGGGGATGACCGTCTTCGTCGAAGTGCATGTCATTGCCGAACCAGAAGATGAACAGCAGCACGCAGATGATGGCGCAGATGAGGATTACCCACGATGCGTTCTTGATGCCGGGGACGTTGGTTTTGTTCTTGGCAGGGGCTTTCTTGCCTGCCGGGGTGATGGGCTTTTGAGCTTCCATGATTGATAAGAACTGGTTGTTTAAAGTTATTAATTGGTTTATGTTTGTAAGTTAATTCTACTCGTTATGCTTGTTATCTGTCAGGATGGTTGCTCCGTGCCTTATGTGTCTCTTTTCGATATTAGTTTAAGGTGCATTCTATCCTTTATCCAAATAATATCGCAAATTTAGGCGTTTGTTTTTAACTTGCAAAATTATTTGGCGATTTTTTTGGAATATAAGGCTCCCTGTTGGATTTTTTATAAACTGCCGGATTGTTTTTTCGGCAATAAATGTTTGTTTATGTGAAATATCGTTAAAGGGAGCGCCTGACGGGCGTCAATGGCGGTAGGTGTCGATGTGGCGACGCTTCTTGGAGTCGAATATCTCGTCGATGGTGAAGAATATGCCGCTTTCCTCCACGTTGCCGAACTCATAATTGATGGCTGTGCCGAACATGCGCATGGTGGGCGACAGGCTCATGTAGGCGCTCACCAGAGGCGGGATGTTCAGGCCGTGGGCGCGCACGGCGGAGTTGAGTATGTTGTAGTCCTCCTTGAAGGTCTCGCCGGTGAAGAGCTGCTCCATGGCCCGGCGGTCTATGTTCTGGGGCAGGGGCTCGATGGGCGTGACCAGGCCGTCGCGGTCCGGGAAGTGTTTGTTCATGAAGTAGAGTATCATGTCGCGGCAGTTGATGTCGAAGCTGGGGTACATGGTGACCTTGCCGAACAGGTATTTGATTTCGGGGTTTACCACGGTGAGGCATCCCAGGCCGTCCCAGAGGTTGTCCAGGGCGTAGAGGGCCTTGGCGCCGGCGCGCGACGACTGGTACTCGGGGCGCACAAAGGAGCGTCCAAGCTCAAGCGTGTAGGGCAGGTAGTCGCGCACAAAGCGGTCGGTGAAGCGGAACATGTGGCTGGTGGCTATGCGGGGGCGGCCATGGACGTCCATGCGGATGTCGCGGCCGCAGATGAAGCGGTAGCCGCCCAGGATGAGCCTGCTGTCGGGGTCCCAGACTATGAGCTGGCTGCAGGGCGGATCCATGCGGTCAAACTCGTCTATGTCGCAGTCCAGGCCGGTGCCGCCGCCGGCTGTGCGGAAGGCTATCTCGCGCAGGCGGCCTATCTCGCGCATGATGTTGGGCGAGTTGTGGGCGTCGAGCACATATATCTTGTTGCCGCCCTTGTTGGTGTCACACAGAAAGCGGTCGGGCGTGAGTTCGGCCTCGATAAGTTCCTGGTCGACCGGGTCGATTATTCTCTGGTTCATTGTCGGGCTATGGGGGTGTTGGATGGGTTAAGCGAATAGACTGTCTGCCGGATGGCCTCGGCCAGCACGGCGTCAGCGGGGGCGTCGGCACCCGGTGCCGGCAGGCTTAAGGTGTCGCCTATGACTACGGTGAAGGTGCGGCCGGCCTGGCGGAATATCTCGCCGGGCAGCAGCACCATCTCGGCGTTGAATTTAAGGCCGGTGCGCTCGCGCAGGGAGGCGATGCGGTAGAAACGGGATGAGTTCTGCGCCATGAAGTGCACGGGCACCACGTCGCGGCCGGTGCGTCGGGCCATGCGCACGAACATCTTCTGCCACTGCAGGTCGGCCACGACGCCCTTGCGGCGCCGCGAGCACAGGCCGGCGGGGAAGATTATCACGGGATCGGGCGATGCGAAGGCGTCCTCGACGGCCGCCATGGCGCCGCGCGACTGTGCGCCGTGCTTGTTCACG
>CANQZK010000089.1 GCA_947628285.1 uncultured Muribaculaceae bacterium
TGGAGCCCCATAACTCCCTCATCACAGACACAAATCTGCTCAACGACTGACAGCCCTGCCGTTAACATTTATTTTTTAAACAAGCTCTAAACTTTCCGTTCTTTTTTCAGTCTAATCTACAACAAATACAGTCGATTTCTCATTATATAATAGTACAATACGAGCGATATGATACACAACCGAATCTTTCTCCCGGCAGCGCTCATGATTACATTCTGTGCCGCATTGCCGGCTTTCGCAACAGCTTATGACGACGAGGACGATATCTACTACAACCCCTCGTCCGAGCCCAAAACGCAGACAACTCCCGTGCAGTCGCCGCGTCAGACGCAGGCTGCGCGCGGAACATACTATATCCGCAACACCGCAGCCGACTATCCCGCAGCCGACACCTACACCCCCGTCGCAGGCAGCGGCCTGGCCATGGATGTCGACTCGTACAATCGCCGCGGCCAGTTCCTGGTGCAGGACTCCGTGCCCGCCGACAGCGCCGCCGCGCAGGCCGACACCTATCAGTACACCCGCCGCATCGAGCGCTTCTACAACCCCGATGTGGTGAACGGCTCGTCCGACCAGGAGCTCATCGACTCCTACTACTCCGCACCGGCCACGAGCTGCGACCTGACCATCAACGTAATCTCTAATCCCTGGGGCTACTACGCTCCCTACACCTCATGGTACTCGCCGTGGTACGGCAGCTGGCGCTGGGGCTGGTATGATCCCTGGTACGGCGGCTGGGGCTGGGGTCCCTCCTGGTCATGGGGCTGGGGCCCGTCATGGAGCTGGGGCTGGGGTCCCTCGTGGGGCTGGGGTCCGTCGTGGGGTCCGTCATGGGGCTGGGGCCCGTCGTGGGGCCACCGTCCTCCCTACTGGGGCGGCTGGGCACAGACCACACCCGGCGCCGCACGTCCCCGTCCGTCCACCTCGGGCGGCTCAGGCTATCGCCGTCCCGGTGCCATCAGCGCCGGCGCATCCAATGCCTTCGGCAACAACCGTCCCGGCCAGAGCGGCTGGTCAGACGGCCGTCGTCCCGGTCAGAACGGTCAGGGCGTCTCGACACCCTCAACGGCCCGTCCTTCCGGCTCGGGCTCGGTCAACCTCAACCGCGGACGCAACAACTCGTCCACGCGCCGCAACGACTACAACACTCCGTCGCGCCGCAACGACTACAACAATAATAACACCTACACCCGCCCGTCGCACAACAGTGGCGGCAGCAGCTGGGGCACCGGTGGCGGCTCGCGCGGCCGTTCAGGTGGCGGCGGCACCCGCTCGACCGGCGGCGGTGGTGGCGGCGGTCGTGGCCGTCGTTGAACCGCTTCACACCCACATACAGAATTATAAAACACATTAGATATGAAGAAAATCCTGTTTGCAGCATTGTTGTCGGCCATGCCGGCCATGCTGACGGCCCAGAGCGCCGTCGACGCATACACCCTGTCGCAGTCCGACACCCGCGGCACGGCACGATTTATGTCGATGGGCGGCGCATTCACGGCCCTGGGCGGCGACCTGTCCACCCTGACGCAGAACCCCGCCGGTATAGGCGTCTACCGCCGCAGCGAAATCGGCGTCACACTGGATATCTCGCCCTCAAAGTTCACCACCTTCGGCACCGAGAAGATAGGCGAGACCCAAACCAAGGTGGCCTGCAACAACTTCGGCTACGTAGGCTCCATACGCCTGCCCGGCGCCCTGCGCACCTTCAACTGGGGCGCGTCGTACAACCGCGCCGCTTCATTCAACCGCGTCTTCTCCGCCTACAACAACCCCACGCAGACATCGCTGTCAAACTACATCGCAGCCTACACCACCGCCCCGGAGGCGGACCTTAACTTCGGCGACGGTTACAACCCCTATCTCGACTCCGACCTTGACTGGCTGTCCATCCTGGGCTACAACACCTACATGATAAACCCCACCGCCGACGGCGGCTATCAGGGTCTGTTCCAGGACGGTACGCACGGCGATGCCGGCACCATCTACCGCGAGAGCGGCTACGTGGACGAGTACGCCATTGACTTCGGCGGCAACGTCAGCGACGTTGTCTACTGGGGCATAGGCTTCGGCATCACCGATATGGACTACAAACTCTATTCGGACTACTCCGAGAGCATGTCCGGCGCCCGCATCGCCTCCGAGCAGGGCATGGCCACCGGCAACGCCGAGTTTGACCTCCAGAACTGGCGCCACATATCCGGCTCCGGCTGGAACTTCAAGGCCGGCGTAATTGTCCGTCCCATCAACGAGCTGCGCCTGGGCTTCGCCGTCCACACCCCCACATGGTACTCGCTGACCAACTCCGGCGTGGGCACACTGGCCTACAAATACTCAAACATCGGCGCCCCGCTGAGCGACCGCAACCCCCTGCAGGGCGACGAGGAAACCGACGAGACCTACTATAACTTCCGCCTCAAATCGCCCTGGCGCATGATGGTGGGCGCCGCCGCCGTAATCGGCAGCCAGGCCATTGTCAGCCTGGACTATGAGCGCCAGGCCTACGGCGACATGAGCGTCCAGTACGAGAACGGCTGGGGCGAATACCTCACCGACGAGTACGTGCGCCAGGACATCAAGGACTACTTCAAGGCCACCGACATCATCCGTCTGGGCGTTGAATACCGTGTCACCCCCGCCTTCAGCCTGCGCGCCGGCTACAGCTACGCCACAACCAACGTCAAGGAAGAAGCCAACGACGGCACCCTTGAAATCATCACCTCGCAGGGTCCGTCGCCCTCCTACGTGTTCAACAAGGACACGTACAGCATCTCCTTCGGTCTGGGCTACCGCTATCAGGCCTTCTACATCGACGGCGCCTACGTGTACCGCAACCGCAAATCCACCTATCACGCCTTCACCGACTTTGACGGCCACGCCGCCCCGACAGCTGATCTGACCCAGTCCACCAACTCAGTGGTGCTGTCCTGCGGCTTCAAATTCTAAGGCTCTACAACCTGTAAACGCGCGGCGGCCGCCCCCTTCCGGGACGGCCGCCCGTATGCCGGGCCAGAAGGCCGAAACAAGGCAAAATAAGGCTGAAAAATAGTGTTAATAGATGTTAATGAGGTGATAATCAACCAAAATCGGAATTTTTTATGGCGAAAAATTTCCGTATTTGACAAATTTTAGTTTACTTTGCACCGCAAAAATGAATTAATAACAAAAAAATCAATTATTATGTCAGAAATTGCAGAACGCGTAGTAGAAATCATCAAGGACAAGCTCTCAGTAGAAAAAGAACAGATCACTCCCGAAGCATCGTTCACCTCTGACCTTGGCGCTGATTCGCTCGATACCGTTGAACTCATCATGGAACTTGAGAAAGTCTTCAACATCGAGATCCCTGAAGAAGAAGCTCAGCAGATCAAGACTGTCCAGGACGCAATCAACTATATCGAAGCTCACCAGGCCTAATCACCCTATCATAAGAGCCGACCCACCCCAGCGATGGACTCGGCTCTTAATCTTAAAGGCCTGAATCGCCAGCCTCCTCTCCGGTACATCTCCCTCACCGCCGCCCGCCCCGGGTCGGCCCGTCAACTCAGCCTCATCTCCTCAAGCCGTCTCTCCCCTCATCCCCCTATACCCTTCTTAATACATATTCTACAATGGAATTAAAACGTGTAGTAGTTACAGGCATGGGTGCCATCACCCCGCTGGGCAACGACGTCGCAACCACCTGGGACGCCGCCAAGCGTGGTGTCAGCGGCGCCGGCCCCATTACTCACTTCGACGCTTCTAAATTCAAGACCCAGTTCGCCTGCGAAGTCAAGAACTTCCACGGCGAGGAATACTTCGACCGCAAGAAACTCCGTCAGCTGGACCTCTACGCCCAGTACGCACTGGCCGCAGCTCGTCAGGCCGTGGTCGACGCAGGTCTCGAAGCCGAAGGCGCCACCGATAAAAACCGCGTTGGCGTTATCGTCGCCGCAGGTATCGGCGGCCTCCACACTTTCGAAGAAGAAGCCGGTTACTATGCAATGCATCAGGAAAACGGCCCCAAATACAACCCCTTCTTCATTCCCAAGATGATTGCCGACATCGCATCGGGTCACATCTCGATGGAGTACGGCTTCCACGGCCCCAACTACGGTGTGGTTTCGGCCTGTGCATCGTCAAACAACGCCATCATCGACGCATTCAACCTCATCCGTCTGGGCAAAGCCGACGCCATCATCACCGGTGGTGCCGAAGCAGCCATCTACCCCGCAGGTGTGGGCGGCTTCAACTCCATGCGCGCCCTCTCAACCCGCAACGACAGCCCCGAGACAGCTTCGCGCCCCTTCAGCAAGTCGCGCGACGGTTTCGTGATGGGCGAGGGCTCGGCAGTGCTCGTGCTGGAAGAGCTTGAACACGCACTGGCCCGCGGCGCTAAAATCTACGCCGAGGTTGCCGGCGGCGGTATGTCGGCCGACGCCTACCACCTCACCGCCACACACCCCGAAGGCCTGGGCGCCATCCTGTCCATGCAGAACGCTCTTGAAGACGCCGGCATGACACCCGCCGACATCGACTATATCAACGTTCACGGCACATCAACCCCCGTCGGTGACATCTCTGAAATCAAAGCCATCGTCAAAGTGTTCGGCGACGACGCCTACCGCGTGAATATCTCCTCCACCAAGTCAATGACCGGCCACCTCTTAGGTGCTACCGGCGCCATGGAGGCCCTGTTCAGCATCATGGCCGTGCGCGACGGCATCATCCCGCCCACCATCAACCACGAGGAAGGCGACGAAGACGAAGAAATTGACTATCGTCTCAACTTCACGTTCAACAAGGCCCAGGAACGCCCCGTGCGTGCAGCCCTCTCGAACGCATTCGGTTTCGGCGGCCACAACGCCACCGTCATCGTCAAGAAGTACGAAAAATAATTTCAACCCCCTTTCGAATTCTCTGAGGCCGCGTCCGTCGCGGCCTCAACTGTTTTCAGCCCCCCACAGCGTAACAATATGATTCTCGGTGGACCTCGCCGTCGGCGCTATGTATAGCGCCGCTACATTCTGAATATAATTCGCTAAAAATGATGCTGCTGCCGGGACGGGTGAAAATTTTTTTGCACTGCGGAATTAAAAATATTAATTTTGCAGCGTCATGACTAAAGAATACGACTTTCTTGTAATTGGATCGGGCATCGCCGGCATGAGCTTTGCCCTGAAGGTGGCCCGAAAGGGCCGCGTGGCCTTGGTCTGCAAGACCACTCTTGACGAGGCCAATACCGCTCTGGCTCAGGGTGGCGTGGCCTCAGTGACTAACCTGGCCGTCGACGACTTTGACAAGCACATTCACGATACGATGGTGGCCGGCGACTGGCTCTCGGACCCCCGAGCCGTGGAGATGGTGGTCAAGGGCGCACCCCAGCAGATTAAGGCTCTCATTGACTGGGGCGTGAACTTTGACCGCAAGGACGACGGCACTTTCGACCTCCACCGCGAGGGCGGCCACTCCGAATTCCGCATCCTGCACCACGCCGACAACACCGGCTACGAGATTCAGCAGAGCCTCATCCGCGCCGTGCGTGAGAATCCGTCAATCGACATTTACGAGAACCACTTTGCCATAGAGATCATCACCCAGCATCACCTGGGCAAGATTGTATCCCGCCGCACCCCCGACATAGCATGCTACGGCGCCTATGTGCTGGACCAGGAGTCGGGCCGCGTGGACACTTTCCTGGCCAAGGTCACCGTCATGGCCACCGGCGGCGTCGGTGCCGTCTACCACACCACCACCAATCCCCTGGTGGCCACCGGCGACGGCATTGCCATGGTGTACCGCGCCAAGGGCACCGTCAAGGACATGGAATTCATACAGTTCCATCCCACCGCGCTCTATCATCCCGGCGACCGCCCCGCCTTCCTCATCTCCGAGGCCATGCGCGGCTACGGCGCCGTGCTGCGCAACCTCCGCGGCGAGGAATTCATGCAGAAGTACGACCCGCGTCTGTCGCTGGCGCCGCGCGACATCGTGGCCCGCGCCATCGACTCCGAGATGAAGCTCCACGGCGACGACCACGTCTACCTGGACGTCACCCATAAGAACCCCGAGGAGACCCGCCGCCACTTCCCCAACATCTACCGCAAATGCCTCTCCATGGGCATCGACATAACCAAGGACTACATCCCCGTGGCTCCCGCCGCCCACTACCTTTGCGGCGGCATAAAGGTGGACACCGACGGACAGTCGTCCATCGACCGTCTCTACGCCCTGGGCGAGTGCTCATGCACCGGCCTGCACGGCGGTAACCGCCTGGCCTCCAACTCGCTCATCGAGGCTGTGGTATACGCCGACGCTGCGGCGCGCCACGCCACCGCCCGCATAGACAGCCTGAGCCTGCGCACCGACGTGCCCGCGTGGAACGACGAGGGCACCCGCCACCCCGAGGAGATGGTGCTCATCACCCAGAGCATCCGCGAGGTCAATCAGATAATGGGCACCTACGTGGGCATAGTGCGCTCCAATCTGCGTCTGGACCGCGCCTGGAACCGCCTGGACATCCTGTACGAAGAGACCGAGCGCCTGTTCAAGTGCTCCAAAGCCTCGCGCGAGATCTGCGAGCTGCGCAACATCATCAACGTGGGTTATCTGATAATGCGCCAGGCCAAAGAGCGCAAAGAGTCCCGCGGCCTGCACTACACCATCGATTACCCGCCCACACCCCATGGGCAAAACTAACCGCCCCGCCTTGCGATTTCAAAAGCACATAATTCTGCGGATTTTGAAATCTCGGAAAAATTTTGTATCTTTGCGCGATTTATCACGAAGATAAGAAACAAGATATAAATTTTTTATGAATCCAGTTAAAAAAACCATCACGCTTGCAGACGGCCGCGAGATTACTCTCGAGACCGGGAAACTTGCAAAGCAAGCCGATGGAGCGGTTGAATTGCGCATGGGCAACACCATGCTTCTGGCCACTGTGGTTTCTGCCCAGGAAGCCGGCGAGGGTGTTGACTTCATGCCCCTGACAGTTGAGTACAAAGAGAAATTTTCCTCGGCCGGTCGTTTCCCCGGCGGTTTCCTCAAGCGCGAAGGCCGCGCATCAGACTACGAAATCCTCACCTCGCGTCTGGTTGACCGTGTCCTCCGTCCCCTTTTCCCTGACAATTATCACGCCGACACCTTCGTCAACATCACCATGTATTCGGCCGACGGTGTCGAAATGCCCGACGCGCTGGCCGGTCTGGCCGCTTCGGCTGCCATTGCCGTGAGCGACATCCCCTTTAACGGCCCCATCTCCGAGGTGCGTGTGGCACGTATCGACGGCAAGTTCGTCATCAACCCCACCTACGAGCAGCTTGAGAAGGCTGACATGGAGCTGATGGTCGGCGCCACTTACGATAATATCATGATGGTCGAAGGCGAGATGAACGAAGCCTCCGAGACCGAACTCCTCGAAGCTCTCAAGACCGCCCACGAGGCCATCAAAGAACAGTGCAAGGCTCAGATTGAACTGGCTGAAATGGCCGGCAAGACCGTCAAGCGCGAGTACTGCCACGAGGTCAACGACGAAGACCTGCGCAAGGACGTGCACGACAAGTGCTACGACAAGGCTTACGCCGTGGCCAAGACCGGCTCGGCCGACAAGCACTGGCGCATCGAGGCCTTCGACGCAATCTGCCAGGAATACATCGACTCCCTGCCCGAAGAGGAACAGGAAGAGAAGACTCCCCTGGTGAAGCGCTACTATCACGACGTTGAGAAGGAGGCCATGCGCCGCTGCGTCCTGGACGAAGGTATCCGTCTGGACGGCCGCAAGACCACCGAAATCCGCCCCATCTGGTGCGAGACCGACTACCTGCCCGGCCCTCACGGCTCAGCCGTATTTACCCGCGGCGAGACTCAGGCTCTAGCCACCGTCACCCTGGGCACCAAGCTCGATGAGAAGATTCTGGACGACGTGCTCAACCAGGGCCGCGAGCGTTTCCTGCTGCACTATAACTTCCCTCCCTTCTCCACCGGCGAGGCTCGTCCCGTGCGTGGCGTAGGCCGCCGCGAAATCGGCCACGGCAACCTGGCACACCGCGCCCTTAAGCGCATGTTCCCGGACGACTTCCCCTACGTATGCCGCATTGTCAGCGACATCCTTGAGTCAAACGGCTCATCGTCAATGGCAACCGTCTGCGCCGGCACCCTGTCGCTGCTCGACGCCGGTGTCAAGATGAAGAAGCCCGTTGCCGGCATAGCCATGGGCCTGATCTCCGACGGCTCCAAGTACGCCATCCTCTCCGACATCCTCGGCGACGAAGACCACCTGGGCGACATGGACTTCAAGGTGACAGGTACCGCCGACGGCATCACCGCCACCCAGATGGACATCAAGTGCGACGGTCTGAGCTACGAAATCCTTGAGCGCGCCCTCAACCAGGCACGCGAAGGCCGCCTGCACATCCTCAATATCATCAACGAGACCATCCCCGCACCCCGCGAGGACTACAAGCCCCACGTGCCCCGCATCGTCACAATGCTCATTCCCAAAGAGCTTATCGGTGCTGTCATCGGCCCGGGCGGAAAGGTCATCCAGGGTATCCAGGAGGCCAGCGGCGCCACCGTATCCATCGACGAGATTCCCGAGGGCGGCTACATCGAAGTTGCCGCTGCCAACAAGGCATCCATCGACAAGGCTCTGGAGATGATCAACGCCATCGTAGAGCTGCCTGAGGAAGGCAAGGTTTACCACGGCACCGTACGCTCCATCATGGACTTCGGCGCATTCGTGGAATTCATGCCCAACCGCGACGGCCTGCTGCACATCAGCGAGATTTCCTGGAACCGTCTGGAGAACATGGAAGCCAGCGGCCTGAAGGAAGGCGACGAGGTTGATGTCAAGCTCATCGAAATCGACAAGAAGACCGGCAAATACCGCCTGTCCATGCGTGTCCTGCAGGAGAAGCCCGAGGGCTACGTAGAGCCCCAGCGTCGCGAGCGCCCGCAGCGCGACCGCGGCGACCGTCCCCAGCGCGACCGTGGCGACCGTCCGCAGCGCGACCGCGGTCCCCGCAAGCCCCGCGACTAATCCCGCACTCCCCCAATAAACAGCCCGGGGCAGGCCATCAGGCCTGCCCCGGGTTTGTCTTTAGGGGGGCTAATAACGTGAGTTCGGGATAATAAAAAACCTAAAAAAGTTGAATCGGCAGCTTGAAAAAGTTGCCGATTCTTTTGG
>CANQZK010000090.1 GCA_947628285.1 uncultured Muribaculaceae bacterium
TTAAAAAAACAAATGCTTAAACAAATTAATTACCTGTTATACAGCATATTATGCATTATTCAGTAAACCCTATTTAGAGCTTGTTTAAAAATAAATGTTAACGGCAGGGCTGTCAGTCGTTGAGCAGATTTGTGTCTGTGATGAGGGAGTTATGGGGCTCCATAACGACCGAAGAACAGACACAAAGATGCCGACGACTGGCAGCTTTGCAGTATTATTCCTTAAAATTGATAACGTATTGTCCATATATAATGCAAACAATGTTAAAGTTGATGAGCCTGCTTGTCCGGTAAAAGTTACTGTGGTCTCGCATATCTTGGCCGCTTTTTGCCTTGTTCGTCAGTCGTGTACATCAAGTACACTCCTTCCTCACAAGACAAAAATCGACTCAAGATATGCGACCTTGCCGTCAACATTTATTATTAAACAAGCTCTTATCTTAAAATTAATGCATAATTTTAAATTTTCAATTATCAATTTTTAATTTTTAATTTTCAATTCAAAAGGAATAGTGCTGTCAGGACGCAGGCGAATCCTACGCCGAAACCGGCGAATACCTGCCCGGCGGAGTGGCGGTTGAGCAGCAGGCGCGATGTGCCCGTCAGACCGCTCAGCAGCAGCACTATAGTGAGCAGCACCAGCGGGTTGACCGTGGTCAGTCCCGTCAGGGCATACCATGCCGTCAGGCCCGTCAGGCCGCCCAGGGCCGTGGTGTGGGCGCTGATTTTCCAAAAGAAGTTTATCAGGCCGCACACGAGTGTGGCCACTGTGGCGCCGAAGAAGAACACCGATACCCACATCAGCCCGAAGCGCATCAGGCAGTAGGCCGTGCCTAAGTAGCAGATTACGGTGATGAGGTAGGGCCAGTGGCGCTGCCGACGGTCGGAGATGGAGCGGTCGCTCACGCGGCCCATGCGCATCAGGGCCACGATGGCCAGCAGCGGCAGCAGGGCAGTCAGGGCGGCCACGATGGCCGTCACCTTGAAGCGGGCGCCCTCCGGGATGACCTTCAGGGGCGTCAGCCACATGGACATGGCCACGGCATAGGTGGGCACCAACAGCGGCGACAGGGCGTCGCTCACCGCGGCCGCCCATACGGGCCGGGGCCGTCCGGGGCCGGGCGTCTGCGGCGCCTCCGCGGGGTTCTGTATCGAAGTTTCTGACATTATATAGGCTGTGTTTTGTTAATCATGTCGGACGCGCAGACGGGCCACGGGGAAGCCCATGCGCTCGCGGTACTTGGCCACGGTGCGGCGCGCCACCGGCAGGCCGCATTGGTTCAGCTCGGCGGCCAACTCCTCGTCGCTCAGGGGTGTGGCGGGGTCCTCGTGCTCGATGAGGCGGCGCAGCTCCTCCTCCAGTTGGGGCACCGATATGCCGGCGTCGCCCACGGCCTCGCTGAAGAACATCTTCAGCGGGAACACGCCGCGCTCGGTCAGCACGTATTTGCCCGCCGTGGCGCGGGATATGACACTGAGGTCCAGGCCCGTAAGGTCGCGGATGTCGCGGAGCACCATCGGGCGCAGGCGGCTGCGGTCAAAGGTGGTGAAGAAGTCGGGCTGCAGGCGCACTATGGCTTCCATGACCGTCAGGAGTGTCTCGCCGCGGCGGCGCACCATGTCCATGAACTCCACGGCCTCGTCGCGGCGGGCGCGGATGAATGCGTCGGCAGCCGCGCGGCGCGAGCCGGCGGGCGCGGCCGGGGCGTCGGTCAGCCGGAAGCTGTGCTCCAGTTCCAGGCGCGGCACCGGGCCGTTGAGGCTCACGCTCACGGCCCCTTCAGGGTCGGTCTCCACGATGAAGTCCGGCGTGATGTAGCGCATGCGCTCCTCCACGCCCGCGGGCGTGAGCAGCGACCCCGGTTTGGGGTTGAGCCGCAGCAGCAGCGCTATGGCCGCCTTTATATCGTCGATTTTGGCGTTTGTACGATTGCGGATGAAGTCGTAATGCTTCTTCACGAAGGCGTTGTAATGGTTGCGCAGGATGTTGCGGGCCGTATCGACGGTGGCCGACGGCTCCATGCGGTCCAGTTGCAGCAGCAGACACTCGCGCAGGTCGCGCGCGCCTATGCCGGGCGGGTCCAGGGCCTGCACGATGCGCAGGGCGGCGTCCATCTCGGCGGTGCTGACGTCGTCGCCGGTTGCCACGGACAGGTCGTCGGCCAACAGCGAGGTGGAGCGCAGCAGGTAGCCGTTCTCGTCCAGGTTGCCTATTATATAGGTGGCAATCTCGCGTTGGCGCTCCGACAGGGTCAGGACGGACAGTTGCTCGGTGAGCGCCTCCAGGTCGCCGGCCGATTCGTCGGCCTGTTCGTGCGGGGCGAACTCCGCGGTGTAGCTCCAGCGGTCGCGGGTGCGGTAGGAGGGAACATCGTCCTCGGTGCGGTAATCGGCGCGCATCAACTCGTCGGAGGTCTCGGTGAAGGGCGTGCCCTCCTCATCGCGGTCAGTCGCGGCGGTGTCGGGGCTGACTTCCAGGGCGGGATTCTCGTCCACCACGCGGGCAATTTCCTCGTCAAACTCAGGCACGGACATCTCCAGCAGGCGCCCGAAGCGCACCTGCTGCGGATTGAGCTTCAGCCGCAGCTGCTGCTCCTGTGTCAGGGCCGATTTTGATTCCATACGGCAAAGGTACTAATATTGCGTCAATTGCAAAAATAAATTTCAGGGGGCGGCTGATTAGGCTGATAGCAATAGGGCCTATGGGGCCTATAAGGCCTATAGCCTATTGGCCCTATTAGCCCTATTAGTTCAGTTAAACTCTGTTAAACATGCTGCATAACATACGCTTGTGCGTTGAGTGACTGCGCTTTTCGCGCTATCTTTGCTCGATTATTGCACTAAACCCTATTCACATTTACTTTCCCTTATGAAAAAACTTTACACATTTATGCTGGCGGGGTTGCTGGCTGTCGGCTCACAGGCCGCCGCTCAGACCTCGGCAAATCTGCTTGTGAACCCTACCTTCGCCAACTCCGGCGAGGGCTGGACCAATACCACCAAGGCCGGCGAGACCACCTTTAACGCCGACGGCTCCGTAACCGTCAAGGCCACCACCGGCGGCGACAACATCGTATGCCAGGGCGTCGAGCTCCAGGGCGGCAAGAACTACATCTTCGGCGTCGAATACAAGGGCGGCACCGAGGGCCAGACTCATGCCTTCTCCGGTTTCTGGAACTGGAACGGCTCAAACGCCTCATGGACCGGCGGCGCGTACACCGATATGGCTTATGCCGCTGACTGGACCGCCACCACCAACAAGTACACCCCCGGCGCCAACGAGACCAAGGCCGTCGTGCTGGCTGCCAACCACGAGGCCGAGGTGAACTACCGCGGCGTGTTCGTTGTCGAGGCTCCCTCAATCAACCTTGAACTGAACGGCGAGGCCGCTCCCGCACAGATCATGTCCGGCAAGAAGTATACCATTGCCTGCACCGTGGCCGGCCTGACCCTGACATGGTCCGACGGCACCACCGAGACCGAGGCTGCCGAGTTCACCGCTCCCGCCGTGGGTAGCACCGTGACCATCAACGCCAAGTACGGCAACATAGTGCTCGATACCAAGACCTACACCGTAATCGCCTCCGACGCCAAAGTCAACCTGATGGGCAACTGGCTGGCCGGTCAGGAGACCAACGCCGCTCCCAAACCCCAGTGGTACTCGTACCAGGGCGGCACTATCTACTCCGACGGTAATGGCAACGGCTGGCAGATCCGCAACGCCGACGGCGAACTCAACGGCACCGGCGAGCCCAAGACCATCCTGCTGCGCTACAACGACAAGAACTCGACCTGGCTCTACGGCTACAAGGTGACCGCCAAGGCCGGCTACTACTATGACTATGAGATGTGCGCCAAACGCAACGAGAAGGAAGGCACACTCCACGTATGGTTCTCCAACAGCTTCGAGGCCCTCGGCCAGAGCAACGACTATCAGCTGACTACCGAGTATCCCGCCGAGAACCAGAAGGCCAAGTTCGAGAGCTACGCCGCCGGTGATACCTACGTAATCTTCAGCTATCCCAACGCCGAGGGCAACGCCATCGCCTTCAGCAACTTCTTCTCGCTCTATGAAGGCGAGCAGATTCCCGATGCCGTCGTGGCCGAGCGCTACACCGCCGCTGTCGCCGACGCCAAGGCGATCCTTGACGCCAACGCAGCCGTGACCGGCGACGTCCGCACCGCCCTCGAGGCTTTCATGGGCAAGACCGCCCGTGCCGACCAGCTCGCTGTGCTGGGCAATCCCGCCGGTCTCAAAGCCGCCACTGACGCCTTCAACGCCATCGTCAAATACAACGAGGCCCTGGCATTGAACGTCGAAGGCCGCGAAGCAGTGACCATCGTCAACCCCAACGACAACCTGGAAGGCTGGACCTGCGAGGGCGCTGCCATGGAAGTCAAGAACGGCGAAGGCCCCACAGTGGCCGACTTCGTTCCCACCTGCAAGTACTTTGACCACTGGTCGGGCGGCGCATGGAACTCCACCATGACCCAGACCGTCAACGTAGCCGCCGGCGAATACCGCCTGGCCGTTCTGGCCCGCGGCTCCGTACCCGCCAATGAATACCGCCTCTTTGCAGGCAACGCCACCGAGCAGTACGCCTCCGTGGACCTCACCACCTGCGGCAGCGCCGGTCAGGCCTTCGGCAACGGCTGGAACGTATACTACGTTGACTTCCAGGCCGGCGGCGACCTCACCATCGGCGTCAAAATCGACATGCCCGCCGGCGGCTGGGTAAGCTGCACCGGCTTCTCCCTGGTTAAGATTGCCGACGCTACCCTGGCTGCAGGCACCGTAACCTTCAGCGCCGACGCCGACGGCACCTTCACCGGCGTCTTCACCGACGTGCCCGAGGGCGCCCGCACCTACTACGCCATTGAAGAGGCCGCCGCCGAGCCCGAACAGCTCCGCGCCCCCGCCGCCGATGCCTACCAGCTTGTTGAAGACGGCACCGTGACAGGCGTCAAGGCCGGCAGCACCTTCTACTACTACAGCGAGCGCAACGGCATCAAGAGCGCCGTCACCACCGTCGAGGTAATCGGCCAGGGCTCAGCCGTAATCGACGCCCTTGACACCGCCACTGCCGGCGAGTCCACATACTACAACCTCAACGGCGTGCGTGTCAACCCCGCCAACCTTGCCCCCGGCGTATACGTCAAGATAGCCGACGGCAAAGCCACCAAAGTAATCCGCTAATCCCATCCCCCACCAGAAAATGCGCGGCCCCACAAGGAGCCGCGCATTTTTCATGGATGAGCGGCTTCCGGCCGCTGAGGCGCGTCGACCTTTGGATGGGCGGCATCCCTGCCGCCCGCTACCGCGGCCCCGGCGGGGGCCTTCCCACGCCCTTCCTTTGTTAAAAATATTTAAATATGTTGTAAAACATAAATAGGCGGGTGAAAATGAAAAAAAATTTACAGCTAACTTGTGCGATTAAATGTTTTTGTGCCAAAACCTTTAAGTCTATTCGCCAATAGCATTTAAAATCCTTGATTGACTTTACTTAGACACCAATAATAATAAACCTAAACCTAATAACATGAAAAAACTTTACAGCACGCTAAGAGGCTGTGTCTGCGCCGTCGCCCTGAGTCTGGGCCTTGGCGCAAGCGCAGAGTACACTGACGTGACGGCGACGTACCTTCCCGGTGTCGATACGGAGTTCAACGGCCCCACCTACACATGGGACAAAAACACACCGGGAGGAAATATTGACAACAATTTTTCAAACGGAGAAACAGTTACTGTAGGCGGTTGGTCTATAAAAGTTCCGGAGCAAAATGCTATTGGTATAGCAGAGTATGGCACATCGGTGACACTAAAAGGTTCCGGTACAGTGCCTGCAGCCGGTCCTAACGGATCAGCCGGTGGCGGATTTGTAATGGCTACTGGATGGGGAACTTCGGTTCTGCCTTCTGCTGAAGTAACTCTCCCCGCCGGTAAGTATAAACTCATCAGCATGGTTTATAACTGTGGTGATAAAAATGGCGGTACTACGAAATTCGGTTGGGTTCCTGACGGAGCTTCGGCTGTATTGTCGAATGTAGCATACCAAAACAAAGTTTGGCAGGAAGAACTTGTAGAGTTTACCCTTTTAAAGGAAACCAAAGGGAAAATTCAGCTCGGCTATACAGCTGTCAGCGGTACAGGATCGGGGGCCCAAGCCAAGCCCTGCTACGACTACGTTAAGCTGATGCGTGAGGAAATACCGGCTGATGTTCTTCCAGTAGCGCCCAATATGCTGGTCAACGCTTCGTTCCTTCAGAACGGCGAATTCTGGACCAACGCAACCAAGAACGGAACAACCGTTTTTGAGAATAACGGTGTGACAATCAACGCCAATGGCGGCGACAACATCGTTTGCCAGCCCGTCAACCTCAAGCGTGGCGTATCCTACACCTTCGCTGTCAATTACAAAGGCGGTACTGAAGGTCAAAAGCATGCTTTTGCAGGTTTCTGGAACTGGAACGGCTCAAATGCGGCATGGCCCGACAATACGGAGCCTTATGGTGATTTGGCCTACGCAGCTGACTGGACTACTTATACCAAGGTCTTTGCGCCTAATGAAGACGGCACCAAGTGAATCGTACTCGCAGCCAATAACAATGCTTCGGTACAGTACACCGCTCCTGTCTTGATTGAAACCCCGGCAATCGCCCTTAATCTCAAGGGCGTCGAGACTACCGAATACCAGACCGGCAACAAATATGATGTAGCTATCACCAACTATGCCGACGCTTCAATCTTCAAGGTTACAATTGACGGCTCGGCCGCCGTTTCGTTCACTCCTTACCAAACCGGCGATTATACCGTCAAGGTATATTACAAGGATATGGAAGTCGCTTCCAAGACCGTTAACGTTGTCGCCGCCGGTGCTGTAAACCTCATGTCCGCATGGCTCCAGGGTCAGGAAACAAATGCCGCTCCCAAACCTGAGTGGTATTCATATAACGAAGGTACAGTTTATTCCGATGGTAACGGTAATGGCTGGCAGATCCGTGATAACACTTTGGATTCAAAAAATAGCGGTGAGCCTTATGCAATCCTGCTGCGCTACAACGATAAAAATTCAACCTGGCTGTACGGCTATAAAGTTCCTGTCAAAGCCGGTTATTACTATGACTTTGAAACATGTGCTAAGCGCAACGAAAAAGAGTCCACTCTGAACGTATGGCTCGCCAGTGATTTTGCCAACCTCGGTAAGAGCGCGGATTTCCGTCTGGCCGCCAATTTCCCCGCCGAACATCAGAAGGCCCGCTTCGAATCTTATGCTGATGGCGATGCCTACGTGATATTCAAGTATGCTCATCCTGAAGGCAATGCTATCACGTTCAGCAACTTCTTCTCGCTCTACGAAGGCGAGGAAATGACTGACGCCCAAGTCGCAGCGAGCTACAATGACGCTGTTGCTGATGCTAAGGCTCTGCTGGAGGCTAACGCCGACATCAAGGGCGATGCACGCACCGCGCTTGAAGGCCTGACCGGTGCCACAACCCGTGCCGCTCAGCTCGCAGTTCTTGCCAAGCCAGCCGACCTGAAAGCCGCTTATGACGCTTACAATGCCGTGGTTAAGGCTTATGCCGACGCCAAGGCTGCTATTGAAGCTGCCAAGACTGCCGATTATTCAGATGCAGCCGCAACGCATCTGAAAGCCTACAACGATACAATCGCCGCCGCTGAGGAAGCTCTGAAAGGCACGATATAACAGCCGTTCAGACCGCAGTAGCCGCAATTCCTGCCGCTGAAAAAGAATGCATCTACAGCCACGCATTAGCCGAAGGCGTTGAAGGCCGCGAGACGATTGCTATCACCAATCCCAATGATAACCTGACCGGCTGGACTGCAAGCAAAATGCAGACAAACCAGGGCCAGGGTCCGACAATCCGTGAATATACTGAAACAAGCAAATACTTTGATACTGCCGGCTGGGGCGACAATAGCTGGACTTCGTCACAGAAACAGACTGTCAACGTAGCCGCCGGTCAATACCGTCTGGCCGTGCTGGCTCGAGGTTCAGGCAACCTGACAAAATATGAGATGACTGCCGGCAACGATACGGAAACATATGCTACCGCTGAACTTTCGAAACTTGGCTCAGAGGGTCAGACTTTCGGGCGTGGCTGGAATGTTCATTATGTTGACTTTGAAGCCGGCGGCGACCTCACCATCGCTGTTGCAGCTGCTGCAAGCGTTCAGCATGAATGGGCAAGCTACACCGGTTTCTCGTTGGTTAAACTGGCTGATGTGAATCTGCATGTGGGCAATGTAAGCTTCATCGATGAGGGTACTGCTGAAGGCACTCTGACTGCTACCTTCACTGAGATCCCCGAAGGTGCCAAGGTTTTCTACGCCATCGAAACTCCCGCCGCCGCTGAACCCGCTCAGTTCCGCGCTCCCGCCGCTGCTGACTACAAGGAAGCTACAAACGGTGCAGTAGAAAATGTTCCCGCAGGCAGCACATTCTACCACTACACCACCCGCAACGGTATCCAGAGCGGCATATCGGTTGCCAAGAATGTTAAGAATGGTGACGTAACCACCGGTATCGAATCAATCGAGGCCGATGATGCTGAAGCCGACGCTGTTTACTACAACCTGAACGGTGTACGTGTCGACGCCGACAACCTTACCCCCGGCGTTTACGTGAAACTCGTCAACGGCAAAGCCACCAAGGTAATCCGCTAATCCCATACCCCCGATAAAAAAGCGCGGCCCCACCGGGAGGGCACTGAAAAAGTCCCTTTATAGACTGGGTTCATAAAAAAATCGGCACATAACAAGTGAAAATGCTTGGCT